>NZ_JBEZXR010000029.1:0-99858 GCF_040638135.1 Streptomyces sp. NPDC026673 | reverse complement strand
ATACGCAGCGCGGGCGATGTCGAGGTCTCCGGGGGAAGGATCTCGTCCGTCACCCTCACCACCGCGGGAGGACAGGCGGTGCGGGGGACGGCGGCCGGCGACCACCGCCGCTGGTCCCCGGACGCCGCCCTGGCCTACGGCACCTCGTACCGTCTCGTCGTCCGCGCCGCGGACGAGGGCGGCCGCACGCAGACCCGCCGTCTGTCCTTCACCACGCTCGCGAAGGACCAGCGCCTGATCGGCACATTCACCCCCGAGGACGGCTCGACCGTCGGTGTCGGCATGCCCGTGTCCCTGACCTTCAACAAGCCGGTCGCCGACAAGAAGGCCGTGGAACGCGGCATACGCGTCACCAGCGACAGCGGCCAGGAGGTGGTGGGCCACTGGTTCGGCGACCAGCGCCTGGACCTGCGCCCGCGGACGTACTGGAAGGCGCACGCCAAGGTCACCCTGAGCCTGCGCCTGGACGGGGTGAAGGGCGCCGCGGGCGCCTACGGGACCCAGGACAAGACCGTCCGCTTCACCGTCGGCCGCCGCCAGGTCTCCACCGTCGACGCCGCCGCGCACACCATGCGTGTCATCCGTGACGGCCAAGTCGTCCGCACGGTCCAGATCACCTCCGGCGCGCCCGGGAGCACCACGTACAACGGGCAGATGGTGATCTCCCAGAAGTTCGTCTCGACCCGGATGGACGGAGCCACCGTGGGATACGCGGGGGAGTACGACATCCCCGACGTCCCGCACGCGATGCGGCTGTCGACCTCCGGCACGTTCATCCACGGCAACTACTGGGCGCCGGACTCCGTTTTCGGCAACTCCAACGTGAGCCACGGCTGCGTGGGACTGAACGACGTCCGCGGCGGCGGAGATTCGGGGCAGGACGCGGCGTGGTTCTACAACCACTCCCTCATCGGCGACGTCGTCGTCGTCAAGAACTCCCACGACCGCACGATCGCCCCGGACAACGGACTCAACGGCTGGAACATGTCCTGGCAGGAATGGAAGAGCGGCTCGGCTTCCAACTGAATTCACCCCCTATGCGCAATTCACGAACGAGGTCCCCAATCTGGCCTACGGCGGCATCGCCAGTCTCCCACTCTCACAAGTGCGCACACCCGAGGCCTGATCGACGAAGCGACGACTGCAGCTGACCTCAGCTGGTGAGACTTGGGGACGGGCCGGGCACGACCCAAACGAAGCTTCAGTTGGGTGTCGCGCTCACCATGGCACCCGGCGAGGTACCCAGCCGACGCAAGCATGCCGCTGGCCGAGCACGCGGTGTTCGGAGCTGTAGCCTCCGGCCCGACCGTGTTGCGGCTGATCGGCACCCTCACCGCAGGCAGTCAACCCTGGCCAACGGCGACTCGCGCTTCTCGTGCCACCGTGCATGAGCCAGGTGTGGAAAATCGTCACCGCGGCAGCTCCGGACACGGAACGGCAGGTTCACATGCACGGCGTGGCGGTCATGGCGGTCCCAGGCAACCAAGATGCCGCCATCGCCAGGAACTCAAGCTCCGACACCGCCGTCGACACTCACTGCAGCCCGACTCAATCTGGCCCGGTTACCGAAGGCCGATGGGCGTACACACCACACTTACCCTTGCAAATTATGGCGGCGGCATCCACAAGCTCATCGCCTGGATCACCAAGCGGGGAACCTGGCTGCCCCACTCAGTCTGCATCGCCATTACCGACGCCAATCAGGGGGTCGCGCCCGAGATGCAGGCCTCGGCCTGGACACCAGCCACGGAATCGGGTGGCGAGATCCGCGACAGTGCCTGAATCACCGAGCCCACCGGGAGCATTCCGACAGGCCAGCCGAAGCGCCTACTGCTGACTGTGCGCAAAGAACGACCGCACCCGCTCGACACAGGCGGCGGAGCGGTCTCGGCAGATCACTTCGACGCCGGGGTGATTTGCGAGCCGCCGAGCCACCGTCGATGTTGTGCGGTCCGGGAGCAGGTCGATTGGCTGACGGGTCTCGACACCGATCAGGATCGTGCCGTAGTCGTGCCCTTTGCCCGGTTCAAATTCGTCCACCCCCCAGCACCCGCGGCGTCGTGGTTTCGGACTCTGGCAGTCGCCGGATCAGACGCAGCACGTCGGCCTGCTCACTCCGGCTGTCAGGGTCTGGGACACGCGGGCGCCGGCCCGACCGGCCATCATTGCCGCTAGGCGTTCGAGCACGGTCTGCAGACCAGTACTTCGCCGCCCATGCCGGAAGGTGAGCCCGTCGACTGCTCGGCGAACGTCGCTTGCCCGCAGGTGCGTTCATGGCAGCAGAGCCGCCGCACATGTAACTCGACCAGCACCGAGCGACCGCCGGCCGCACTATCTGCGAGTCGACGTACGTACCGGCTGTGCACGCGGGACGACAGTTTCCGCACGCCGGACACGCAGCCTGCCCCACACCCGTCCGAGCCCGTATGTCAGTCAACTCGCCGTCCGGCATCGTGCTTTCGACCTCTACACCCTCGACCTGGTGGAACCACAGGTCCTCGGGGACATCACCCATGGCCGGTTCATGATCGCGGTTTCAGTGAGCCCCGTGGCCCTGGCGCTGAACGGTCCAGAACCATTTTTCACCCGTCGCCGACAATCCCCGTCGAGATGAACCTGTCGTCGTCGGTGGCGCGCGAGGCCGCCTGACTGGAGACGCACGACGGAACGGAGCGGATTCAGTGGTCGGCAAGCGCGAACACCTGGCGGGCGTTTGTCTGCGTGGTACGGCAGCATCGTGGTTCGCCGGGCGGTGGATGAGGGAACCAGGGGCCGTCCGAGGACGGTACGCCTGAGCACGTCACACGGGCGTCCGAAGGACCGCGATCAGCAGTTACTGCGGCTGGCCCGTTGGATTCCAGGCTGTTGAGCGACTGCTCGAGCAACCACACCCACTTCGCGTGACGAAGCCGGAAACCCGTGTCCGAGCGAGTACGGAAGGGCAAAACACCTACCCAAACGACATAGACATTGCGTCTGGACGTGTCATCTCGCAACCACCTCCTGTTTGCAATTACGTAAATCTCCTATCATGTGAGATTCGCGAAAAACGGTCAGACGTGGCGCAAATCGACCGCAGACGCTCCTCCGTTTCCAGCCCGAGCACCCCTCGTTACGTCTCGAGCTCCCGGGGATCAGAGGTCGTGGACGACGGTTCTTGGAACTGTCCCCTACGCGCATCATGACCGCCCCTGTACGCTGCAGCCGTCTCACGTGACCACTCAAGATCGTTCACAGAGCGCAACGTTCACTTCTTCTGTTTCAATCTACAGGCAGCGTTTCGCCTAGTTTCGGGTATGCATCCTTCGATGGTAATGCACGCACTCTGCCATCTCCTGCCAAAATACGGATGGCCGCCTCGTTGCACTTTTCCTGTTGCCGCGTGCCACCGAAGCGGGCCGCAAATCGCAAGAGTATAAGATCTCCAGATTCTCAACCTGGAATCGTCAACGCCCAGCCACATGGCTAACATCGCCTGGCGATTCAAGGCCTTACGCCACCTCCAAAGGCTAACAAGGCCTCACAATTAATCGGAAAAGATCCGACAGTAGATCCTCGCAAGCGGAGACAGTGATAGCGCATGAGATCTCGCAACTGGACCATTCGCAGAAAGATCACTGCTCTACTACTGCTTCCGTTGTTGTCCCTTGCCGTGCTGTGGTCATATGCCGCCTATCTATCATTGGGAAACGCGCTCACGCTCGCGCATGTGGACACCATGGGAAACCACTTGGCACGCCCCCTTGGGCAGGTATTCATCAGCCTGCAAGCAGAGAGGCGTACCAGTGTGGTCCTTCTCGCATCCAAGCGGCCGGCACCCGAAAGCGATACACGGGGGCGATCGTCATACGAAGGTCGCACATCCACTCTGAGCAGGAGCCGTGATGCGACCGATGCCGCACTCGCGCAGTTCCTGATACACGCCAATGACGAGGACGTGCGCAGCGACGCGAGCCCGCAAGTGCGCAAGAACATCGATGCCGCTCAACAAGCTCTCCACGGCATCACCGAACTGCGTGAACAAGTCGACAGCCATCGGATCAGCCTTGCTCAGGCGATGGAGGCCTACAGCAAATTCAATGCCATGATCTCCGAGGCTTTCGATGCGATGACCCTCCTCCCGGACAGCAAAGCCCAGAGCTTCGGGCAGGCCTTGTACACACACACCTTGGCCAGCGACTTCCTGTCTCAGGAGGACGCGCTGATCTCATCCGTGGCGGTTACCGGTCGGATGACGCCCGCTATTCACACCGTGCTTGTGCAAAACATCGGAGCCTCACGCTATCTGAATCGCCTGGCGATGCAGAGTTTGCCGGCGGCGCAGCGCGGGCCTTTCGAGAGACTGGCTGCTCCGGGGGGGCCTCTGCAGCGGGTGGCTAAAATGGAAGATCAGATCATTTCCGCAGGAACTGACGCACGGAGTCTCCCGTTTTCCGTCACGCAGTGGCGAACCGCTTACGATGCACAATGGGCGGCAAGTAATCAGCTTGCGCTCGACAACATCTCCGTAGTCTTCACCCTTACCGGTCCGCCGGCAGAACGCGCGTTGAAGGAGTTGCTCATAGCCGGAGTGCTCGGGCTGGCTTCCCTGATCATCTCCGTGATCCTCTCCGTACGCATTGGACGCTCCCTAGTTGGTGACGTTGCCCGTCTGAGCGAATCCGCGCGCAACCTGACCGAAGACCAACTCCGCGACGTCGTTGGCCGACTGCGCCGTGGCGAGACCGTCGACATCCAGGACGACATGACTCGCCCGGAATTCGTCAACCGCGAGATGGCTCAACTCGGAGATGCCTTCTTTGCCCTCCAGACGACCGCGGTCGATCTCGCTGTGGAGGACGTTCGATTGCATCGGGGCATCAATGAGGTGTACGTCAATCTCGCCCGCCGTAGCCAGACCCTCGTGCACCGTCAACTCGGCATCCTCGACGCCCTCGAACGTCGAGAGGAAGATCCTCAAAGACTGAGTGACTTGTTCAGTCTCGATCAAATAGCAACCCGCCTGCGCCGTTACGCCGAGGGTTTGATCATCGTGTCGGGTTCAGCCACCGGTCGTATTTGGCGACATTCAGTTCCGGCTGTCGACGTAATTCGAGGTGCGATTGCCGAAACCGAAGAATATCAACGTGTGACGGTCTTGCCAGTCCCCGACGTCGCTATTGCCGGACGAGCAGTAGCTGACGTCGTCCACCTCCTGGCTGAACTCATCGAGAACGCCGAGAATTTCTCACCGGACGACAGCCAGGTTCGCGTGAGCGTGGGAATTGCGACTAACGGCCTGGTGCTGGAGATCGACGACCGAGGCTTGGGCATGAACGCTGAGGATATCGAAAAGGCGAATGCCCGGATCGACTCGCACGTAGACATCAGCGCGCTGGACAGCACTCGCCTTGGCTTGGCCACGGTTGGACGACTCGCCAAGCGACACAAGATTGCCGTCACGCTCAGGAAGTCCCCCTACGGAGGTGTAACAGCCGTTGTGCTAATCCCACAACACCTGCTGGATTGGGAACCGCACACGGCTAGTGCCCCAGCTCTACCCCGGACACCAGACTCGGACACGGTGCATGCTCGCGGGCTGGTGCAAGAGAAGCTTCTCGGCGCTGAACAGCCACTTCCACAAACTGTGCCAGTGGCCGAAGGTTCCGCAGGCTCGGCACCGGGCTCCATGCAGGCACGCCTCCGGGAGGTGCCGGACGTCGAGGCTCCTTCCAGCTTCCTTCCCGCAACGGCTCCTTCGACGGCGTTGCCTCAGCCACCCCCTTTGGATCACGCAGACGCTCATCGCTCCGATGCGGAAACCGTCGACGGTCTCCCGCGACGGGTTCGTCAGGCCAACCTCGCCCCGCAGCTGCAGGTCACCGGCTCCCTCGACACCTCACCACCAGCGTTCGACTGGAGCGGATCGACGCCCCAGCATCACGCCCAACCGTGGCAGCCCCCGTCACCCCCGGGTTCTTTCGCTCACCTCGAGTCTTCAGTCCGTCATGCCGGCATACCCCGGGCATTCCCTCGGGGCGAATCAACGCAGCCGGAGGCATCCGAGGCGTTGGGGAACCGTTCCGATCAGGCACGTTCGCTCATGTCTGCCCTTCAGGCCGGCAGCGCTCGTGGACGCCTCGAGTGGGGGGAGTCCCTGCGCAACGGTGGTCACCATCAACTCACTCATCCATCCGTCGATTCACCAGAAAGGGAAGGTACTCGATGACACACCCAACTCCGACGGAAGTCACGCCGAACCTGGATTGGCTTCTCAATGACATGGTCCAGCGAGTTCCCGAGGTTGGGCACGCCATCGTGCTTTCGTCCGACGGGCTCCTACTCGCGGCCTCCAGCGCCTTGGCCCGAGATCAAGCACACCAGTTGTCCGCAGTCGCAAGTGGATTTCACAGTCTCGCCAAGGGAACTGGTCGACATTTCGGAGGGGGGGAAGTCCGCCAGACAGTGGTGGAGATGGAGATGGGCTATCTCTTCGTCTGTGCCGCCGGAGAGAACGCCTGCCTGGCGGTACTCACCCCTCAAGGGGCCGACATCGGCATTGTGGCCTACGAGATGGCACGGCTGGTCGGCCGTGTCGGGCAACACTTGTCGGTTGACTTCCGCGGTCAGCGAGAGCAAGCCCGTGCCCGGTTGTTGACGTGATGCCTGCCGATTGGATAGAGGACGGGTCCGTACCCCTCGTCAGACCTTACGCCATGGTGCGAGGGCGGACGGGCGTCCGCCAGAACCTATTCGAGCTGGTCACCTTTGTAGTTGCCCTCGTCGAGTCCCTGCATGGGCAAATTCATGCTGAGCCCGAACATTTGATTCTGCTGGGGCTATGTCAACACCCCCTGTCGGTGGGGGAGCTCGCGGCCCGGACAAACCTGCCCTTGGGAGTAGTTCGGGTACTTCTAGGAGATCTCCTGGAAATGGGTGCAGTCCAAGTCAGCGAGTCCGCCCGAACCGGCGACCGACCAAGCATTGGGCTCATTAGAGAGGTACTGAAGGGCCTACGTGCACTATAACCCTGGTAGCTCCTTTCTAGCATATGCAAAATGCTGCGGGCGGTGCGGCGCACCGAATTCGGAGATGAAATGTTCAGACACGAAAGGCGTGTGACGGGAGTGCGACGGAAAGATGGCACTGCACCCATGTTGACAGTAGAAATGCCTCAGGCGGTCAAAATTCTCGTGGCGGGGGGCTTCGGGGCAGGGAAAACCACGATGGTCTCGGCGGTCAGCGAGATCGATTCTTTTCACACAGAGGAAAGTCTTACACGCTCGGGCATCGGAATCGACGATACTCAGGGCGTGAGCCTGAAGACACATACCACCGTTGCCCTGGACTTCGGCCGTATCACTTTGAACGAAAAGTTGAGCGTCTTCCTCTTTGGCACACCGGGTCAGGATCGATTCTGGTTCATGTGGGAGGAATTGGCTGCGGGGGCCTTGTGTGCCATCGTTCTGGCTGACACTCGACGACTCGCCACCTCTTTCCCGTCAGTCGACTATTTCGAGCGGCACCGACTGCCATTTGTTGTGGCTGTGAACACATTCGCCGGCGCCCGCTCGTACCGCGCAGAAACCGTCCGCACAGCGCTGGACATTGATTCACGGATACCTGTCCTCGATTGCGATGCGCGGGACCGCATATCCGTGAGGGAAACCCTGGTTACAGCCGTCGAGCATGCACTGGCCATGGAGGAGGCGGGAGAGCACATGGGCCACTACAGTGACGACACCAAGCATGTCACCTGATTTCACGGGTCAGGGGTCCCTGCCAGCCCCCAATCCGGCAATTATGGAACATCCCCCACTTAGCAGATACCCGTGATTTATTCGGAATTTTACATGAAGATCCCATTTGCGTCGTATGGTCAAGCTCAAATCACCCCAAGGCGGGCAGCGTAACCGACCGCGTGCGCTCGGCTGCGAAGGTCGAGTCGGGTGAGCATTCCATGCAGGCAGTTCTTGATAGTACGCTCCGAGTAGCTGAGCTTGTCGGCAATTTCTACCGTTGTCCAGCCCTCGGCAAGCAGCAGGACTATGTCGAGCTCCCGCTTGGAGAAGCTACTTCGCTCGAATTCAGCCGACTGTGCGGATCGTAGATTTTCAATCACCCCGCGAATCCACGCTGCCGGAAGGTGCGCTCGGCCAGCTCGGACGTTCAAGGCGGCCGACAGAATATGCCGCATCTCGGACTGTCGCCTAGGGAGGAAACTCACCACCCGATTCTGGATTGCATTCATCAACTGAGCTTCAGTAATTTCATTGGCCACCAAAATGGTGCGCATTTCAGGCTTTACACTTTCGAGGGACGCTCGCCTCACAGAATTCAGGGTCGAGGTGGTGACATCATCGGCCAGCACGACAGTCACGTCCGCATCGGAATGTCCATCAACACCAAGGACCTGAACTTGTGGTTGGGAGCGCAAGTATCGGATGACACCCTCACAGGTAAGCGGATCACTGGCTGAGATGGCTATTTTGAGAGACGGTGATGAAGTTGTGGCTGCATGATGATCCGTATGGCTGCAGCCCTCGGCTCGAGAATTTCGAAAATTCGGGTTCGATTCGATGACGGACCTCTTTGAAAGATTGGGTCTTGGACGACGACCCATCGACAGATGAATCTTGGTCGCCAGTAAGAGACTCCATTGTGATGCACGATCAGTCAATACGTATCATGACTCATGTGCTCTGCTCCGCGTTCGCACCGTCTCCAACGTCCCGATGTAATGTTGTGGGATCCTGCCCTCGGCGTTTCGTGACAGCCCCTCGGTTCTTCTGGCAGGCCCTTTCAGTGTTCGGACTTGATGGAGGGCGTGCTGTGGGCCCAGATGCCGCGTCGGATGGACGTCGGCGACGCTCCAGGGGGTGCTGCTCATGGGGGCCGGCAGTTGACGGTCAGTAGGGGTTCGGGGGATCTCCGAGCCGTTGCGGGGCTTAAGGAGTCGTGCTCGTCCAGAACCACTGCCGGGAGAGTACGAGGATGCGCGACGTCCGGTGGTCACGAGTCGCAAGGGGGTGGAGAACAGCCGAAGCCGAAGTCGCCGCGGCTCCCAGAGACTGGCTTCGCCGGCGGGAAGGAGAATCGGCTCAGGCGAGTAGCCCGTGAGCGATCTGGACAATCCCCAGCCGGATCCGACTCGGTGGGGCGTCACGCAAGTGGAGGTTGCCGGGCCAATGTCCCGTACAGCACGAGCCCGGCCCACGGCCCGTGCCCGCCGCCGGCACCCCAAGTCCAGGTCGACGAGCCGGGTGTCGGCAGTTCAAGTATGTGCCAAACCCCCAGCATTCCTCCGCCACCGGCTGGCGCGCAATCTGCCACGCGATGAGGTATTGAAGTAGGCGATCCGTAGAGGTCGTCAAATCCACACATATGAGGGGTGTAGCGTTTTGCGATGCAAACAACGGCCGGTCGTGCTGACCCTGGCCGGGATCCTTGTGACTGTCAGTTTGGCGGCCTTCAGCCAAACGCCGGCCGCGGGCAAAAATCAGGCTTCCCCCGCACCGTCATTGAAGAGCGTGCAGGCGGCGCAAGCGCTGGTTGACGCCAGATCGCCGGAGTTGCGGATCGGACGAGATGACGTGCTGTCACGCGCGCGTGTTCAGTCCGGAGGCGGCGGACTGAACTACGTGTCCTACGAGCGAGCATATAGGGGTCTGCCGGTCGTAGGCGGCGACGCAGTCGTGGTCACGGACGCGGCGGGCAAGGTGGTTCAGACCGCGACCGCGTTGAAATCGAGCATTCGTCTTCCCACGGTGAAGGCGCGGATACCGGCCGCAGAGGCGGTGGAGAGAGCCCGTTCTCAAGTGCCCATCGTCCGGTCCTCCACACCACCCCGGTTGAAGGTTCTTTCTTGGACGAAGGTACCTCGGCTGGTCTGGGAATCAGTCGTGGCCGGGCAGTCTCGGGACCACACTCCGTCGACACTGCGTGTGTTCGTGGACGCGGAGACCGGAGCGGTGGCGGGAGTCAAGAGCGAGGTAGCCTCGATCGCAGCCGGTGGCGCCGCAGAAAGGCCATCTGCACCGACGCAGCGAAGGGATGTGATGGCAGCCACGGCATCCCCTGAAGGGCCGAGCAACGCGGCGGGCCACGGCTACTACAACGGCGCTGTAAGCCTCTCGACGACCAGCTCGGGGGATTCTTTTCAACTTCAGGACTCGACAAGAGGACTCAATCTCGCCAAGTACGACAACCCGAACTTCTCCTGCGGTACGTTCACCGACCCGGTCCTCATGAGCGCGGACAACATCTGGGGCAACGGCACCGGCCCGCACGTGGAGACAGCGTGCGTGGACGAGCAGTACGGTGCCGCGAACGTGTACGACATGCTGGGGAGTTGGCTCGGCCGAGATGGCTTTGACGGGTTCGGCAGTGGAATCGAAGCCGCTGTCGGTTTCGACCGTCCCAACGCGAGCCTAGTTGGCACACAACCGCAGTTCGGTATATCCAGCGACGGCAAAAGGGATCTGACATCCCTGGATGTTGTCGGATCCGTCTATGGCTATGGTGTCTTTGCGACAACGCCCGGCGGCGCGGGAACAGGAAACGAAAACGGCGGGCTCCTGGTCGGCACTGGTGACATATTCGGCGCGCTCACCGAGGCCTACGTCAACAACCCCAACGACAAGCCGGACTTCACCGTGGCCGAATTGGACAACATTGACGGCGGGGGCCCTCTCCGGTATATGCATGATCCGTCAAAAACAGGCTTGCCGAATTGCTATAGTTCCGCAATCCCAAACGCCTCACCCCACACGGCGGTAGGCCCCCTCGACCACTGGTTCTACCTGGTGTCGCAGGGATCGGCACCGGCCGCCGGACCGGTCAGCCCCATCTGCGCCGGCGGTCCGGGGTCAGTGAGCGGGCAAGGCATCAAGACGGCGGGCCAGGTATTCTATAACGCGCTTCTCGCCAAGACATCCACGTGGTCCTACCGAGACGTCAGAGTGGCCACTCTCATCGCTGCCAAGAGCCTGTCCCCGCACTCCTGCGCGGTGTACAACTCCGTCCGGGATGCCTGGAACGCTGTCGCTGTGCCGGCCCAGGCAAGCGAGCCTCAGTGTGCCCCTGTCGGCAATGCCTTCTCCCTGAGCGCGTCCCCGATCGGCGTCAACGTCCTGCGGGGCTCCTCGGCAAGTTTCGCAGTTTCCACCTCCGTGCTCGGCGGAACTGCGGAGACCGTGACCCTCTCGGCGGGAAACCTCCCGGCTGGCGCCACCGCCTCATTCAGCCCCGCATCGGTGAAGGCGGGCGAATCATCCACCATGACGATCAAGACGGCCGCGACGGCGCCCGAAGGCGAGTACCTCATCACCGTTGTCGGTTCTGCATCGTCGCTGGTCCGGGCATCGACAATCGACCTGAGGCTGTTCACCGCCAACGTCTCTACCAACGCACCCCGGGCCTTCACCGGCCAGCCGACTGCAGGATCCAGCTTGACAGCGGAGATCACGACCAGCGAGCTTGCCATCGACAAGACTCGCGACACCCTCAGGCTGTACACCCGACCCCTGAGCCTGGGTGCAACGGCCGCATTCTCGCCGCCCACGGTAACCGCGGGACAGGCCTCAACCCTGACCGTAAGCCTCCCGCCTGACTTCCCGTACCGCATCGGCTCCATGTTCGTATGGGTCTACATGGAAAAGGCGTCCGATCCGGGCCACGAATACCTCGTCGGCGGCATCGAGATGAAGTTCGGATCCAGTACCGCTCCGAGCCCAACCCCCACCAGCGGTCCCTCTACCACGCCTACTCCGACCCCCAGCACCACCCAGGCCTCGACGGGCCCCATCCGCGGGCTGGGCGGAAAGTGCGTGGACGTCAATGCCGCAAGTTCCGCCGACGGCACCGCTGTACAACTCTACGACTGCAATGGCACCGCGGCACAGAACTGGGCGGTGTCGCCGGACGGAACGCTGCGCGCGCTCGGCAAGTGCATGGACGTCCAGGGCGGCGCGACGGCCAACGGCTCGAAGGTCCAGATCTACACCTGCAATGGATCCGGAGCCCAGAAGTGGCAGAAGTCCGGAAAGCTGCTGATCAACCCCCAGTCGGGTAGGTGCCTCGACGCCACTGATCACAGCTCGGCCAATCTCACCAGGCTCCAGGTCTGGGACTGCACCGGCACGCCCAACCAGCAGTGGTCCGCGGCCGCATAGCTCCACCTGACCCGCTGTGTGACCGGCAGGTGGCTTCGTAAGCCAAGCACCCGATGGGCACTGGACGACCCTGGTCTGGGGCCTGAGGGGCCCAGACCAGGGTCGTCCCCGGACACTGCCGGGGACGGCCCCCGAACACGCGATGTCGACGCGGCCCACACCCAGATGTGGCACGACCTGGACGCCCTGAACAAAGTGGGTGCCGCTCGTCTCGAGTGAAGATCGTGATCATCGTGATCAAGGGGTGGCAGTCGCTAATTCTCATTGGATCACCCGACAATCCCGCGTGGACGACGTGACCGGAGTGGGCTGCCGTGATCCTGACTGACGCTGAGATAGATGACGTACTCGCACCCGCTGGACTCCGACTCGTCGAAGGGGTTCAGCGGGGCGTCTTGCTGCCCTCGCTGCCGAAGTACGTGTCACCTACGGCCGCCGGGCCCGAGCACGGGCGCTTCGACTCACACCCAGACGAGGTCCCCAACGTGGATACCGCGGACCTAGTCGACTCGTTGACGAAGTGGCCCTCTGCGCGGAGCTGGGCGACGGCAGCATCCAGGTAGCGGGTGTTCAACAGCGCCACGGCGTTGAGCACCAGGCCGAGGGCGGCGAGCTGGTCCCCCTGGCCCCCTCGATATGCCTGGCGGGTCTGACCCCGACCCCCGTGGCATTGCGCTCGGGGCGAGACGTCGGCGGGACTCCTGCACAGGTGGCTGCCGATACATCAATCGGCGGTAGGTGTCGTCGGGGGTCGGCCAGGACGAGCAGGTGCATGGTCTTGTCGATCCGATCGCGCTCCGCGAACGTCGGCCCCAGCGGGGAGGGCCAGCCCCCACGGCCGAACACCGCAGTGGGTCGGGCGTTCGCGGCCCAACGGCGTCGGCGGCTCAGCGGGCACCTCCACCCGGCGCCCCGGGGCCGGCTCGCACCGGCCGCCCGGACCCAGTTCCGCAAGGTTTCGCGGTTGACCCCCAAATCGGCAGCGACCCGCGATTGATACAACGCGACCGCGTCCGCCTTGAACTGCGGCGGATAGTTCTTCATGACCATGAGATGTCCGTTCTCGGATCCTCGGGACTCAGTGTCTCGGATGTCCAAGATCAGGGGTCAAGGCCCTGTTGGATTCGGCAAGGCCATTCGCCCTGTTGACCACAAAGCGGTCATGGTTGTGCCGGAGTGTCTCCGTCAACGGCACTGGACTTGGCGGGGCGGCCGTCGTACCGAATAGGCCCCTCGCTGCCCAATCCCCTCCCCCGGATGCCTCAGGACGGATCCGGAGCTTCTGACTTCCAGTAAAGTTCCATCGGGAGCGATCAGCTTTTCCATTCGGTGCCGTATGGCGAAACCGTCCACTCCGGCCCATCACTGGACGAAGATCAACGGAAGCGGAATTGCATGTCAGGAAATTTGAACGGTCCTGGAGGCGACTCGCTTGGCCTGAAGCCAATGCGCGATGCCTATGCAAGGTGGGGCGACATGGCCCCTGTGACGCTCGACATGCCGCGACAGGAAGCATGGATTCTCATGGTGGGTCTCCAGACTGCGGCGGCACACCCGCTGATTGCGGGAGGGCCGATGGGGGCATGCATGGAAAAGATTGGCCGACAGCTTCAGGAGATCATCTGCGATGATCCCGAAGTTTACATAGTGGCCGAAAGCGGATGGAATCGATCCTTTGACGTGGGCCAGGGCCATAGCACAGCCGATTAGAAGCCGACCAGTCTCAACACTCCCACCGACTCAGGCATGGCTTCCCCGGTTCTGCCCGACTGCCACCGCAGATCCGGGCAATCCGCTGCGCATTCAGGCCAATCAAAGGCTCCCGGAGAACGAGACTACCGCCAGCCGCGGGTCCAGCCACTTCCAGCGCGCCTCGCTGACGACCCGGCACCACGGGCACAGCCAAATCCACGCGGTCACCGCCGGCCCGCACTGTCGCCTTCACTCGACGGGCAACCCTGGTATACCGATCCGTTGCGGCGCCGGGCGTGGCGCGGTCGCCGCTCTCTGTCTTGTCGGCGAGAACCTCAGATTGATCGGATGGCCCGGTAACCTGTATAAAGGGATACGGCTAAAGTTGCTCGCCGTCGAAACTGACGCGCCCTTGCAAAACATGCTCCTGCGCATCGCGACAGGCTTACGACACCCGGCACCTCGGGAAGCCGTTCGCCGCTGGCCCGACAACACTCCGCACGCGACAGCGCCGCCGGGCTATGTCGACAACCGGTCGGGGAGGATCGGTTCATCGATGTTGGCGAGTACAGCACCCGATGGACTTGCGAAGCCCGGTAGCAGACCGCCCCGATCCCTCTTCCCCGTTGCGGGGTCCGGTCGTGATGCCCTTGCCCTCTTTCACTTGCCCGCCACCTAGGCGAGGCGTTTCCGACACCGCCCACCACCGAAGGAGAACCGTGACCAACGCTCACGGGCGCGCCGACATCCGAGACATGCTCGTCGTCCACGAAGCCTTCCGCAGGGTCTACGACCGGATGCCCAACCTCGTGCTCTCAGTCACACCTGGCGATACAAACAGGGCCGCCGTCGTAGCCGATCACATTCAGCTCATCGAAGAGTTCCTGCATCTGCACCACAAGGGCGAGGACGTACTTCTGTGGCCAAAAATCACAGAACGGGCACCACGTTACCTGGCTCCCCCTCTGGCACTCATGGAGGAGCATCATGCCGAGATTGACGGCCTGATCGTGGAATCCTCCGGCTCGCTCGCACGGTGGCGAAGCAGTGCTGGCGCGTCCGACCGCGACGAACTCGCCGCGGTGCTGCGTGCCCTCGGCAAGAAGTTGACGGAACACCTTGCTGTCGAAGAAGCAGAGATACTGCCCGTAGTCGACCAGTACCTGACGGCGGCCGAATGGCACGAGCTGGGAAACCATGCCATCAACGGCCTCCCCAAGAAGAAGCTACCCATTATCTTCGGCATGCTGGCATCGCTTGCGGAGCCCGAGGTCGTCACCTTGATGCTGTCCACCGCCCCGCTCGTCCCACGCCTTGTCATGCCCATAGTGGGGCCGCGTGCCTTCGCCGCGCACGCTCGTAAGGTCTACGGATCCAGCGGCTTCTAATCTTGTTTAGCTGGAGCGGGTTGAACAGTCCGGTGGCAAGGGCCCCGGGCTGTTCGGTCCACGCCGATTTGGGCAGTCCCGGTCAGCCTCGTCGTCCTCCGACAGGGCACCTCGGGCTGAGCGCCTCGGGCCGTTGTCGTGGCGCTGATCGCGGCCTTCGTCACCTTGCGGGCCATGGTGATCCTCGGAAGGAACTTCGGCCGGAAGTCCTCGACCGCGATCGCATCATGGCCGGTCCACGCGCTTGGCCCTTTGCGAACGGCACCCTGCCGCTGACGCGCCACCGTCTTGTGCAGCTTCGCGACTTGCGTCCACACATGTGCCGATAGCCGCTGGACGCAGCCTGCCCACAAACTGGCCCACGCCGGGTTGTCGTCGGCTCATACCACCGGAGTCGCTGCGCAGCGGTCTCCGCGTGCTGGGCGTGCGGCAGGCCCTGGGTGTCGTCGGCGGTGACGGCCTCCCTCACGCCCCAGGCCACGCCAAGCACCACTCCAGTGGCGGGCCCGGCTGCAACCGGACGACGACCAACGGGGCGTCACAGTGGCCGAGGCTGTCGCGGTGAACGCGTACCGAGGTGGGGTGGTCCGACGGGTCGCGGGACCACACAGGGTCACCGCGACGCCGCCGGTCGGGTACAGACGCCCGTCCTTGAGCCGCAATCCCCGGGTGGTGTGGTTCAGCGTCGACGCGGCCTCGCGCTCGCGCCTGATGCGGGGCATCCCAGCCCGCTGCCGACCGAGATACGCCACCGGGTCTGGGCATTCGTGCGTGATGGTGCTGCCGTGCTCGCGGCACATGTTCGTCCGGCCGGTGCTGCACCTGGGGCAGCACGCAAGGACGGAAGCCCACGTTGCGGCCTTCCGCTACTTCGGCGATGTCCCGCGCCGGCTCGTTCCGGACAGCCTGAAGACCAGTGTCGACAAGCCTGACCTCTACGACCAAAGAATCGATTGAGATTGCGTCGAGCTCACCGCCCATTAGGGTGCGTTGGTCAATCCGGCCCGGGCGGCGAAGCCAAAGGACAAGCCGCAGGTCGAGCAGCCGATGCCCTATGTCCGCGACTCGTTCTGGCGAGGCCGGGAGTTCGCCTCGATCGAGTACATGCAGACCGAGGCGGCTCCTGAAAGGTGACGTCTGCTGCCGCCGTTGACCCGGATCACCGGGGTGACGCCTGTACGTGACCAGGTGCGGGCGGTGTGCGGCGTCATCGAGAACCCGGCCTCGTCGGCGAAGACGGTCCAGGTGTCGGCGTACTCGTAAAAGTGCTCAACGAAGTACGGATGAATGTGCTCAGCCGGGTGTTCGTTTGCGGTCCGGAACAGGTGGACGCGTGCGACGATCGTGCTGTGGAGAGTCCTGATCCCTTGTTCCGTCGGCGCTTGTTGCTCGAGTCGCTGACCGTGCTGGCGGCTGATGCCCAGGCCCAGGTTGCCTGGCTGGCCAAGCACGACGTGGTGACGGATGAGATCGCCCTGGACTTCGATCATGCCTTTCGCATGGCTGAGGCGCTGGTGGAAGAGGGGCGACTCGGTCGCGGTGTCCTGCCTGATCTGCGGGAGATCGACGCTGTTCTCAGCGAGATGAGCGGTGCGGGAAACGCTGATCGGTGGATGAGGGACGCGTTGTCCGTCGATGAGGGGTGGATTCAGGCCCGGCGGCTGGCCCGCCGGGTACTCGTTGCGGAGCTGGGTGAATGGCAGCAGCCGCTTCCGGAGATTTCTGTCATCCGGTGACAGGCTCCGCCGTTCTTGCTGGTCAGGCCACTTGGGTGTCTCGTTCGATGGCGGCGAGCCGGTTCTTGATCCGGTAGCTGGGGCCGTTGATCGAGATGACGTCGCAGTGGTGAAGCAGTCGGTCGAGGATGGCGGTGGCCAGTACCTCGTCGCCGAAGACCTGGCCCCATTCGCTGAAGGTCTTGTTCGAGGTCAGGATGATGGAGCCCTTTTCGTAGCGTTTGGAGATCACCTGGAAGACGAGGTTGGCCTCCGTTCGTTCCAGGGGTTGGTAGCCGACCTCGTCCACCACGAGGACGCTGGGGCGCAGGTAGGTGCCGAGTTTGCTGGTCAGGCGTCCTGCGGCTTCGGCGGCGGTGAGGTTGCGGACCATGTCGTCGAGGCTGGTGAAGTAGATCGAGTAGCCGGCCCGGCAGGCTGCGACCGCGAGGGCGACGGCGATGTGGGTCTTGCCGACCCCGGGCGGCCCGAGCAGGGCGGCGTTCGCTTTGGCCTCGACGAAGGAGAGGGTGGCGAGGTCCTTGACCTTGCGCGGGTCGAGTTCGGGCTGGAAGGAGAAGTCGTAGTCCTCCAGCGTCTTGTGGTGCGGGAGCTTCGACAGCCGCAGTCCCTGGCGGAAGCGGCGGTCGTCGCGGACGGCCAGTTCCTCGGAGAGGACCAGGTCGAGGAAGTCGAGGTAGCCCATCTTGGCCTCGTCGGCCCGCTGTGCGTATTGGTTCAGGGCTTCGGCCAGGTGGGGCAGGCCGAGCTTCGCGGCCGTGGTGCGGATGCGGTTGCCGGTCAGCTCGCTCAAGACGGCTCCTGCTTGTCGGCGGCGGTGGTGAAGGGGCGGGTGCCGGTCAGCTCGTCATAGACGGACAGCGGACGGCGTCCGACCTGAACGTTGGCGGCCGTGGCCCGGGTCAGGAGGGCCTGCAGCGGTCCGGCCTCCTCGCCCAGGGGCGCCTCCTGGCGGGGCCTGGGGACGATGTCGCCGGTGGTGACACGGCGGTTCCTGCCGTCTGGCAGACCGTCCCAGTGCTTCTCGTCGACGACGCGGACACCTCTGCCGACCGCTCGGGGGTGGGCGGCCAGCAACGTGGAGCCCTCGGCATCGGCGGTGGTGGCATGGAGCATGACCTGGGACTTCGTCGCCCGGACCTCGATGAGCTGGCGGGCACGGACCTTGCGGGCCGGCACCGAGTAGAGGTTTCCGGCGAACGCGACGAGGCAGTCCTTGCCGACCGGCCGCAGGTGCCGCTGAGTGACGACATAGGGCGTTTCTGGCAGCGGCCGCAAGGCCATGTGATCCCTGACAGCCCGCAGGCCGATGACCTCGCCGTGGGTGCGGTGGGTCCGGGCCCGCCGAAGGGGCACCCAGGCCATGAACGCTGAGTTCATCTCCTCGATGGAGGCAAAGGCCCGGCCGGCCAGGACGTGGTCCCGGACGATGTCGACCTGGCGCTCGACCCGGCCTTTCCCGGTGGGGCGGTAGGCCGCCAGGACGTCGATGTCGAAGTCGTAATGCCCGGCGAACGCGACCGCTTCCGGATGCAGGGGAACGGCCTCACCTGGGGCGACATGCCGACGAACTACCGTCTTGGTGCGGTCGTAGACGATCGACATCGGGACCCCGCCGAAGTGGGCGAACGCCTGGCGGTGGCAGTCGAAGAAGGTGGCCAGGTCCTGGCTGGTGGTGAAGCAGCAGAACGGGTCACGCGAGTAGGACAAGACCATGTGGAACGAGTAGACCTTCGGGATCCCGACGTGGGCGAGGATCTTGCCCTCGTCACCCCAGTCCACTTGTGCCTGCGCGCCGGGAATGACCTCGAACCGGCGGTGCAGGCCCGCCAGGTCGCCGGGAGCGATGCCGAGTTCCTCTGCGATTCGGGGCCGGGCTTCCTGCAGGTAGAGCTTCACACGCTGGTAGTTGCCGGTGACTGGTACGCCTGGGCCAGCCGCTCGTGGACGACCGCACCCTTGATCGTGATCTCCGCTCGCAGCATCGCGTCGATCAGCGGTGCGACCTCGTCGACCACCCGCTTGCGAGACCGGCCGTTGACTGGCCGCCGCGGCGGCGCGACCGGGGCCTGGGCTGACAGGTACTTCCGGGCCGTCCGACGGTTCAGACCGGTCTCCTTCGCGATCTCCGACAGGCTGATCGCACCGGACTCGTACAGACCACGGAACCGGCGAAGCTCCAACCACCGATGAGGGTCCAAAACCATGACCAGCCGCCCTCTGCCGCCCCAACAGATCAAGCAGCAGTTGCCCAGCAACAGCATCCCGCACCTCACGGACTGAGCACGTTCATCCGTACGGGACTGGGCACGTTCACGTGTACGCCGACACCAGGCCCCGAGCGCCGCCGCGGTGGTTCCACGGCCGGCCAAGTCTCCTTCACCCACGTCGCGACCGCCTCATCGTGGCACTGCACCGCCCTGCGATCCGGAACCTGAGGCGACCAGCCGTGCCGGTGCAACAACAGGCACACCCCGGGCACGGTGCTGCACCAAGCGCGCATGCGCGCGCAGCAGCTTCGCCACTTCGGCGCTATCACCACCGGCCGCGAACATCTCGCCCGTGTCCAGACGGATCCGCTTGCGGAATGCCCTCCGCTCGGCAGTCAGCCCACCACCCTGCGCGCACCTCATGACCGTGATGCACCGCGACAATCACGGTCTGTCAGCACCCCACGACATCAGGCACTACAAGTGGGTAGGCACACAGGAAGAGCCGGCGCATAGCGCCTCCAGCATCGAGATCCGCTTCACCTCCGGCCTGAACGCCGGAACACTGCGGATAGTCCTGGTAGCCCCGGCAAGCGCAAAGTACATAAAGGAGTGGCAACGACGGGCACCCACATGTCCGCTTGCCTGGCTCCATCGCCCACCCAGCTCTATAGCCCGGCACCATCGGTGCCCGGGCCCCGGTGCTGTCACCGCACCTCGGCCGACGCCGCATCTGTCATCGGTCCCAGCGCGGGAGCGGGATCATCCCCGTGGGCACGGGGAGCAGAAGTGCGATGTGATCGAACCGAGGACGCCCGAAGGGCGGCCAGTCGCATGGACGGTCACTGCGATTTGATCACAACCGTGATGATGAGTCCGAACGCGTAGGCCACGGTGTAGTAGCGGAGTATTGGCTGCCGGGGAGAACGAATAAGCAGGGCCAGGGCGAGCACGGCAACCATCGCAACAACATAGGGATCGAAAACGGCCTTCTCAAAGGCCAGGTTGGCCACGATGCCCGCGCTGACGAACAGTGCGTTGATGGCGATCAGGACATTGTCCCACACACTCAACAACCTGTGTGACGGGAAACGCACCTGCGTCGCCATCACCACGACGTTGAGCACTGAGAAACCGGCAAGGAACAAAAAATCGGAGAAATTGTCATCGTTGAAGGCGATGATGTCGCAGAGCCGTGACGGCGTCGACGCGCAGAACCGTCCGTGCAAATAATTTGTCACCTCATGGTTTCCGAAGCTGAGCCCGTACACGTAGGTGCCGATGACGAATATGGCACCCAGTGCCTTCCGTGCCCGTGCCTGTTCTCGCCCGGAGGTGACCACCAGGTGGGAGGAGAGATGGAAGTACAGCACCACCGTGGACAGGCCCAAGATCATGTTGTTCATCTCAGTCCAGCGCAGGAACTGATTGGCTGCCACAAACGAGCTGGTGACGCTGCTCTTCCTGTTGATGGACACCAGCACGATCATCAGCGAGATGAGCGAGAGTATCCCGTGCAAGCGCCAATACGACGCCGGGCGACGACCGGTTGCATCCGTAGGAAGTGCTGGATCAGTGGTAGAGGGGAAAATCATGGCTCACATCATTAGCATGCACACGGGCACCCGGGGGTTCCGGCCCCTGCGTGTGGAAGGCACGAGCAGGGTCGGCTCGATGCCCAACCGCCATTTGAAATAGACACGTTCGGGGTCATGACGCTTGAATCGCCTGTCGCTTGACCCTCGGCTACCTCGCGCCCCACAAGTTCAGGCCGGGTAGGTCAACGCCCGCGGCAAACGGCTGGATCGACTGATCCAGGACTTATTTCATTTTCCGGTCCATTCATCGACGGCACAATGCATGAGATCCAACTCTCTGTTGCCTCCGATCCGAGGTCATGGCGATCTCAACAGGCGTGGGGACGCCAGGTAGCCGTTCCAACGGCTTGCGTGCGCTTCCGGTAGAGCCCGCCCGCTCTGCCGCCGGTGGCGCTTCCCTGAGCGTCTTCTCCGTCTGGTCAGGACCCAAGGCTCAGGCATCGAGCCGTGATGCGAACTGGCTGAAACACGCCTCTGTCCCGCTACCCGGGCGCAGGACTGAGTCATCGCCCCGTCCCTGTGGGACCCGCGACGGCCGGGCGGTTGATGCGGGAGGGATCAGGTCACCGGAGGAAGGTTGGGGCCGGTGGTGCCGAGTTGCTCCGTGGCCACAACTTGAGGCACTGGCCACGTCATGCCCTCGGGCGGCCAGCTCTGCCCGGTCCGGCGCAGAAAGTCCGCGGGCGGCTCGTACAGGGGCGGCTGGGTGCCATCGGGGATCATGGACGTCCAGTGGATCCCAGCGGTCCTCCCCTTGAACTCCTGCTTCATGGCTTCCAGGCGGTCAGGCTGGTCAATGAGGTCTACAGCGCCGGCCGCCAGGTAGCGGGCGGCGGACAGCATGCCCTGGTGGCCGATGTTGGTGGCGGCCGTCGCGGTGACGCCCCAGTTGTGGTTCGGGACGCCTGACGGGTAGGCAGCCGACAGCAGCACCGCGGTCGGTGCCTGCCAGCTGATGTCCGCCGTGTCGGTGGCCAAGCCACCGCTGTAGCTGGCTGCGGGCGGTGCGAGCGGGGTGAGCTCGGTGGGCATGCCCACCTCCGGTCGGCCGAGGGCCTTCTGCACGGCTTTCGCCAACGCGTGGTCCCTCTCGGTGAACGCCGGGGGGCCGATCTGTCGCATATTGTCGTTGAGGAGTTCCGCGCCGGCTTTGTTGGCCAGCAGGTTCCATGTGGCGGAGTGAAATTTGTGGACCAGACGCGTCTGGCTGGCCTGGGCGGCTGCCTTCGCACACTCCACGATCTTGTCATACAGGATCCGGGCGCGGTCCGGGCTCCCCTCGCGGACGAAGAACCAGATCGAGCACATGTCGGGAGTCACATTGGGGGCGCCACCACCGTGGATGATCGCGTAGTGGAAGCGGCCCGATGGCGCAACGTTCTTCTCCCGCAGGTACTCGGACATCGTCGCCATCAGCAAGGCACCGTCGAGTCCGCTCCGGTTTCCCAGGGGTGTGCCGCCGTGGCCGGAGGCACCAAGGAAGGTAAAGGTCGCCGAGATCAGGGCGCTTGTGGTGTTCCAGAACGGGACCGTGATGTTGAACGGATGCCAATCGAGGAAGGCGTCAAGGCCGCCGTAGACACCGGCCTTCACTGCGTACGCCTTGCCAACCAATTGTTCCTCGCCCGCGCTGCCGAATAGCTTGACCGTCCCCTTCAGCCCGTGCGTGCGGATCGCATGGGCGACGGCAATGGCGGCGGCCGTGCCGCCCGCGCCGAGGGCGTTGTGGGCGTCGCCATGTCCTGCACCGTATGACGGGCCGTAGGCGTCGTAGTTGTAGACCAGCGGATCGTGCGTCGGCACTCCCTGTTTCTGGGATAGGCCTGGCAAGGCGTCGTACTCGGCGTTGAAACCCAGGACAGGACCGCTGTTGCCGTAGGTGGCGACGAAAGCGGTCGGGAGGCCGGCAGACCCCCATTCGATGGTGAAGCCGTTTTTGGTCAGCAGGCGGGCAGTGGCCAAGGAGGACTTCCATTCACGCAGAGACAGTTCGGCATGCTGCCATACCGCGTCGCTCAGCTTGGTGATCACGCCCTCGTTCGCCCGGATCCAGTCGAGTGCGGTCTTCTTCGCCGCGGAGTCCTTGGCGAGGCCACCAGGGGGTTCGTAGGTAGCGGGTGCGACTCCGATTCTCTCGTCGTACCCAAGGGTGGCCGCCAGCACCGGGTCTGCCTGCACAATGGCAGCCGTCGTCGCGGTGGCACTCAACCCGAACATCTTCAGCAGGCGCCTGCGGCCCACACTCGTTTCGTTCACGTCAACGTCGTCTCTTGGCTCGGAGCGGAATGGGGAAGGCGAGAGTGGACTCTGCCCCGCGGCCGCCCGCACCGTTGAGTGCGGACCGGCCAACGGGCGTAGGGATTAGTCCAGGTCGTCGATGAATCGAGTGAGTACGTCCGCGAAGTCCAGGGGTGCCTCAACGTGCGGGGCGTGTCCGACGCCCGGGAGAATCTGTACCGCCCCGCGCCAGAGCGTCGGCATGGCAAGCCCGCGAAGGTAGTCCAGGCTGACGAGTTGCTCGCCCTCACCCTGCAGCACCGCCAGGGGCCGCGTCAGATCCGCCACGACGGCGACCTCATCGGTAAATGCGCCGGACTCGAGGCTTGCAAGGAGGCCGGCGCGGGCCGCGCCATCGGTGGCGAGTATGTCCGCGACGAACTGGTCCGTCGCTGCGGTCGAACCGGGGGCCAGGAAACTCGACGCGAAGGACAGCGCTGACTCGAGATCCACTTCGGCGGAGAAGCCAGCGTTCATTGCGGGATTCGGCAGGAAGGCCCTGCTGACATCCTCGGGGCCGGCGATCGGTGGGGTTCCGAACAGGACGAACCCCGCGACCCCGGGCAGTTGCGGCACCGCTTCGAGGGTGATGTGCCCGCCCAGGCTCCAACCGGTGATCACGGTATCGTCGCCGCCCAACTCCTCGGCAAAGCCCACGAGAAGTGAGGCATAAGACCGAAGCGAGTAGTCCGCAGGGTGCTCGCGACGTCCGGAACCGCCGTGGCCAGGCAGGTCCACTGCCAGGCAACGGAACCGCTGCCCGAATTCACTTTCAAGCAGCGGACGCCAGACACGTGCGGATGATGAGTTCCCGTGCACGAGGATGATGGTCCTCCCCGTACCCTCCGATGCCATGTAGGCGGTCTCATGTCCGGCGATAGTCAGCCGCTGTTCCCTCACCGTTCTCCCTCCCATGCCAACAAATGGTCGATCAACAAGTTTCCGCGTCGGGCGCAGCGCGCCCATGAACTGCGGGGCACTTGGCACTTTTCCGTGTTCCTGACTCTGCTGCAGAAATCGCCACAGAGGCGCTACTCCGCGGCAGGCCAGCCTCCAGGGAATCCTTCTCAGGCAGTCGCGCTTCCTTGACCGGCTTGCCGATAATGCAGCAATCGGGAAGGTAGAATCCAGAAAATCACAAGCAACCCACCGCAGGCCGATATCATCAGAGTTGACGGCAAGCCAATGACTGAACCAAGAATTCCCCCGATTGCTGCTCCCACTGGCCGGGCTCCGAAGCTCACCATCTGGAAGGCACCCCGGGCCCGGGAACGCATTCGATTCGGGACTTCCATGGTAAATATTGCGCCCACGCTAATATTTTGGATCGCGCGGCCGAGGCCGGATCCGAAGAACACCAGGGCAAGGGCAAGTTCGGTGACCGGGGTTCTCTCGCGGATCAAGGGAACAATAATCAGCGGCGCCGAGATCGAGACCGCTCCAAGTAGCAGAGAACGACCGATGCCAATCTTCTTGGCCACGCCCTTCGTGACAACGGCACCGAGGAGTCCGCCCGCCGCTTCTCCTGCGAACAGTAGACCGATGACACCAGCACTCATGTGGAGATCTCGACTGAGGAAAAGAATCACCAGAGTGTGAAACATAAGGCTGAAGAAATTGACCGTGGAGGTGGTGGCCAGGGCCGTCCTAATGGTGGCCGTCGTCATGATGAATCGTAGACACTCGGCCAACATCCCACGTGATGCACCGGAGTCTGGTGGCGGTTCAGTCGTGTGCGCGCGCACGAGCATGAGGGCCGACCCGAGGAAGGAAAGTGCATCTACGAGGATTGCAAACGGGGCGGTCATTATCTGTACGAGCACCCCGCCAGCACTCGGGCCGGCAAGTGAGGCTGCCGACTGGCTGCCGTACATCAGTGACTGTCCCTCTACATACCGATCGGGGGGGACGAGCGACGCGAACAAGGCATTGTCACTGACGGTGAAAAGCACGGAAAAGGAGCCGACAAGAAAAACGGATGCCCAGAGTTGAGGAAGGCTCAAGACGCCGCACGAGAACGTCACCGGGATACTGATCAGCGCAGCAAAGGAACCCAGGTTTGCGCCGATCATCACCAGTCGCTGGTTCCCCAATCGATCAACCCAGGCTCCCGCATGCAACGAGAAGATCAGGCTCGGCACCCAAAACAACACACCAAGAAATCCCATTTGCGCGGGACTTGCATTGAGAGAAACGGCGGCGACAAGAGGAATGGCAACAAGGGAAACACCGTCCCCCAGCATTGAAATCGTCGACGCTCCCCAGTACCACCGAAAAGGGCGGTTCCCCAGGAGTCGCGGAACAAGAACTTGTGCGAAATTTCGGTGAGCAGACGTTTCCGTCTGCTCACCGACAGCGGGGGAATTTACCTTCCCGTCGGGAAGTGTCACAGGAGTTCTCCCGTGATGTGGGCGATCGAGGTCCGCATCCCAATTTCCCCGGCCAAGACGTTCGCCACCCGTGAATGATTGTCTGAATGTTGGGTGCCTGGCATTTCGCCAGGCACCCAACAGGTCACGCCGAGAACCAGTCGGACTGGCTCGGCCACTTGTCGAACCAGTCGGACTGGCTCGGCCATGCGCTGATGGGATTCATAGGGTTCACCTCCCTCAACGATGATGGAGGAGTTATAACACCACCCGGGCGCAACGGTCCATGCGATGTGGATCACCGTGAGACTCGAAGTCACCGGCGACACAGCACATATGAGGTTCCGTCAGTCACGCCTTCCGATGCGGTCCGACGGCGAAGCAGTCCCGGCTCGACTCGGCTTCAGATGCGGTTGCCGCCACTCCGAAAAGCTACGGACCACACATTCTCCGAACGCTCGATCCGTCGTGGGATACCGGGCATCGCGGGCAGCAATCCAAGTGCAATCGGGCAAGAAATTTGCCCGTCGCGTCTCCCAGACCCCTGCCCTCCGTTCCGCAGATCGGTATTCGCACGGTGACTCAATGCAGTCGGGGCGTCAACTGAGGGCGCTTGCGGCCGCTGCCGCACGAGTGAGGCTCCGACGACGTCGGGGACTGCACGATGTCCCCGGGCCGCGCGTAGTCGAGGAGCGCGCGGGACTTCGGGCGCCGGAGGGGGTGGAGGCGGCTGGGTCCTCCTCGAAGACGACCTGGTCCTCAATCCCGGCCTCGTCCAGGACGAGGTTCTGCCGGTTGATCTACTGCCGGTCGGTCGAGACCCGCTTGTAAACCAGCTTCGCCACTCGTGGGCCCCTTCCGTGCGAAGGATCGGACCTTGTCTGTCGTCAAACCCCGTCAGCAATCGCCATCGGATCTGATTGGATTCGCGCCGCTCCGAACCCCCGAATTGGACGGGTTCATTGGACGCGTCGGCTCGCCTGTCGTCAAACGATCGTTTGACGACAGGCGAGCGCCTGCGGGAGGGCGACGCCGTCCGCGGGCAGCGACGGGCCGGTCCTCGTTGTGCTTGTCCGAACGCCGCGAGGAACGCGCTCGCCTTGGTCTTCTAGCGCAGGGCTGAGATACCGGTACTGGTCGATATGCACGAACCCGGCCCGGGCCAGCGCCTCGTAGCCGGGATTCACCACCGGGGTCAGGCCGCTGTTGCACGCCTCCGACACCAGCAGCGCGACCACTGGGGTGGACAGGTCCCTCATCCGGGTCGTGCCGTCCCCGAGGTACACGAACGCGTCGAGGAACCCCGTCCAGGCGTTCACCCCGAACAGCAGGTCCGGCAGGTCGATCTTCGGAAGCATCCTCTCGACCCGTCCCCGCACCCAGGTCGGGGACTTCGGCTCGCCGAGCGCGCCGAGCTTGTCGACGTTCAGCTTCACCCGCCCGTCGTCCTGCACCCTGATGGACACCTTCGCCGCCGGCCCCGCCTCCTCCAGACGCTCGGCGAGCTGATTCCACCCGGCATCCAGACCGTGCACCGGCTCCGCCAGATGCTCCTCGACGGACATGTCCAGGCTCAGCCCGGCAAGCACGTCCCCCTCGACCGCATCCCAGTCGGGCCCGTCCAGCAGACGGGCGCGCGGGTTGGACCAGCGGTGCGACGGAGCGGCGAACACGTCACGGCTGTTCAGGGCCCTGTGCAACTGGCTCCAACACGCACACCACGTACGCGTCCCGGTCCACCGCAACCTGCGGCAGATCTGGGTTGGCGTACACCGCCTTGCGCCACGCGTGCGGCACGAGCTTGCCGTCTACCTCGCGCGACAGCAGCGGTTTGACCCCCACCTTCCGCCGGGTCAGCGCCGGAAGGCCCCCCACCCCGGCCACGACCCGCTCGCCGGCGCTCGCCGCGTCCAGCGCCTTCGACTCGCCCAGCAACGACAGGAACGGATACACCGTCGCGTACCGGTTCGCGAGCGCGGCCCGCATGGCGGCTTCGGCCGAGCCCGCGTCCTCAGGCACCAGCGAGACCACGGTGGCTGCTGCGGTCACACGGCGGCGCGCGGGGCGGCATCCTCCAGCGCCGCCCACAGCGTGGCCATGTCCAGGTCCGCCTCCTGCTCCTCAACCAGCTCCATTTCCTCGAACAGCACCTTCGCCGCCCGCGCGAGGGTACGCGACTCCTTCTCCAGCTGCGGCAGCGTCGACAGCCGGTTCCTTCTCCGTCTTCCGCGTCGCCGTGTTCAGGAGCCGGGTGGCCATCAGGACCTGGAACTGGTCCAGAGCCTCGTCGATCGCCTTCGCCTCCAGGTGTCGCATCACCGCGGTGAGCATCGCCGTGCGCTTCGGCTCCGCAGCCCGTTCCAGCAACAGCGCCTTCGGCCCCAGCGCGTACGGGCCCAAAGCGGCCATCCGGTTCGGTGGGATCTACGTCAGTTTCAACCTACAGAACCGGTACGCGTCGATCTCGTCCACCCTCTCCAACGCGCGGGCGAAAGCCGTGCCCGTCGTCCGCGTCGGCGGCCGACGCAGCCGCTTCTCCGCGATCTTCCGTACCTCCGACCCCTGCCGGGCCAGCACCGACACCCCAGGCGGCAGCACCCGATTGCGGCGCAGCCAGCCCGCCGCATGGTCGAGCAGCGCCTTCGGGCCCTCGGCGTGCGTCCACGCCCGCCCGTGCAGGAACGTATGGAACCGCCGCGACCACTCCGCATCCTCGTACTCGTGGTACTCGTAAGCGTCCCGGATCTCCCACGCGTGCTCGTACGCCGCCTTCGACCGCTCGGTGTGCCGCTTCACTACTGACGGCTCCTCGATGCCGGGCTGCGCAGCCGAGTGCTCGACCACCGGCCACGGCGCGTCCAGAGGGCCGTCCGGGGGGAACCGGCCGATGAAGCGCACCGTGCACATCTGGAGCGCGGAGCCGAGTTGGTGGTGCGTGGAGCGCCGCAGCGCAATCAGATAGCGGTCGACGTCGTGCGGGAAGAAGAACCGCTCCAGCTCGGGGCGGGTCGGCTCCCCGGCGAACTTCCCGTGCGCCTCGGCCTGCTCAACCGCGAACCCCAGCAGAGCCCCCAGCCGGTGTGCTGGCCGACGGTGATCAATCTCAGCGTCAACCGCTGTACCGATGTTCCTCGAGGCCGTGTTCGCGCCATCGGCCTCGCAGGACACGGCCACACACTCGACCCACCCACCGAGGACGCGCCCACTCAGCCTCCGGGCTGACACCCGCTGTTGACGCCACACGCAGCCGATAGGTGTACCGGACGCGCCCCAGCCCCCTGCCCGATCGTCGACGTCACCCTCCGGAACCGAACAGCCTCCACTGACAATGAAGGAGAGCACAGGTCGCAACAGATACGTACAAAATGCTGCCACAGAGCGACCCCGGCCCAAGAACCCATTCCCTCCCAGCCTGAGGGCCCAGGCGTCCAGGCGGAACTCAGGTGATCCACGGGGAGACTCCGTCGGGAGGGCCTGGCGGCGAACAGGCAGACGGGGCTTGGCGGCGACCTCACCGGCGGAGCGTCGGGCGCCAGAGAGGCGTGCAACGCTCACGCAACGGCTGTCCCCAACAGCGAAGTTGGCAACCTGTGATCTACATCACTGAGCCCCTCGTTGCACCCCCTATAAGGGGGTACATACTATGACGACGCTGTTCACGCGCATCCAGAGTCGTGGGCGCGTGCCTTCAACGCTTCTCATCATCCTGTGCAGCAATGGCCTTCATTTTCGCTGCTTCGCCCGCACAAAAAGCGGCGACGACCTGCTCGGACAAGTCGAAGTGGAAGAGTCTTCGCTCAAATGAACAGGTCCGTCTCGAGTTACGGAACGAAATACCGCAACGGCTCGGCTGTGCATCCGGGCCCCTCGACGACGGACGGCAGCAACGCTCCAGCCCGGCCGCCACAGCAGCCGCACCCACCTGGTCGTATCCTAGAAGAGCCTAAGTTCCCATGACCGAAGCCTCGGTGGCGAATCTGTGCCGCCTCACCATTCACGTCCCGGACCGCACACTCGACTTGGCCGTGCCCGCCGATGTCGCGATCGCAGACCTCCTCCCGACCGTACTTCGCTACGCGGGAACGGAATTGGAGGAGCAAGGAATCGACCACGGCGGCTGGATACTTCAGCGCCTGGGCGACGCACCACTCGACGGTGAGGCGACTCTGGACTCACTCGGCTTCAAAGACGGTGAGGTACTCCACCTCAAGCCATTTCGGGAAGCCTTTCCACCAGTGCACATCGACGACCTTGTCTCCGGCATCGCCGATGTCACACGGGACCGGTTGCACGGTTGGAAGGAGGAGACGAGCCGACGGCTCCTGCGCGGATTCATGATCACGGCCGTACTCATCGCACTCGGCATCCTCATCTGGCCGGGGGGCCCCACGGAACCTCGAACAGTCACTGCCGCGGTGGCCGCGGTACTCCTTCTGGCCGGAGCCGCCACCGCCAGCCACGCCATGGGGGATCTCAGCACCGGCGTGGTACTGGGTTTCATGGCGATGCCCTGCCTGATGGTGACCGGTTGGCTACTTCCCGAAGGTTCCCTGTCGGGCCCCGAGGGTTATCACGTTCTGGGTGCCAAGCTGATGGCTGTGGGTTCGGCGGGTTCGGGTGCCGCGCTTCTGGCACTGACCGCAGTCGGCGGCTTCAGCTCCGTCTTCCTCTCCTCCATGGTGGTAACTGTGTCAACGGCTCTCATGGGGGGCCTGATGACCTTGCTGGACGTCTCCGTGGACCAGGCCGCTGCACTGCTGGCCGTTCTCGTCGTCCTCCTCGGCAGTTTCATACCCGGGATCTCCTTCAGCCTTGCCGGCATGCGCATGCCGACACTCCCTGGAAACGCTCGGGAACTGCAGGAGGACATCGAGCCGCACCAGAGCCAGGAGGTCTCGACCCGAACCGAACTCGCGGCCGAATGGATGACGGCCCTCTACGCCGCCGTCGGAGTCATCGGCGTCGGCTGCCTCCTGGCCTTCGCCCGCCGTCCCAACCTCCCCGAGGCACTCACCTGCCTTGCTCTGACCCTGTTGCTCCTCCTTCACGGCCGCGGCATGGTCAACACCTGGCAGCGGCTCGCCCTCGTGCTTCCGGGCACCTTGGGGGCCGCGCTGCTGGTCATCGCACTTGCGGCCCATCAGCCGCCCGCGAACCGGACGTACATCGTAGGCGCGCTCCTTGCCTTGGTGGCGCTGCTGGTGATCGCCACATGGACAGTGCCGGGCCGTCGGATGCTCCCCTACTGGGGCAGGGCGACCGAACTGCTCCATTCGCTCCTCGCCATCAGCATGCTCCCCCTGGCCCTGTGGACCTTGGGCCTCCTCGGCTATCTGCGCGGCATGAATGGCTGACGTCGATACCGCAATACCCACGGTCAGGAACAACGAGTACTAGCGGACTGGGATGCAGAGCAAACGAGAACAGATCCAGGCTCACAGCTTCATGATGAGCCGGCTCACCGCGGGCATGCTGCTCGCCGAACCCGACGCACCGGAAAATCCACTCAGCAGAACAACTCGGGGAACCTTCATCGGCATCCTGATCGGATGCCTACTGTGCGCCGGAGCACTGGTCCTCGGGATGCTCCGCCCCGGCGGGAACGCCTCATGGAAGAGTCCGGGAACCCTCGTGGTCAACAAGGAGACCGGCGCGCGCTACCTCTACGCCGGCGGACTCCTCATGCCCGTCCGAAACTACGCCTCAGCCCGGCTGATCGGCGGTGCCGAACTCAAGACCTTCAGTGTCGGCACCGCCTCACTCGAGGGCACCCCGATAGGTCCCACCGTCGGGATTCCCGGTGCACCGGAGTCGGTGCCGACGAACGGCAGACTCAACGACGCTCCGTGGCAGGTGTGCGCAGTGCCCGAACCCACCGGCCCCAATCAGTCCGGCGGCCGACAGACCATGCGCTCCACCACTGTGGTGGCGGTCGACCGCGCGTCCGGGACCCGCGGGCTCTCCACCACCGAGGCCCTGATCGTCGCCGGCCCGGACCGGGAGACTTACGTGGTGTGGCGGGGCAGCAGATTGAAGCTCGACAAGAAGTCCGGCGCGGCCGTTTCTCTCGGCTACGGATCGGTCGTCCCGCTCCCCGTCTCGGCGGCGTTCCTCGATACGCTCGCCCTCGGCCCGGTGCTGTCCCCGAAGACTCCACCTGGATTGGGTGAGGCGGGCCCCCGACTGAACGGAGCGCCCAGCAAGGTCGGCCAGGTGTTCCAGATCCGGCTACCAGGATCCGCGCCCCAGTACTACCTCCTGAAGCGAGAGGGGCTCGTATCGGTCACCGACAGCGAGGCGGCGCTCGAGCTGGGTGATGCCACGGTCCGGGAGAAGAGCTACGAGGGTAGAACGACGCAAGCCGCGGAGTTGGATGCCTCGTCGCTCAAGGAACATCTCGCAGCCGGCTCGGAACATGCCGGGCCCGGGAGTACCTTGCCCGCATCCCCGCCCAAGGCCGTAACTCTTCCTGCCGAATCCGCCGTCTGCGCGGTCGTCCGACCCGAAGCACGCGGCCCTCGAGTCACGGTGTCACTGGAGGCGGCGGGCACTCTGGGCCGCTCCGTGCCGAAGTCCGCCGACGTCCGGCCCGCGTGTCACCGCGTGGACCACGTGATCGTGCCATCCGGACACGGCGCGCTGGTACGTGCCCTGGGCGCCGGCGGGAGCGAGGTGGGCAACACCACGTACCTGGTCAGCGACACCGGAGCGAAGTACCGAGTGCCGACGAGTGCCGCACTCACATCGCTCGGGTATACGCCGGCGGACGTGGTCGCCTTGCCGTCGACACTCCTCAACATGCTGCCCACGGGAATGGACCTTGCCCCTGAGGCCGCGACGGGGGCCGAGCGCCCCAGGACCACAGCGTTGACCTGTGGGGTTGAACGTTGAGGGGTGCAAGAACTTCCGGGAGGCGTTGCCGTCCCGGAAAAGTCGGAATCGTCCGACGCCGAACAATTGCCAGACCTTCTCCCTGCGGTCCCGCGTTCAATTTCGGTCAGCATGGGAGAGGTACTCGTTCGGGTATTTAATTCAACGCAAGGAGATTCACCATGCCTGGTGAGAGAATGAACGGTCAGCTGTCAAGTGGTGAGGCTCTGCGTAGGGGCGTACACGCGATGCAGCAGGCGAGTGACGGTATCGCCCGGATCAACAGCGACGTCCAGGTCACCAGCGAGACCCTCACGGGTGGTTATGCCGGCGCAGACGGAGCCGCCTTCAACCGGTTGCTGACCGAGTGGCTGAGCAAGGCAAATAACATCAAGATTTCCATAGATGGCCTGGTAAACGCGCTCGAGGAGACCACCTCCCGCAAGCAGACTCTCCTTGCTGAGCACACCGACCTGATCAACAGGGCCATGACGGCGCAGTCGTCGACAGCGACAGAGAACAGCGCGTACAGCACTCTCATGTCGTCAGGTCAGTAAGCCGCGACCATCCGAAAGAAGGGCGAGTAATCATGCCAGATTTTACCGAAGACGGAGTAATATTCGTCGACTATGGCCACGTCGACGACGCGGTCGCCAACATGGTGCAGCAGACTCGCGCCATTGATCAGACCGTCACGAACCTTATCGCGGAATGCGACACCTTGAGCCAGAGCTGGGAGGGTCAGGACAAGCAGGCGTACCAGAACAAGAAGGCCGAGTGGGATAGGCTGGTGGCGGATTTGGAGCGTCTGCTCAACAGCCACTCTCAGTTGCTGAGCGAAATCGGTGGCAGCTACCAGTACAGCGAGCGGTCCCTGAGTCAGATGTGGTCGGGGGTCACCGTACGCGGCTGACGCCGCACGCTTATTTCTTTCCCTGGCCGCTTCAGCACCGTCTGAAGCGGCCACATAAACATTTGGGAGTTTTGAAGCGCATGCCTGAGGAATCATCGAGTGCCTCACCCGCCGGGAACACGGGTGCGGCAGGGAACCCGACGCCCGGTCAGGTCACCATGGACAGCGCCGGAATGCGGAAGTTTATTGACGGACCGTTGGCGGATTTCATTGAGGACCTCAAGCGCATCAGGCGGAACGACCCCGGGCAGGGTCCGTCTCTGTCCGATCTGATCGTGGGTCGTAGCAACGGAAACGACCTGGCCCAGGACAAAATACTCTCCATCGGCCTGATGAACAGTGACAGCTTCTCGAGTGGCCAGCAACTTCACTCCAGAATCGCGGAAGATGCCACGACCCTGGATGGAACCCTTGCCGAACAGAACAATGTCTTCGGTGAGATAAACCATGGAATGGAATCCACGGTCGAAACACTGGAAGGCACCCAGAACGACAACTTGAGCAGCATCACCGGAGAACAGATGAGCGACATGTTCTCCGATGTCAGCATCGGGTCGGGTGTCGGTGGAGTCGGCTTGGGAGGGACCGGAGGCATCGGAGGATCCGGATCTGTCGGTGGTGGCAGCAGTGGGAACTCTGCCACCCAGGACGACTGAGGTCGCGCGCGAAAGATTCCCTCGGAAGGCCACCCGCACCTACCGCCGTCTTCCCGCGGCCCAATTGATTTCGGAGCTTGTTCATGCCACTGACCGCCGAAGCCGACGACTACTGGGGAATTGCGGTCAATCTCTTCACCGGATTTCCGATGCCGGCCCGAGGAAACCTGTTCGGCGACTCGGAAGGATTGAACGACAGCCCGGTGATCGCCAGCGTCGATGTACAGAAGCAACGAAATTCCGTGACTCCGCTGACCGAGGACGCATTCAGCTACCTCGTCAATGACACCTCGGACATGGACTATCGATTCGCCTTCTACGCCGGCTCACCGACCGATCTCGGAGCATTCCACGCAACCGTCCGCTTCATATTTCGTCTCAGCCTGGACCCGGAAAACCCCTGGACCTCCTGGAGCGGCAACCCAGGAAATCTCCCGAACTGGATAAGTGGGGGGGACGCCGCACTTCGATACCTCTGGCGGTATGGGCACAGTCGCGATTTTGCCTATAACGGCACAGGTGTCGCGGACGCCGACGTTGTGGATTTCGGCAGCTTTGACAGAACAGCGCGAGCATTCGACCGAACTAAGCAGTTTTTCGCCGACCACGAGCAGGAGTTGAAGTGCTGGGCGGACATGTTCGCTTCCGATGGAGCTTCCTGGACGGGTTCGGCGGCGGGAATCTTCAACAATATTGTAACGAACTTGCAGAAGAGATACGGAGACGCCACCGACGACCTGGGAGGTGCCGACTTTTCCGGAGGAAACGTCAGCACCGAGGGATACACTTCCACCTCGAACTACGGTGACGCCCTCATCGGCGCTCAAAGTGACCTGCGCCTCGCAGTATCCGACATGTTGCACGCCTGGACCGCCTGGTCGCAGGGCAATCAGAACGACCCCATGCACTGGGTGACCCGCGAGCTCAACGACTTTTCAGGTTGGCTCCTTCGGAACAACACCAATGCCGTACTCGCACATATGCAGACTCAAGGGAATCACGCCGGTCCGCAGCTCGACAAGAACCGGGTCCTGGCAGGCCCCTCGTTTCAATCCTCGTACGGCGGCCGCCCAATCACGCCGGAAAACTTTCCGAATATTGTCGTCGAAGTGGCGAACGCGGGAATGACTCGATGGAATGAATGGACAAATTCCACGATCGTAGCCAAATCCCAAGAAATACTCGGCGCCTTGAGGAATTCGTGGCTAGATCGGCTGGATGCGGCTCCCACACCTCAAGGATTCGCTTCATTTTCAGCGTCTCAGGACTTCGCGACGACGTCCCTGAACGAACACAACTCGGATGCCATGAACGCACAGAATGAATTCCTGGAGGGCCTCGGTAAAAACCAGAACGAGTTTTTTGAGAGCCTCAACGACGGGCTTGGAGGTGCGAATACCGAATCGCTCCTCGACAACCTCAACGAGCTGGGAGCGGACAACGACCTGGCCAACGCAGGCACAGGAGGCGACGGCAACACAGCGGGCTCCGGCGGGAACACCGATTCGCTCCTCAACGACCTCAACGAACTGGGAGCAGACAACGACCTGGCCAACGCAGGCACAGGAGGCGACGGCAACACAGCAGGCCCCGGCGGGAACACCGAATCCCCCCTCAACAACCTCCCCGATCTGGGCCTCGGTGACCCGGCCGGCGCGGGCACAGGAACCGATGGCAACACGGCATCCCCAGTCGCCCCTCTTCCGCTGAACAATCTTCCGATCGGCACACCTCCCGCCTCAAGCCTGCCCAAGCCACCGACCAATCTGCCGGGGCTTCCGGGCAGCGGCGACGAGGGGGAGATCTTCCCTCTGCCGAACGCTCCCGAACTCAACGACGACGGATCGCTCACGATCCCCTACCCGGACGGCAGTGAAGGCACCTTCAACCCACACAACGGGAATCTGACCGTTGTCGACCACAACGGCAACTCCTCGACCCACCACTTGGATCCCGGCGACACGTTCACCAATCCGGATGGCAGTACGACCCACCTGAACAACGATGGAACGCTGACCACCGAGTTCCCGGACGGTAGTTCACAGACCTTCGACCCTTCCGACGGCTCGCTGCACGTGACCGACCCGGAAGGCAACTCCCACGACCTGGATCTCGACCCCGCTCACGGCGTGCCGACCGGCAGTCCGGCGAACCCGCTCCCGGACTCGGCGAACTCGCCCGCAGGGCTTCCCGGCGCGGGTCACAGCAGCCCCCTCAACCAGCTCCCGACACACACTGCCTCTCCCGGTGCGACATGGGGCGAGGAGTTCCTCGACTACGACGACTCCCCCTTCTCCAACACGGGTCTCGGCGAGCCAGGGACCGGCACCGGGGTCGGCGGCATCAGCCGCGGCACGCCTCTCAACAGCCTGCCCATGATGCCTGCGTCAATGAGCTCTCCGGGACAGGGCGGGGGTGGTTTCGACGAGCGAGTCCGGAATTCCCCGGATGCGCTGGTGTCCCGCAGGCCCGGTGTCTCGATGCCGTCGGTTGAGGAGGACATGTCGATCAGAAACCGGCCAGCGACTTCCAGCACCGCGGCGCAGGCACCCATGTACCCGCCTCCGATGGGGGGCGGCGGCCAGCCGCAACAGACGGAGAGCGGCGACCGTACGCGCGAGAGTTGGATCGCCGAGAGTGAGGATGTATGGGGTACGGAGCAGGGCGGCGCGCCGACGGTGATCGCATGAGCGACATCGGAACGTCACCGGATGGTCAGGAACACGGCCGGCAGCAGGATGGGTCGGGTGCGGGGAGAGGTAATCCCCTGTCGGCCAGCTACGCGGAACGCATCGCCGAACTGACGGAGGTTCTCAAGTCCACCACTCAGGCGGTGGCGAACGCGGAAGCGCAGTTGCGCTCTACCCATCACACGGTCTTGTCCAAGGACCGTTCGGTCGAGGTCACCATCGGTGGGCAGGGTGAACTGGTCAACGTGCGTTTCCCCGACAGCAGATACCGCGCCATGTCGGCCGCCGACCTCGCGGCTTCGGTTCTCGAAGCCGCGGCCCTGGCCCGTACGCGGATGGCACATCAGGTGCAAAGCCTGTTCGAGCCACTGACGACTCCCCTCGATGCGCCCGAACTCGGCAGCGTCAATGTTGATTGGTCCAGGCTTTTTGGACCGCTGGTCGAAGACGGCGCTGATGCCGAGGCCGTACAGAAGTCCCGGGTCCGGGACGAGATCACCGACGATCCGGAGGACGGAAATGCCTAATACCGGTAGTTCATATCAGGCGATACCGAGCAACTTGCAGAGCGGCACACAGTACATAGAGACAATCCGATCGGTAGTCACGGAGATCGTCAGATCGGGTTCTGACGTACTCAACGACTCGAGCAACTGGCCGGGGAGCGGGTCCGATGAATATTCGCGTCAAGCCCGGCCGGTGGAGGGAGAGGCGCGAAGGGCAACCCAATCCAGTATGCACGATATCCTCCGCGTCCTGGTCGGCCTGGCTGACGGTGTGTCAACAAGCCTCGACAACATCAACATCACCCAGCGCAACAACATAGACGCGATCAATAGTTCGCGACATTAGTCATCGTCCGGCAGGCGAAATCCGGCCTGCTCCCGACACGGCTGATCTCATTTCAATCTGCCGGACGATGCCTGCGCAACGCCCGGCAGACCGGGAAAATATTCCTTCCATACGATTGCCGTAATTCCGCAGTTAGGTTCGGATTCCAGTGCCGATCGAGTTCGACCCCAAGTTGAATGCCCTTTTCTTCATTCTCATAGGTGAGCTGCCGCCGAGCGCCAACGAAGATCAGGCCTACAACCAGGCCGTTGGCTATCAGGAGCTCGGGCACGGGTTCGGCACGAGGCTTGTCGAGGCAATCGACGATGCGGCAAAGCATGTGGGATCCGGCCTGCCGCCGGAGGTCACCCGGGGTTTTTACGACACCATCAATCCCATCATCAATGATGGCGGCAGGAATTACCTCGAGGAATTCGGCCGCGAAATGGACAAAATCGGAAAGGGGCGGATTCAGGACTCACTGGACATAACCGAGGCCAAATGGGGGATCATCCTCGAGTTGATCATGCTGTTGCTGACGCTGCTCATCCTCGCCGCACTCTCCTATGTGAGCTTCGGGTGGGCGGCTGCCGTCATGGAGGAACAGCGGGCCCGCACAACGGCCCGCATTCTCATCCTGCTTGACCAACTGAGTAGGCGAACCCGGTTCATGCCCAGTGTGAGCGGCGCCCTGGAGGAGATGTTCCAGACGCTGGCCGTTCGACTGCTGCTGATCGGAATCGGCGGCCCGGGTGGCCACCGCCCGAACGGTATCAACTGGAAGGACGTCGGCGTCTCGGGTCTCGTCGGTTTCGTCACCGACGGAATCGCCAGCGCGATGGGCGGCGCAGGCAGGAACATCAAGGGATGGATCAAGGACGGAAACTCGATCTCTCCGTTCAAGAACGCTCACTCGATTCCCAGACCGATCACGCGGAATCAAACCCCCGGCAGCACGTCTCCTGGCGCACAAAAGCCCAACAATATAGAACGCCTCGCCGACCACACCGGGGATTTCGTCAACGGCGGTTTTTCGGAAACCGCCGCGGAGTTCCTTGTCATGGGCGCTGTCCACGGCTCCTACAACTGGAGCTGGATGACATTCGCAGGCTCCGCTGTCAGTGACAAGGTCACCGAAGGACTGAGCCACGGCTTCGGCTCCGTCGTGAATCACTTCAAGGGCGACCGCCCCGCCAACGGGCAGCAGAGCACCCAGAGTGCGGGTACGAGCACCAGTGCGAACGCAAACACGTCCTCGCCATCCGGCAGTGCCAACACGGGCAGCGGAACGCCCTCGGCGACACCTCCCACACTCGGGGGAAGCACCACCAACGGCCACTCCGGCAACACTGCCGGCACCGCCGGGCGACCGCCCACCACCCAGGGACGGCCGGTCGACGGAACCCAGAACGCCGACGCGGGCGGCACGGGTGGCGTCGTCAGTAACCCAGGCAACGCAACAGATGGACACTCGGTCGCCCCAAGTCCTTCGGATGCCGACAGTTCGGGCGCGGCCCCCTCGCTCAGCGCACCTGTCAGTGCCGGATCCCCGGAGCACGCTGCCTCGGCCCCACCGCGAGCATCGTCAGTCGGCGGCGTACCCGCACCGGGGACTGGCCATTCGCCCTCAGGTCACCAGACATCGGACCGACCGGACTCCGACCGCCCCAACGTCGAGTCCGGCAACTCGCCCGACCCGGTCGCGCAGACCGGGAGCCTTTCCGGCGGTGCCTCCCGCCCCGGAGGGCCCGCGGCACAGCAGCATCCCGGAGTCTCGAATTCCGGTTCATTCGCGTCCGCTGCCTCGCCTTCATCCACCGGCGGGGTCAACAGCGCGCCGGCCACCGGTTCAGCTGTCCCAGGGAACGGCATCCACGCAACGACGGGCACCGGGGCCAACCCGGAGGCCGACTCGAACGACAGTTCCGCTTCCCTGGGCGAGGAAGCGGGCAACGTGCCCCAAGCCGCTCCCCCAGCGCCCACAACCGTCACGCAGGCAGGCGCGGCCGCAACCACAGCCGGGACCTCTGCGGCCGGCGGCACGCCCGTCACAGGCACCGGGACCAACTCCGCCACCCCCAGTTCGACACCGTCCACCATCGCGGCAGGCAGCGGACGCGATGGGGCCGGCATTTCCGGCGCACGCCCCGACAGCCGTGTGCCCACGACCTCCGGACCCGCAACTCCCGGCCAGGACCATGACACGCCCGACGCTCCCGGGCTCTCGACGCAGAGCACGACCGACGGGCCATCCGCCCTTGAGAACCTGGATTCCGAGGCATCCGCCCCAAGCCTCTCCGCCGACGGCACCCCCGACGCTCACCCGGAGACCGGCCTGGTCACCGTGAGCAATCACGAGGCGGAAACCGCTCCAGTACCCCACACGGGAAACGACACTCCAAAGGACACCGCTCAAGGGTCCACTCGCTGGGACGACCTGGCCGAAGCCGACCGGCATGCACTGGTCGACGAGGTTCACAAGGAACTCAGGACCCTCACACGCCCCACAAGCGAGAACGACAACCGTTCCTTCACGGCATACTCCGTCGCCGACATCAGCAGGGTCTACAACCTTCCGGACTTCCCCTCCGACACCTACCGGCCCCTCAGGCAGCGGGCAGGCCTGATTGCCACCTACCTGCTGCACGGCGACTTCTACGTCATGCGAGGCGGCAGCAGCACGCCCACTCAACGCCAGGCAACTGGCCCCGGAAGTGCCTCGACTTCCACTGGCCACGCCTCACACCCGCCCACCACCAGCAGCGCTCCCCCGCTGGAACGCTATGGATTCATCCCGGGCACGGGAGACCGGGAAACCGACCTCCTGCTCACGCCCGACGGCACCCCCCTACCGCTCCAGGAAGCTCCGCGATCCGGTGACGACCCACACACACTGACCGACACCCTGCGCCATGTCGTCCAGCAGACCACCCCGGCCACACCTGGCACGACCCGGGTCCCCCTCACCAACGACGAGTTGCGCCAGGACATCGCCAGCGCTCTGGAACGCCTGCCCGGCGACGCCGACCTGCTCCACTTCATCACCCCGGATCCGAACGACACCTGGACCGAACAGGAACTCCTCAATGCAGGCGTCGTTCTCCCGCCAGCCCTGCGAACCGAACTCACCCTGACGGGCGAGCGGCGCCCACTCCCCCCCGACGTCGACCTGACGCCCCGCCAACGAGCCGTCCTCACCGCCACGCAGATACGACGCTCGGGCGGCAGCCAGGACCACCTCAACGATCTTCTGCCCGCTCTGGCCGCGCACACGTACGACATGGACATCACTGTCCTGCGGGCCGACGGCACACCACTCGTTCACACCACCTCCCCCACTCCCGATGGCACGTCCGAACGACCGCGGGCCATCATCCGCATCGACGGCGACCGCATCCACTACACCTACGCGGGTGCCCAGGAGACGGCCTCCACCCCCGCTGACAGCAAGGCCTCCGCCCCGGTGGCCACGTCGAACGCTTCGGTGGATGGTGTGCCGACCACGGCTCCCCGAAACGTTGGAGGCGTGGACAAGCCACTTCCGGGGCTTCCCCTGGACGCCGACCGTGTGAACACGGCCTCGGACGACGGAACCTACCCGTGGGCCGACCAAGACGGCCGCTACGCCGATGCCCTACCCATCGCGAGGCAGATCGCGTCCTGGCTCGAGCGGACGGACACCGGCGGCTACACACTGCCCGAAGCCCTGTTCGACAACACACAAGTACCGCCCCTCAACACCGCTCACACACTGATGGGGCTGAACACCACCGACCCTGTCGGGTACCAGCAGGCGCTCACCACGTTCGCCGACAACCTCGTCCGCCACACCGCTGCCGAACGCCGCCACGGGCGCGGCCACCACACACGCGTACTGATCCGAGAACCGCGACCGTTCGACGACTTCCACCACGGACCGGAACCAGCCATCGTGTCGGCGGCTCAGCACGACCTCGAGGAAGCAGTTCAGGCCGCTGCCAGGCATCACGGCGTCCCCGAACCATCCCTCACCTTTGAAACACGAGGCCCCCTCCCCGGCCGCACCGGTGGGCGGGCCTTCGACACCGCCGACGTCTTCCTCGTGCTTCTCCCCGAAACCGAAACCACGGCAACGGCCTCATCCGCGCTGCAGACAGCAGCCGCCGACCCGCTTGGACTCGACAAGCCGCTGCCTCCACTCCCCCACCAGCCGGGCCAGCCTCGGGCGTTCCTCGACGCAATCACACACCCGCGCCTTGTGTGGCGATCGCTCACCACCTCCGCCGGCAACGCACTCAACAGCATCCGCCACGTGCTGTCCGGCCCGCTGTCCCACTTCGGCCTCAGCCCCTTCAAGGAGCGCGCCACCCGCCACACCCCCATACAGGTAACAGTCGAAACCACGGTCAGCACACCAGCCGACTCCGCCGGTGACACGGTCGCGACACACACCGACCCCACCGACAGGCCAGCGCTCGACCCGACCGACCCCGTCCTCGGCACCCTTGAGCGGCTCCTCGGCCCGGCGATCAAGTCCTCACCGGAGTTCAGCAGCCTCAAGCACGGCCTGCTAGCACTCCACGCACTCACCGACAAGGGAGACCTCTACGGCGACAGCCCCTTCAAGGGTCGGCAGCTCTCCCCCGAACTCATCCGCGACATCGCTGCCGACAGAACCGGGCTCCCCACCGACGCCATCACAACCACCCACCTCACCTCGCTCCTCAAGAGCGCCCCCCACGCCATCGACCTCGACGATCTCTCCATTCCGGCCATCGGTGCCACTCCCGCCGGCACTGCCGCAAACAGTGAGCTCGGCCTCAATTCGTCGGCATATTCATTCGGCGACTTGAAAGCCTGGGTCGACAGCGCCTTGCGTAAACTTCCCGGCACCTCCTCTCAATCGGCCACGGAGGAGGACATAACCGCAGCCATCGATAGAATCGATGGAGCGGCTCTCCGTAATCTACCTCGACTCGCAGAACAAGTGGCTCGAGTGATTGCCTACGATGCCGAACGGGCAGCAATGGCTTTGCCTGGGGGCGCTCCCAAAAGCACCGGAACGTCTGGTCTGTCTGGACCGAGTACACGGGTTTCACACACGGGCCGCCACCCAGACTTGCACTTGTCCCCACAAGGTCCTTCGCTAAGAGTCCGCGGCAGTCGCAAATCACGCAAGCCAATGCGTACTTCGAATCAGCTGACAGCAGCCTCCTGGAATGAAGTCGTGAGCGCGGTCCAGATTGATGGCGGATCGACACTCCTTGACATAGAGAAGGAGCGTCTTGATATATCCCTAGATCCTCAGACACTCATGGAGACCAGTCCGGAACTGGCGCATGTGCTTGGCTCCTCGATCCGGGAAATCATCAGCTCGTCGCCTCTGACTTCGCGAGCACAGGCCCTGGAGGCCGCCGGGAGGAGCGACGAACAAACTCGTCACTATTGGGAAACACAGGATCTACGCGACCGGCAACTCGTGCAGCAGGCCCGCTCCAGGCTAGAGCACTACCAAGCCTCGGGGAAAACGCTCCGTGAGCGGCATCAGAGGGTGGAATACGCGCTCAAGCAACGAGATCAGGCGAGTGCCCTGCGTGTCGCCTTGCAGGGATATCCCGGCGTAGCGATCGGCGGAATCCACTCGGGGTCTCCGTTGTGGAATTTTTTGACCTCCAATATGGAGCACATTAAAAACGCCGACGTACGTACACTCTACCTGGAAAGCATTCGCGGCGACAGCTACCAGGCTCACATCGACATTTTCCTGAAAACTGGGGACATGCCCGAGCCGCTCCGGCGCTACATTCGACGCTACGATACAAATATGCAGTTGACAGGCAAGGGATTGGAGATGCTGCTCCATTCCGCCCTGACCAACGGAATTCGAATTGTCGGCGTGGATGGCCGCCCAGCGCGCATGACCAGCAACGCTGGAGTCAATAGTCCGTACCAACGGGCTGTAACTCTTAATACATACGCCGCATCCGCAATTCACCGCGACCAGGAACGCACGCCCGGGCGCTATATAATAGAACTGGGATCCGCACACATAGGAAGCCACGATGGCCCTACTGCGGATATCGAAATCAATGGAGTTCACTTTAGTCGCGGAACTGAATTCCCGGGCATAGACGACCTGTTGAATATTCCGGCAATCCTTCAAGATGGCACGAGCGGCACCTTCACCAATGGACATCGATCCGCCAGCGAAACCAGCACCACGGCGTACCCATCTTTCACTGATCACACCCTCGATAGCGGGCTCCTGAAAGCTCTTAATGAAGCGCGCAGTGGCCCCAATTCCGAGCTTGCCGAGCGGCTCGAGGGGATTATTAAATCCCGGCAGGATGGCAGCGTTGCAAGGGAATCGGTGCGGATGGCACCATCCCCCGCTGGGCCCAAGCCCGTGCCCACCACCTACCAAGAAGCAGCCGTCGACACGCAGACCACAGCCCTGCCCACCTCAACCGCCACCAGCGGCCTTGGCGACGCCGTCGAGGTGACTGACCGCGGAGCGATCGGCACAGACGCCGACACCGCTGCCATCGACCCAGTCGTCCGTACAACCGACTCCAGTGATTCGTTGCTCCAAGGCTCGGAGAAGGCACTCGGCGACGCTCGTGAACGAAACGCCGCTCCGGAACATACCGAGCAGCCGGAAATTGCCCCGACACCCGGGCCCCGCATTCACCGGGGCCCTGGGGTGGCTGACGTGCTATCGGATCTTCATAATGTATTCGGGATCTTCCAGGCGGATGACACTCCGGGGTGGAGTGATTGGAAGGAGGCGCGTCAAGCCACTTCGGAAATCAATCAGATGCCGTCGGAAAGCGGCTTGAGGGACACAGGGCAGGGCCTCAGGCTGTTCTTCGCCGACAAGTTCAGCAGAGTGCTCCCCGGTCGCCGTAATACCGGTCAATTGAGAACCCCGGTGGATCCCGATGCGCCGGGTGATGCTCCGGTCGACAATCTGAGTGACCGTGACATCCGCCGGTTGCGAATCAACCGGGTGGACCACGGACCGACCGCTGGCGTCGTGAGTCTCCACAACGCCGAGGACTGGGCTTCTCGGCAGGTTCACTGGATGAACTACTCAGGCGCAGACGGGCATTATGCCTCGTTGCGCCCAGGTGCACTGAGCTGGCGCAAGGAGCCGGCGCCTTGGGGTGATGGCGATCGGGCCGTGTTCTACGTCACTACCCACGGCCAGTACAACAAGGCCAAGTCCTACCTACGGTCGGGTAAAAGGAAGATCATCGATGCACACGGGCTCAGCCGAATTCTGCGGCACGACCCCATCTTTCGAAACCTCTCACAACGGCCCGTCGACGTAGTGCTCGCAATCTGCGAGGCGGGCTGGACCGGCGAACAGAGCATGGCCCAGCAACTCGCCGACGAACTGGGTGTCACCGTGCACGCGCCGAACGGCAAAGTGGCTCTCCGGGCATCGCAGACTCACGGAACAACGCTGCTGACCGTCTTCGCACAGGGTGCAGAGGCGGGGGTATTCACGACGTTCATGCCTAGGACGGCCACAGCAGCCAACGGACCATCACTGCGCCTCAACTCGGGTAACGGCAGGTCCGAGGAGCTGCACTTCGCCACTGCGGTCATGGACGAGCGGGGTGTCCCACTGACCGACGCCTTGGGCGACGTCGAGGCCGGGATCAAGGATACTTTGCATGATTCGGACAAGACTGTGGGTGCCGCCTCTCACGCGTCAAGGCCCAGGCGGGACAGGCAGCAGGCCCTCGGCACACGTCAAGGGCGACGCCCTGCCGCGCTGACGATCGACGACCGGCCTCGGGTGACCGAGGACTACGTGATACAGCGCACGGGCGACCAGACGGCCGGCCCGGTCTTCAAGCGCGTCGCCCCGATGCTCCTCTCCGATGACCCAACGGTGGAGAAGGCCGCCACTCGGCCCGACGGGGATCGGTCCGGTCTGGTCACCGCGGTCCAACGTGTTGTAGCTGACGAGCACCCGGAACTCCGCGTGTCCGCAGACGGCACGCTCGCTATGAGCACACAGGGAGAGGCCCAGGAGGCATTCGCGACCCGGGAAGCCTTTGCACGCGCATCGGCGGCACTCAGAGAGACCGACAGCGGTGTGTCGCTCACCTTGGACCTCAGTGTAAAGCTGACGTTCGAGCACAACGGGGAGGAACGCACTCTCCACCCGATCAGGCCGGAGTTCAGCGAATCGCCTCCCGACGTGTGCCGCGATCTGGCCAGCGAGTTGATCGGCGGCATGCCTGACCATCTGGTCTTTCGCGGCAGTGACGGACGTACCGACCTCGGTCCCATGCAGGCGGCCGATAGTCTGAAGGTCCGCGAAATGCACTACCTCGCACAAGCCCTCTCCGATGTGGCCGACGGCAAGCACCCGGCTGCCGCCACGCCTGGCGTGTCCTGGGCTGTGGGAAAGCTTGTCAAGTCAGAGAACGCCGCCGATCCGAGCACGCCTCTCCCCGGCCGGACCTATGGCGCATACCTCGGAAACGCCCAGGAGTTCGCGTCTGAGCGGCGGATCCTACGGAATGCCGCCGCACAGGTCGGCGTAAACCAAAACGCCTGGGCACGGGTCGGCGAGGCCTACCTGTCCCAGTCCATCGGCAGCCCGGGCCCGGACGGAGCATTCCACCTCCAGGACCACGCGGGGGCGTTCCACCCGATCGAGAACCCGTTCGGCTACCACTATGCGACGGTCGTCCTCGACAGCGAAGACGGCAGGACGCAGGTGACGCTTGAGAATTACAACCGCCACGCCCCCACCAACCGTGCGCTTCGACTCGCCGCCTCACGGAACCTGGAACTCATCGGTGATCGGCTGGAGGCCATCCGGGACAGCCGCGCGCGGGAGAAGAACCTTGGCCCGCATGACGGCCGAGCCCTGGCGGCAGCCGAGTTCGACGCCGCCGTTGCGCTAATTGGCCTTCGTGACGCGAGGGCGGCACTCGGCACGGTGCACGGTCAAGATGGCGGCCGTGAAGCGGTCGAGGTGGCGCAGCGGGCCGTTGAGTCCGCCGCGCTTACCGCCGAACGGACGCTCCGCGTGCTCTCGAGCAAGCGGGGGAACCTGACCACGCCCGGCCATCTGTGGCATATGAGGTTCGTCAGCAAGGAGCACGCGACCTTCCACGATCAGATGGCAGGCTTGCGGGAGCACGAAACTTCGGGAGAGGTGGTCAATCCTCTGACCGCCGTGGTGCTAGGTGCCCATGGGGAGGTCGCCGAGTCGTCTCGCTGGATCGACTTCGGCAGCGACAGCGAGCAACTGCCCAGCGAAGCCCAGTTGAAGGTCGCGTCTGTGGCACACCGGGTGGCACGCGTGGCCTTGTGGAGCTTCCGTAATGGCCGCCCGTTGCCTGCCGTTCGCGTGTCGGCGGGTGGCGACAGCGCACGTTCCCTGATCCCCGGACGCCGTGAGCGGCTCGCGCACAAGCAGGCGGATGCCCGGCTGGAAGCCTTGACCAGCGCCTTTCGGATGGAGCTCCAGCGGAGTCTTCAGGACCTGCAGAGCAAGACCGCCGGGCGAGGCGGTGCTCTCCACGTCAGTCAGTTCACGGTGAGCGGCCATAATCGCGGACGCGCGTTCCCCGATGGCTCTGTTCCGACGCTGCACAGTCCGGCCAGGGTGCTGCGCGACCGAGCGGTGATCGATGTCGAGATGCATCCGAGGGCAGAGAACGAGCCTTCTCCCCTCACCGCCACCCTGCGGCACATCGGGATCACTTCCTCGGTTGCTCCCGGCAAGCTTGATCCACCGGTGGCGTATCCGGTCGGCACACCGGTGGAGGTGGCCTTCACGGGTGGAAACCACCTGCGGTCTTCCGGAGCCGCTCCGCACACGGTCGTCGTGACGTCGCATGTACATCCAGAAGGGGAGACAACAGGCACCACAGGCGCGGGCGTTGGTGACATCCCCCAGTCGAAGGGAAAGGAACGTGCCCGCACGTCGCAGTCGGCCGGCGAACGGCACGAGGAAGGTGGTTCCGCCACCGCGGCGCGGGCGGTCACCGACCTCAATGATGTGTACCGGGTCGTGCTGGCGGAACTGGACAAGCTGGACCCATCGCGCTCAAAGGAGCGTCCGAGCATCGAGCAGGTCACGGAGCTATATGACGAGGCACCTGACGCCTACAAGTGGCGCTATCCACTGCACGCGCTGTCTGGCCGGCTTGCGGTCCGTTGGTTGTCAGGCAAGTGGCCGCTCGGACTGCTCGGTGGCGCGAGGGAGTCTTCTGCTCCCGTGTTTGGGAGAATTCTGGAAGAGCACCGGAGAATTCCGGGCTTGGGGAACTCAAACGCTTACGAATCTCACTACGGAAAAATGGGTCCCGAGTTCGAGACCGAGTGGGTCCTAGACCGAGATCTCTGGCACGGCGATCAGCTGGCCGGAAACGGTGTAGTCACCTTGACCGCAGAAAGATTGCGACCTGATGCCCCGACGACACTTGAGATTGTCGGAGCGCCGATTGCTTTCCGTGGCGAGACAGACGGCGTGTCGGAGCAGGCGATATGGAAGTCGCTCGAAACCGTAATGGACACCTTGCGGCGGCGAACAGCTATCAAGTACCTGTTTGGACGCCAAAACGGATTCACTCCTCTGCGGCACGCCGATGCGGGGCTCTTGGAGGTTGCACCCGGTAGGGAACTCAGTCTCTCTGCGCAGTGGACGGTGGGCATGCCCGCCTCCGAACTGCTTGACTTCATCATGAATGACGTTAAAGCAATGTCAGTAAAAAGCGCCGATACCGCCCATGTCGATGCGGAAGTGGGCGCGGCCTTCGCTAAGGAAGTGGCGGCACTCTTTTATTCGACAGTTCACAGGACAACGCTTGCTAACCCGTGGGTCGCTTGGGAGACTTTGGACGACCCCGAGTACCGCTCCGTGGCCGGCTTGCTCCTACTGGTGTTCCTCCAGGCCATCACATCAGCACACATGGAGGATGACAAGATCGCCGGAAAGGAGGGTGGACAGTTCTTTAAGAGCTACACATTCGTCGCGTCTAGACACGACCCATGGATACTAAAGAACGCCCTGTCTTCTCGTGCCCACGATTTTCTTGACAGAAACTCGGATCACATCCTCCGCGAATTCTCTAAATATGCCAAACGCGCGTTGAGCGAACGATACTCCCGCGACCCGCTGCAGGCCGGTTTCGATTATATTGGCGCCACCGCTCGAGATTACCTTAATAGTTTCACAAAGCGACGCCCGGAGCGATTCGTGCCACAAAAGGCAATGCGAATCGCGACAATTTTCGAAAATCTCGACGGCGGAAAGCCGCTTGTCGAACTGCGAAACCTCGCGGACGTGCATGGCGTCAATCAAGCTCGCGAGCAATATGAGGCACTCAGGCGACGTGTCCACACGCGGTACGAAGGCTCGGCCCAGAGAGCCACGCTAGATCCTGTCCACCATGCTCGCCTCCACCAACTACAGGCGGGACTTGCGGAAAACGAGCTCATCGGATCATTGGAACGGTTGCTGCGGATCACGAGTGAACTAAACATCGCCCACCATCAGCGAGCTTTGGGGTTCGAGTTTCTCAAGCGGGAATCTGTCGGACCTCTGGTGCGTAGTGTTTTGAACGACCGCAGGGGAGGAACGGCGCATGGGGTGCTGGGACAGGAGCGCGCGCACGCTGCGTCCGCATTGAGGAAAATGGATGCCGATCTCACCGAGTTCGCCTACACCCTGAATCTATTCGACCATGCCGGTCGTTCTTGGGAACGCGTCAAGCGACCGTGGGCTCAAGCGATGCACGACCGGGCCACTCTCTTGGAGGCGCTGACCGGAGAGTCGGCAAATTGGCCGCCGCCCGAAGCCATGCGCAACTGGAAGTCGATTTCAGCTTTGCCAGGACTAAGAACCCGCACCAACCTAAAGGAAGTCGACGCTGCCGTCAAGAAGGCACTCGACCAGCCCGCCAATATGGCGACCCTTCAAGACATCCTATTCCGTGTCACTGAATGGCGTGATCATCATCAAGGAAGTAAGCGCGAAATCGCGATACAGCAGCTAGAACGCTACGTACTCCACCAGCTTGCCGGGAATCCGGAGCACGTCAGGAGGTCTCCGGCGCAAGTGCGACCGCAGGGGGCCGACCGAATGGAGTCAAGTGCGCTTCGGGATGCCGACACGATGGAGGCTACTAGTTCACGTACCGGTGGTGACCGCTACCCCCAGCCCTCCCCGGAGACGTTGCAGGAATGGTCCGACCGAATCCGTTTCGCGCGCGAATATATTCGCGATAATCTGGATGTAAATCGGCTTCGTCAGCAGGCAGAAGCGATTGTCAGCGAATACCACATCGCTCCCCCAAGTGATTCCGGACATCTCTCGCGCGAGGCTAGATCTTACCGTGAGCTCCACGGGAATGTGGTGGATGTCGTCACCTCTGTTTTGGGACGGGACCAGAACAGGTCTCAGCCAACGCGGCGCGCGGTTCAAGTAGCCCAGGACATGGCAGAGGCTTTCGGGAGTGGCCAACGCGCTCACACACATTCGAACGCGCTCGACTCACTCTCCGGTGCGGCGCAGCCACAGATGCAAGCCTTGACCGAGCAGCTCGGGCGCATGGAAATGCCCACTTCTGGCCCGCTCGAAAACCATCCCAATTCGACGCCTACAGGCACTCGACCATCGCAGCATGGACTACCCAGAAACCAAGTACCCAGAGGTTCACGGGCCGGTGCATATAGCGAGCAGCTCCCCACCCACACTCAGAGGGGACAGACGGTAACGAACAGCCCCGGCAATTCTGCTCATGGAGTCGGAAGCACCGGACCAGGCACCGTGTACCCCAATCGAGGACCACTTGAAGGCGGAGGGAACCGCCATCGAAATGCTCCTGGCCCCTTCATCGGGATGGCGCATACGGATGACGCGATGCTTGCTGGGTTGGCACGGGCCCTGGGCGACGCGCGAGCGTCGGTGCCCTCGAACACGGAACTCATCGAGCAACTCGAATCGACGCTGGCTGAGTGGACGTCCGGCAAGGATCACCGTCCCCCAACTCCCGCTATCGGCGATCCATCTGATTCAGCCGGTGCCGTTGTCTCCGACTCTGTCTCGAAGAACGGGACCGGGACGCGCCCTTCGCTGGACGAACTGTTCGGGCCCGCTGTGCCGCCGGAGACGGTGAAGCCCGGCGAGAAGGACGACTCGGTCCCGCCGCTGGTGCGGTTGAACCCGCTGTGGTATCCGCTGGAGGACTTCAAGCCCGCCCTGCTGGAGCGCGGCGGCGTATGGCTCTACGCGATCGACGAGGACGGCCGGTTCTTCATCGGCAGCGAGGACGTCTGGTCCATTGCGGGAGAAGAGGAGCGGCTGCAGCTCCTCGATGCGATGAGGACCACGGATCCCGGCTTGACGATGCAGGACCTGAAGGAACTGCTCAACGACCAGGGTGTGCCGACCATCGTGGCCGGCTTCAACGGGACCGGGGCCACGGTCGTCGGTTCCGCCCGCGTGGGTGGCGAACTGTTCCGCGATCCCCTCACCGCGCAGTGGACGATCGACGCGTCCAGCCGCTACGTGGGCCCCGCCGTCCGCCCCGGAGTCGAACCTTCAACCGTGAGCCGGTGGGTGCGAAACGCCGCGGACACCCTCAGTTCCACCCTGGGCATGACCATCCTCGCCAAGGACGCGGAACAACCGGTCATCGGCCACGGCGCGTTCGTGGCAGGCGCCGGGACCGAGGAGCTGGACCGCGCCTACGGTCCCCTTGCGGGGCCGAAGAAAGTCAGGGAGCAGGAACGCGACCGGCAGGACGCCACGCAGGTGCGCCTCAACCCGCTCTGGCACCGGCTCGAGGAATTCGATCCGGCCCTGCTGGAGCGCACCGACGGCGTCTGGCACTACGCCGTCGACGAGGACGGACAGATCAGCATCGGGAGCGAACGGGTCCTTTCCGTCACGTCGGAAGACGAGATCCACGAACTCTGGTCACGTATGCGCCGGGTCGAGAAGGACCTGACGCTGGAGCAACTCAAGGCGGCGATCGAGGGGCAGGGCCACCCGACTGTCGCCGTCGGCTTTCGGGCTGACGGAAGCACCGTCCTCCGGCCCGCGCGGATCAGTGGCGAGCTCTCCTACAACTCCGCTGCGGGGAAGTGGGAACTCAACGACAAGTCCGGCCGCTACATGAGCAACAAGATCCGGCCGGCCATCGCCCCGGAGGACGCGCAACGGTGGCTGGCCAACACCGCCCGGCGCATCAGCGAGCGGGTCGGCGTACCCGTCACTCCGGTCTTGTTCAAGAACGCGGCCGCGGCTACTGCCACCGAACCTCATCCGAACGCTGGTGCACCGACGTCCGGGGCCCTTGACGCAGGAACCGTCGCCCCCGCCGGCCCCCTCCGGCGCGGATCCGACCGCTATACCGTTGTCAGCGGTGACCCAAGCCTTCTGCTGCCTCCTGGCAACGGCGCACCACTCATCCTCGAAACCGTCCCGCAGCACGGTGACGGTGCCCGCGACCGCCTCGCCGACACCCTGCGCCTGGTCGTGGAGCGCGCCACCGCGGAGACGGGGAACACACGAACGGCGCCCGCCACCGACGACCGGTTGCGCGGTCAGATCGCCGACAGGCTGATGAGTCTGCCGGACGATTCCCACCTGCTCTCCCTGGTCGCCCCTGACCTCAGCGACACCTGGACCCAGGAAGAACTCGCCCGTGCCGGGGTCGCCCTCCCACCCGGGCAGCTGACACAATTCATCCTGGCCGGCGGGCAGGGCGTACTGCCCGCCGACTCGGAGCTCACACCTCGCCAGCGTGCCGTGCTCACCGCGCAGCAACTGCGCCGCTCCGGCGGCCGTGATCGCCTGGTCGACATGTTGCCGCTGCTGACGGCCCACACCTACGGCATCGATATCACCGTCGTTCAGGCCGACGGCACGGCCCGGCTCCATACGGCCTCGCGGGACGTGGACGCGACTGCCGAACGGCCCCACGTCACCTTGCTGATGGACGGCGATCGCATCCGCTTCAGCCTGCGGAGCACGAGTGTTGAGGCCGACGTCACCGACGGCGGCGGATCGCCGGTCTCCTCTGGGCCTCTGGAGACGACCGACTCACCTCCTGCCGTGGCCAGGCCGAATGCACCCGCCGGCGCAACCCGGGAGGCGTCCCGGCTGCCGGAAACCGATCCGTCGCCTTCCAGGGCGGCCACGGACCCGGCGACTGCGCCCGCGACCAGCACCGGTGCGCACGAGGGTCCCGCCGACTCCCATCCGGCCACCAGGCTCGCGGACGAGCCCGACGTGCCGCGCGACAGCGTCCTGCACGAAAACGCCGCGGCCCTCGATGCGCCGAACCACGGGATCGGAACAGCAGCACACGGCGAGGCTCACGCGGCAATGCCGGAGGCCGCAGACCCGGGGCGCGCTCAGCAGGCGGCCACCGCTGAGTCCAACCTCGCGCCGTGGTACATCGAGCACGGGATGCTCGGCGAATACACGCTGCGCGGTCTCGAGGAGTGGGATCCGGAAGAGGCAGTGAGCCACGCTCGGCGTGCGGCCGGCGCATTCACCCTCCCGGGTATCCGGGAAGAGGTCACGGAGCGGATCGCAGCCATGCTGCTCTCGGCTGATCTCGAGGGTTGGCGCAAATGGTTGGAGCGCGGGGAGCACTTCCTGCTTCCCGACGGCCGGGTGGGGTGGCTGCAGCCGCAACTGCACGAGCCGCAGCCCGTAGACGAGGTGGCACAGGACAAGGTCCGCAGGTACACCGTTCGGTTCGCGTCGACGTCCCTGACCGTGGAGAACGCGCAGGAACGCATCCAAGGCGCCGATCTGGCGATATTCCTCGCTGCACGGCTCACCGGTGTGGCCGCGTCCACGGCGGTCGTCGGTGCACCACAGCTCGACGTGCATTCTGCGAGCTCGGCGAAGTGGGGGGTCAAACAGAGCGTCATCAGCGGACGCAAACTGTTCGTTGACAGTACCGTTGGCTTCGGATCGCATCTGCGCTTCAGGTTGTCCGTGGACGGTGTGGAGCAGACTGCGACCACGACGCCTTCCGTGCCGCGCCGGATCCTGGTCGAGTTCCCGGCGGCTCGTGCTCGTCCCGCCGAGCCCCGCCTCGAACTGGATCCGCTGCCTGTCACCCCCAGCCGCAGCGCGGTGGCCACGGAGGCCGGCGCGGCCGGGGGGCCCCGGCGCTACCGGTTGGCCGGGGAGGTGCTCGACAGCCTCGACATGACCCACCTTGTCGACGGGCTCACAAGGGCGCTGCTCCACGCCGGGGTCCGGCCGAAGACGGCCGTCGAGGTGGTTCGCGACAGCATGCAGTGGCTGACCGAGCCGGCGGTCCGGAACCGGAGCCGGTGGTGGCTCACCGGCGGTGACGTCTCCGTACCGATCACGAGGGGCGTTCCGGGGCTGGGCGGGTTCCACGGGCATTTCCGGGCGAAGGCAGACTTCGTCGACCTGCAGTTGATCGGCGCCCCCGCCAAGGCCACGATCCGTGAGGATCTGGGTGTCGGCCTGTCGATCGTCCAGGAGCACGGCGGCAAGAGCGCGGCCACCGTGACCGCGGTCGGCAATGTGGCCGGAGTGGCGGATCCGGCACAGGAGCACCCGCGCCTGAAGGGCGTGCTTCCGTGGTTGTCCGCTTCCTACACCTCGGAGTCGAAATGGTCGCAGTCTCTGACCAGCCAGACGCTCAACCACACCATCCTCAAGAGTCAGGAGGTGATGGCTAGGTACCAGGCGAGAGTCGAGCTGTCGCTGGAGTGGCAGAGCACGACCCATCCCCGGCTGAGCACAGTCCGGGTCGAGACGTACGGCGAGGCGGGCGTGCCGTGGCGAGGGGCTCGGCAGTTCGAGGAGGCCGTTCTCGGCGAGGTGCGCAGCTCTGAACTGCTGGCGCCGTTGACTGCCGGGGTGTCCCCCGTCGTGGGGCAGCCTCATGTCAGGCAGCTGCTGCAGGAGTCCGGGCTGAAGACGAGGATGGTCGATGCCGGCGGAACGGCACTGCGACTTCAGCAACTTCGGGAGGAGGGAACGCCGGCTCACGTCGGCGGATCGGCGCCCGAGCCCCTGGCTCTGGCCGCCCGCCGTGGGGCCGGCTACGCGGCCACCGCGGCGCTGCCCGGCGCCGAGAAGGTGGAGGAGTCTTTCCGAGTGCTCCTGCACGACGCCGTTCCCGCGGGGGCCAAGTTCGACTGGGGCCCGGTGGATGGTCAGCTGTCGAGCTTCTTCGGTCGGCCCGCGCTTGAGGGCGTCGAGGTGGCCGACTTGCTCACCGGTGTCCACCAGAACGTCCGGGTGGGCGGGCGGGAGTACCGCCTGAAGGTGAGAGCCCACTTGCTGGAACACCGCGGTTCGGCGTTCTACGACACGTCGGTCAACCGGCGTGCCGTGATGGGCGAGACGGTCACTGGAGGCACTGACAGCGTCAGCCAGTGGCAATTCGGGTTCGGTGCGGCGGTACGCGTCGACGGGGGTCCCCAGGCCCGGTTGCAGCTGGGAGCGGTCCGGCTGCACGGCGCGTACGGCTCCTCCAGCGGACGCGGGCTGACAGGCGTCGCCAAGAGCTACCGGCGCATGGAAAACGTCGGAATCGTGGACGAACACCGTTACGACGTGGCCTACGAGTTGTCGGTCGCGCCGGTGGACCGGCCGCGCAAGGCACTCACCTATTGGCTCGACGAGCCCGGCAACCTGGTCGCCCAGATGGTGGTCGCCCGGGCACACGCGCCGGCTGAACCGGCTACCCGGGAGGAGCGGGTCGAAGCGGGTGATGATGTCCGGTACCTGCGGAGCTGGCCGAAGGGCGAGCCGCAGTTCGACTTCGCCAAGGGGGATTCGGGTCTGTATCCCGCGTTCCTCGCCACCGACCGCGTGCTGATGCTGGGTGGGCGACTGTACTCCTCGGTACATCGGCTGCCCGTCGGTGCGGATCGCGAGGAGGCCTGGCCGGTCCAGCTGACCCGTGTCTTCAGGGCCAACGCCTTGGCGGCGGCCTTCGGGCACCTCACCGACCCGGCCGGGCTCGTGGTGCCGCTGCCGGAGGTCAGGGGGTGGAAGTCCGCGATGACCGTGAGGTTGCGCGGATACAACCCGGTGCCCGTGGCCACATTCGCGGAGGGCCAGCCGACCGAGATCGAGCAGTATTCCCAGGGCCAGCTGGCACACGCGACGACGGCAGGACGACAGGTTTCGGCCGGCGCCTCGGCGGCGGCCGGACCCCAGTTCCGGTTCGGATCCGACTCGGGTACCGAGGTCACCACCATCGACCCGCACGATCTGGGACCCGAACAGCAACGCGCCGGCGGTCGGCAGGTCGCTCAGGTGATCGTCGACGGCACCTATCTGCGGGGGTCCTCGCAGGAGGTGTCCCAGGGGGAGATCGCGATCTCCCGCGTGACGTACCCGACGTCTGAGCCCTTCCGGGCCGACGCCGTCTGGGAAATCACGATGCAGCGATGGCGGAAGGGGAAGGAGAGCAGCGCCCAGACGGCGACCCGGCTGATCCGCATCACGTCCGGTATGGATCTTTTGGTGCCGACACGAATGATCGAGGATGTCCTGCCGCGCGCGGAATTTGCACCCGGGGCCGACCGCGGATCCGCGATGCGTGGCTACGCGGGCGGCAGTGTGATGGTCTCGGGAACCCGCGCGGAAACTCTGCAGGCTCCCGGTGTCCTCGAGCACATCCTGGACACCTTGAAGAGCCGTGGTGTGCTTCCCCGGAACGACGTGCCGACCACTCTGCGCACTGCCTTGCTGGCCAGATTCCGCTCCTCCGCCCTGGAGACGCATTGGACGCGGCTCCTCACGGGCGGCGTGTCCGGGTGGTTCCCGTTCCACGGCGACGAGACGTCTTCCTTGTCTGGTTTTGCCGGCACGTCGCACTACCTGTGGGTGAACGTCAAGGTGGTGGAGATGGGCCCGGCGACGGAATACCGAGACCGCGGCGAAGTGGGCCTCACGCTGCGGGGCGAGAGCGTGGAGGACGAGAAGAGCAAGAAGTTCGTAGGAAAGGCGTTCCGCTACGGTGTCGCGGTCACCGGGAGGGGCGGGGGCCACGCGGAGGAACACGAGGGCCACGTCGGCGCCGACCTCGGCGCCAGCCGCTTCCAGGTGAGCGGGCGGGGTGCCATAACGAAGCAGAAGGTACTGGACATTCAGCGGTCCAATCCGAAGGGCGGTAGCGCCGAGTTCAACCACACGCTGCACTTCCAGGTCGACATGGCCCTCACGTCGAAGGCACCCGAGATCCTCAATGCGCCGACCGGGTTCGCGGGTGCCATCGGCAGGATGGCGACCGCACTGGGCGACTGGGGGGCTATGAAGGAGGCCTGGCGCGAGCGGTCGTGGCCCACCCACCGGTCCTGGACGTGGCAGCACAGGAGCGAGCCGGGCACCCTTTCCGGTCACGTCAGGCTTCTCACGCCCCGCTTCCTCACGGTGCCGGTGGACAGCCCCGATCCGCAGCCTCTCAGGCAGGAGGTGACCAGCGGTGAGCCTCGATGGGACGCCGGGCAGCTCACGAACGAGCCCCGCAGGTCCATCGAGGAGGCCGGAATTCCGGGCATGCACCCATGGGACATACCTGCCGCAGCCGTGGTCGAACGGTGGGCGAAGGCGGTGGCACTCGCCAGCGGGCAACGGGCCCGTGACCCCTTGAGTATCGGCCCGGACATCGCTGTCGTCGGTACGGGAACCGACGCCGGCTGGGCTTACGAGCAGGCGACCGGTATGACGGCCCTGCGGGTCGGGATCGATCGGCTGCTCGCACACGCATACGAGATTCCGGTCGCGGGGCGAACGGTCACCGTCGGCTTCGACCTGATCTCCGCAGACCGGCGGCCGGAGGCCGACCACACGGCGAAGAACCGCAGGTACCGCCAGGCGGACGAGGATCAGGAGGCCAGCACCGTGCGTGCCGACGGGGTCGTCCGGGGCCTCGGTCCCGACACGGGCGGCGGCGTCGGCGACGTGGCGGCGCTGGCCCGCACAGCTGTCAACGAGGGAACGGGGCGGGACCACAAGGTCGAGCGCGGGGTCTCGGAGACGATCGAGACGAACGCGGAGTCCACCCGGCGCCACGCCGTGCTCGACTTCGGGGTCAGGGTGCACATCACAGCCCGCGGCCGGCGAGGCCGGATGAGCATCGACGTCCCGAACGGCCTCACCGCGAGTCTGCCACTCGACGACGCCGGAGAACTCGACGCCGGGGTTCGTGCGAGGATCGGGCATCTCCTCGATGCGCCGGTCGGCCCCGCAAACAGCCACGCAGCGGCGGCCCCAGTCGACCGGACCATCGCCCCGGTGGCACGGCAGACGCCTGATCCGGGACGGGAGACCGGCGGCGACCTCCACGTGCCCCCCGGCACCTCCCCCGAGTCGGATGACCCCGTCCTCGACACACTCCAGGGCCTCTTCGGCCTCACCATCGCCACCTCGCCGCAGTTCACCGTCCTCAAGGAAGGCCTCACCGCACTCCACGCCCTCACCGACCAGGGCGATCTCTACGGCGACAGCCCCTTCAAGGGCCGGCAGCTCTCCCCCGAACTCGTCCGCGATATCGCTTCCGAAAGAACCGGATTCCCCACCGGCGCCATCACCACCACCCACCTAACCGAGCTCCTCAACAACGCACCTCACGTCACCGACCTCGACGACCTCTACATCGAGATCACCGACACCACACTCAGTAATCCCCCGCGCCACGCGGACCCGGATCGCTACACCCTCATCAGGGGCGACGACGGGGACCCGGACCTCCTGATGCCGCCGTACAACGGCACCCCCCTCATCCTGGAAACCGCCCCGACACCCCCTGCCGGTACCGCCATTTCCCATGACTCGCTGATCGACACCCTTCGCCACATCGTCCAGCGAGTCGCCTCTCCCCGACGCCCCCTGCCCACCACCGACGAACGCTTTCGCGCAGAGCTCGCCGACACACTTCGCGCACTTCCCGACGACGACCCCCTGCTGTCCGCCGTCGCGCCGGACCTGAACGACACATGGACCGGGGAGGAACTGACCGCAGCCAGGGTCGGACTCCCGCCCGCAGTGCACGTCGAACTCACCCTCGGCGGGCAGGTCCAGTTGCCCGCCGATATCGCACTGACACCACGCCAGCGCGCCGGCTTGACCGCATTGCAGATGGTGCGCTCCGGAAGCCGAGAGCACCTGGTCAGCTTGATGCCGACGCTGACCGCCCGCACCTACGACATCGACATCACCGTCGTCCGAAGCGATGGCACACCGCTCGTCCAGGCGACGTCCTCACCCGTGGACGCCTCTGCCCGTCGACCCGGAGCAATCGTGCTACTCGACGGCGATCGCGTCCGCTACGGCCTGCCGACCCTGCCGAATCGGGTCGGCAGTCCCTCCTCGCCTGCCCCGGCACGTGGCATGGCACCGGATTCAAGCGCACCCACCCCTTGGGGCCAACTGTCATCGGAACGGCAGGGCAGCCTGGTTCAGGAGGTCACACGAGCCCTGACCGACCTCGGTGCGCCGCCCCTACTTCGCGGCGACATCGCCCGGCTTTACGCGGCGTACAACGAACTCCACCGGACTCCCGCAGCCTTCACACCGCCGCTCCGTGAGCAGGCACGCCTCTTGGCTCACCGTCTGACGGACGGAAGCGACGGTCCGCGTCTGCGAGGAGGGACGCGGGACAGCGACGCGGATCACTCCGACTTACCTCTAGGTCACACCCTGGTGCTGGGACGTCCGCGAACCTCCGGCGCGATCAGGGTCGCTCCGCCTGACGCCGCGGCCGGCGGCCACGAGGCCACCGGCAAGCTGCGCGAGTCCTGGACGCGATTCGAATACGCGGCTCCCCACCGACCGGCGGCCTTCGGATACGACGTCAGCAGCACAGGTGCTGTCCACCTCACCGCGGGCCAGGAGGCTGTTCACCTGTCCCCCGATGGCTGGATGTCATACGGGGACGACTTCCTGCACGAGGACGGCTGGGTCCTGAGGGGGGACAGCGGCTGGATCGGGCAGGTCGCGAATTGGGCGGAACTGCGAGAAGCTCTGCCGCCGGAGACGACGCCGCACTCGCTCGTGGTGCACGAGACACGGATGTATCTCGTGCCCGTGCGAGACGGCGAGGCCGTCGTGTTGCCGCTGACGGCGCGGGCAGCGAGGCAAACCGACATCGGTACCCGCGCGCAGGGCCCGCGCACCTCACCTGACGGGGTGAACCCTGCCGTGGCCGCGCCTGTAACCGTAAGCCCGGGCCTTCCTGATCCCTCACCGGAGAAGGCGTGGGTCTCCCGGGGCACTGCCGACACCTTGCAGCAGACCGATTCCGGCGGCAAAACGCGCACGCCCGGCGGCGCACGCCCTGATGCGCCGACCGGGACCGCGCCGGGAATCTCACCCCGCAACCCTGTCGCGGCGCCCTCGCTGACTGCCCTCGACGCTGCTGCGCCGCCGGCGGACCCCGCGGGCAAATCAGCTCCGCAGGAAACCCCAGTCAAGAGGGTTCGATTCGCTTCTGAACCGGGGCTGCCGGACCGGGCGTCGGAGAGGCGTGCGCCGTCCGCCGACACGATCTCAACGGAGTCGGGACTCGCCGTGCACCGACCGCCCCGGATCGACCGGCAGATGCTGCCACCACGCGTTCCGCGCGAACAGGTCCGGTTCAGCGACGGCAGCCGACTTCCGGAGTATCTGAGTGGCCACGGAAAGGAAGGCTTCTACGGAGCCAGCGTGGTGACGCTGCGCGGCCGTGAGATGGTCATACGGGAGATATCCGCGCGCAGCGGCCTGACCGCCTCGTCGGCGGACGACGTGGTCGAAGCCCTCGCCGACCTGGGCCAGGCCCTGCGTCATTCGCCCCGGTCGTTCCAGGGTGCCGGGTTCCTGTCCAGGCCCTTCCGCGGCACCGACGGCTCGGTCCAGGTGCTGAAGGTGACAACGCGACCGCACGGCAACTGGGAACGCTTCTCCGATTTCCTCGGTTCACCGGTCAAATTCGACCAGGTGCACCGCAGCCAGTTCACGACCGGAAGCGGGATCGCGCAGGTTACCGGAATCAGGGCAGGGATCGGGTTCTCCCTCGGACCGCCGTCGGGCGGGATGGTCTCGGCGTACGGACGGCTCGCCGCGTCTTTGGGCTACTCCCGTTCCTTCGGCTACGAAATGCAAAGTGCCACCCTCACGCAGAGCGAGTCGCGCAGCCTGGGCGCCTCCCATCTGCACCTGGACGACATCCACTACACGGTCGAGATCGTCAGGGGCGGCCCGTCCGCATCGGAAGGGGAGACCGAGGCGCGAGGTCCGTTCAGCTTCTCCGTGCGACACGGTCTGGCCGTGCGGCTGCCGGACAGTGAGACCCTTCCCTCGCAGCCTACGGAACAGGTGCCACACAACCTCGTCTTCGATTCCCGAACGGATTACAGGACCGTTCACACCGAGGAGATCGGTTCGGTGGACGAGATTCGCGCCTGGGCCTTGACACGTATCGGAGCGAAGATCGGCGAGACGGCTTACAACGAGGTGAGCAAGTTCTTCGACAAGGAGAACTTCACACGTATGGCTGATCGGCTCGCCCAAGGATCCGTGGCAACGCCGGAATTCTTCTCCGACGACACGAGGAACGCTTCTCTCGGGGCATTCATCGTGGATCGCGTGGTGCCGGTCAGGGCGACAAGACTCACCGAATCCTCCTCCACCGAAATGCGTCTGACGACCCAGGGCATCGGCCGCAGCGAACGTTCGATCGCCAAGACGTACTCGCAGCAGTTGTCCGCGGGTATCGGGCCCAGTCTGACGTTCCCCGTCACGTGGGGTACCGCCGTCCCGCGGATCATGCTCGGCCTGTCCGGCCGGTACACGCATGCCTCGACCAGGAGCAACGGCTTCGGTGGCACTGCCAGCCACAAGATCGTCGGACAGGCCAAGTCGGTCCCGACCGTTCTCTACGAGGTCGAGAAAACGGTGTATGTGCGACGGACCGGTGATGCGCACGCCACGGCCTTCACGGTCCGCAGCCTCGACCGCATGACGTATACCGAGGCGCGGCGGCTCGGAGGGTGGGACGACGGCACCACCCTGCGCAAGCGTCACGACAATGAACCGAACGCTCCCGTCTATCTCACCCTGGACAATCCTCCGGTCCTCGGCATGAGTCGCCCCGAGGCCTTCGTCCGGGAAGAGCCGTCCACCGAAGTGGTCGGCAGGCCGGACAATGAAGCCGCCGTGGCGCGGCCCACCCTTCTGCAGGAGTTCACCGACAGGGTGATCGCCTCGCTGGCCGCGCTCCACCCCCAGATGATCGCGCCAGTACGCGATCTCCGCTACCCGGACCCCCGCTGGAAGTCGCACGCGCAGTACCGGTCCGCGCTGCACAACACCCTGGCTGTCATCGAGGCACTGTCACAGCAGGCGATATCCACGAATCTCGAGACGCTGATGAGTACCGGTCTGCTCATCAGGCTGACCGATTCGGGACTCGTTACGCGCAAGACCCGCTACGTTCGCATCGAGGGATCTCTCGGCGCGCGCCGCTACGAGGGCACGCAGAACGACCTGATGGTCCGTGCGAGCTCGCCCGCCACTGAGAAACTGGACGGTTCCCGGACCGTTACTCGCGGTTGGGACGTCGGGGCCGACCTCGCCGTCTCCGTCCGCGACACCGCGCGCGACGAGACCAACCGCCCGATGAACATCGGAACGGCGCGTATCGGGCCGCGAACTGGCAGGAGTCGCGGTGAACGCACTGGTTTCGGAACCAATGTCGCCCTCGAGACGTTGACTGCCGGTACCTCCCGGTCTCACCTGTATTCCTACAGACTCGACCTGCGGGCAACCGTCGGCGGCTATTCACGGTTCAGCAGCCTGATCCGGGGGGCCGGCTCCCTCGGATTGCTCGGTCTCGGGTGGTTCGTCCGAAAGGAACCCGAAAGGAGCCTGGACGCTGTGGTCAGTGGACGCGTCGTCCTGGCCGTTCCCGACGAGCACATTCCGCACGACACTCCGCGAATCGAGGGCCCCGCCACCGCTGCACCGGTGGGTTCCCCCGACCCGACGCGCACGGACCCCGCCGTCTCGCCCGAGGCGGAGATTCTCACGGGATCCGAGGCCACGACCCTGGGGACCGGGGCCGATGCCGCCCTCACCGTCACCCATCCGTTCGGCGATCAGCCCTATCACACGATGAGTGTCGGAGCGAGCAGGGAACTCGCCCAGGCGGCAGGCGAAGTGCTCACCACCGCTTCCAACAGCTCGTGGCACTTCAGCACTCCGGGTTCGCCCGCCCGGGAGGCAGGTCTGCGAACGGTGGAGCCCCACTTCCTGTCCGCGGACTTCGATCAGATCTCGGCACCGGACGGAACGACGATCAGTAGCCTGTTCGGATCCGGACCGTACATGAACCGCATCGGCCGACTGGTCCACCGCACCCGCATCAGCGGAGTCCGCCCCGCGTCCAAACCGGTCAAGATACAGACGGAACAGACCCTGAGCAACGATGCCCAGACATCCGGCGGCACCATCACCAACTCCTTCTTCTCGTGGATGGCGGATGGCTTGGCGAGCAGCACGCAGGCCGGCGATCCGACGGTGGCGGGGACTTACGCTCTTCAGGCCGGTGCCACCCGAGGCACCACGTCTACCCGGTCCATCAGCCGAACCGCACTGTCCGACGTGAACGCCGTCGACGACAGCCCCAAGATCCTCCTTGTCGGTGACGCCACGCACGAGCTGGCTGCCACCGTCCACGCCGATGGCGTACTCGCCGACGTAGGCCATCTCTTTGCCCCGCACGTGGACTGGGCAGGACGACGCGTGCATGCCCCGAACACGTGGTTCGGGCACATCAGCGAGAAGTCCGCCCATCGGCTTCGGATCGTCAACGACGATCTCGGGCCCGTTCCCCGGTACACGCAAAGGCAGTGGCGTCAGCCGGGATGGCTGCGCGACCACCCCCTCGGTGGTTACCCCGTCAACTCCCTCACCACCACCGCGGCGCTCGACAGGTTCACCACTGCTCTCGCCCAGGGCGGCGTCAGCCTCGACGGGTCGAGCATGGCAAGGCTCCACTCCCTGCTCACCCCCCGTGTCATTCGCGCCCTGCGTGAGGAGATGACCTCCGGCGGGATCCAGAGAAACAGTCGCACCACAGGTCCCCTCGGTGGTGGTCGCGCACTGCTCAAGGTCGAACTCATCGCGGGCGAGGCGAGGTTCGACGGACTGGACCACAGTGTCGTCATCAGAGACGGCCGCCACGCCACGGAGACCCACGAGAACACCACGGTGCGAGCCGACTCCCTCGGGATCGCCATTACCGTCGCCGAGGCCGTACGCACGGGCGCCACTCCTGCCACCGCCGCGGGCCCGGTACTTCTGGGACAGGGGGCAACCACGAATCAGGCCAGGACGAGCCGAAGCAACGTACACCTGCGCAACAACATATTCTCCGCCACCGAACCCCATGCGGAATACCTGACTCCGTACTCCTTGACGATTACACTCACATTGGTCGACGGCAAAACCATAGGCATTCCCCCGACCGAAGTCGGCACCCTACGCCAGCAGATTCCGCTGAGTCTCAGCGTTCCCAGCACCGACGACTCCGCCGTCGGCACTCGAATCACCGCTCCCGAGGTGCCCGATCCCGACTTCTCGATCACCGTCTGGAACTCCGATCGGGCCGGGGAGCGAGACATCATCGCCTGGCGGAACCTGGGCCGGCATGAGGGCACTCCCTTCCGCCTGCCCTCGGAAGGCTTCCTGGTCCGCCGCGTGATCGGGCTGGCGAACCTGCGAGCGGCGGCCGAGGTGGCCATCGCCGGAGCCTACGGCTCCAACCTGCGGCTCCCCCGTCCCACATCGACCCCGGCAACACGCCAAGGACAGCCGGGAAATCAGGGACAGACGCTCATGGGCGACGCGCTGACCGGCGTTCTGCGCCAAGCCCGCAAGCGCGGCCTCACCCAGTCCGACGGCTTCGCCGCTCAGGCCCTGCGCGACGGAATGAGCAGCACCGCGCTCTCCTCCTTCTTCGCGGAGACCACCGAAGCCCACGGTTACCAGATCGCCGGCCTCAACGAAGACAGCTTTGTCGGTGGTACCCGAGGGCAGAACCGGCTCTACTCCCGTCTCGACCTTGCCAATGCCCGCCTGCTCGCGGTCGCGCCGGCCACGAGCATGGAGGTCGCCATCCGCAGTACGGCCGGCCCGGACTCGTCCCTGACAAGCGTTGACGCTCAGCAGGTCACCCTCAGCGGCGCCCCCGAACTGTCCACTGGCGCGGCAGGCCGTGCCATCCCCGGAGCCTCACCTGCCGAGGCCATGGATGGCGAGGGAGACGATCTGCGTCGCACGGATGCTCAGGGAGGGCAGATCACTTCGAAGCCCACCGCCGGACGCGCGTTTCTTTTCGTGATACCCAGCGGTTGGCTGAGTGTGGCGGAGGTCCAGCACGACCTGAGGGGCAGTTCCGCCGTCAGGAACATCAGGAAGCTGAGCCCGTTCGGAAACGTCGAGCGAGGTCCGCAGGTAACGGAAACGAAGGGCCAGGTACTGGCCTGGGTTCGCGAGGACGTCGCCCGGCAACTCGGTCTCGTCACCGAGGACAACTTCCCCACCGACCTGGAAACGGCCTGGAAGGCAGTGAGCAGGGCCGGCGACGAATGGGTCGCAGCCGACCGGGCGTACTGGAAGACCCGGCGTGGCATGGAGAACCACCACATCACCCGCGCCGCCAAGACGCAGGAGCTGCACAACCGTGCCAGCAGCCTCGCGGACATCGAGGAGCGGCTTGGGGCGGACTCCGAGGACGCGAAGGAGAAGCTCGCCGCCATCAAGGTTCTCGAAGGCGAGATAGCCGAGCTGGACGAGCAGAGGCAGGAACTCGACAGGAAGCTGAAGCAGTCGGAGGACGCGGCAACGGAATTCCACCGGATCCGCGCCGAGACAGATCAACTCACTTACTGGCACAGACTTCCCGAAGATCAACGCGCCGGCACACCCCAGCCGAAGGTCGAGGCTCACCAGGAACAATCGGCATCCGCCAGCACCACCGCCTCGGATAACTACGTGATCACCTCCGATGGCTTCGGGTCCCCGTCTGTGCTCACGTCGCCGTCCGGAACCCCCTACACCCTGCACGAAGTCCCCCGGGACGGAAACAGCTTCTACCACTCGTTCGCCGAGGCACTGCACCACGCCGATCCCACCGCTCTGGCCGAGCGTGTCACCACGGACAGCCGCACGCACCTCATCGCCGACCTACGTGCGCGCTTCGGAGAGGAACTCGCCAACAATCCGGGCAACCTCATGGACTTCACAACCCCGGAAGCGACGGACCAGGTACTGCCCGAAGACCTCGCCGCGGCCGGAGTCGACTTCGGAGCCTCAGCCACCGAGCTGCGCGAGTACCAGGACACCGGGCACCTGCCGCGACACGCTCGGCTCTCCGCCGAACAGCGGCTCCGGCTCGCCCGCACGCTGCTGGAGCGTCCGGGCGACAGCGACACCCGCTCCGGCTGGGACAACAGCAGCGCCGATCTCCTCCCGGCCCTGGCCGCGCGAGTCTTCAACACCCGCATCACAGTCGTCACAAACGAGGGCAGGCGTCACGAGTTCGGTTCGGCACACGCCGGGAGTCATCTCGTCCTCCACTACGTCGACGAGCACTTCCGGTACGCCCTCCCTCCGACGCCGCGCACCGCCTCCCGCAACACCCGGCCGCTGCCTCCGGCCGCGTTCGAGAGCACCCCGACTCCGGCCGGCACACAGCCGAACGACTCCGGCGCTTCCGCGGCCCGCCCTGCCCACACAACCGTGCCGTGGAACCACGGAGCCGGCGACGCGGCCTACCGGGCGACGGGCACGACCCTCAGCGCACCCGATGGCACGCACTTCGAGCTCCACGCGTCCAAGATCGACGGCAACGGATTCTGGCCGTCCGTCGCCCGGCGGTTCGAGGGCCAGGCCCCGGACACCGATGTGGCCGATGCCTGGAACCGGGCACCCGAGGACGGAGCTCTGCGCTCCGGTGCCAGGGCCAACCGAGCAGCCCTGTTCACCCGAACCGAGTTGCAGGACGCGGGTATCACCCTCGACGAGGAACAGGAGCGGCGGTTCCGCAGCGCCGGCGACCTGCTCCCGGCCGGCCTGACGCTGACCCCGGCACAGGAACAAGCGCTGCTGCTCACCCAGCTCACTACCAGCCGATCGTGGAACGACGACACAGCCGAAACCGCTGCCCGGCTGGCCGCGGACATGTACCGGGCCGAACTCACCATCGTCCACGAGGACGGCAGCCACGAGACCTACCCGGGCGAGGGTGCCATCAGCGGTCGCCACGTCACCCTCTATCGGCGTGGTGACGAGTACCTGCTGGCCAGTCCCACCGTCACCCCGATCGCAGGTCCTGGGAGACTGCCCGCATCGCACACGGAGACTTCCGGCCACGCCGACAGTCCCGGCAATACCGCTCGGACCGGTGGACACCACGGTGCTCCGAGCGCGGCGGCAGGGCACGACGTCACCGTCGCGAGGGCGGATTCCGCCGCGCCCGCCGCGGACAAGGGCAAGGGCAAGGCGTCGCCCGGCACCTCCGGTCCCACTCATGTCGAGCGGGAAAGCGGCATCGCCCGCCATGACGTCACGGACGACGCGTCGGCATTCGGGGCGGGAGCGAGCGTCGCGGACGCACAGCGGGTCCTGTCTGATGCCCAGTTGACCAGCGACGATCTGCGGGCACGGTACATGGAAGGGGTCGGTACCTCAGCCGAGTCCGACGGCGTGCGGTACCTCGAGTCGCAGGAGCGGGTGCGGCACGCTCACCGCACGCTCGCGCGAGCGCAGGTCCACTGGTCCGAAGTGACCGGCAGGGCCGACGGAATGCACCCGGCCGCGGAGGGCCGCGACCTGCCCTCCGGCATCGCGCGCACCGCAGATGGCGATGCCGGCCGCGTCGCACGCACGTGGTCCTCGATGCCCGACGGCGAGCGAGGGATGTTCCTGAGCATGGTCCGCCGGCTCGTGCGGCCTCAGGAACATCTGACACGAACCGACGACGAGATCCGGATCGCCTTCGAGACGCTGGACGACGTCCACCGCAAGGCGCCCTTGCACGACATCGCCTCCCACACCGCCACTCTGCTCCTTGCCGGCCGGGCCTTCCCCGTCCTCGGTGGGTCACGGAAGTTTCGTCGGAAGGGAAGCCGCGAGGCATACGCGAGAGCGGTCCTGGAGAACCCCGCCCTGATGCCGGTGTCGATTCACCCTTCGGCGGTCCCCTTCGGCCACCGGGGATCTCCTGTCGACGACCCCACGCCTCCCGGTGACCAGGTGCGCTGGTGGGGCATCGCCGACCCCGCCCACATGATCACGGCAGCACACAAGGTCAAACTCGCCCTCCGGGCATCCGATCTCGGTTCCTTCCTCACCGGCTCGGACGGTGAACTGGCCTCTGGAGCCGAAGCGCGAAAGCTCCGCATCAGCCAACTCCGGTATGTGTCAGAAAAGGAACTCTTCCCCGGCTTCACATCATCGGTGCACGCGGAGATCGAACTGTGGAGTCGGCAGGTCGGCGTCATCGAAGACGAGCTGAACAGGAGATCGCACCCCCCGCACACCCAGCAAATGGTGCCTTCTTATGCCGACATGGAGATCACCAAGGCTCTTGTCGGTAAGACCACGGAACAGTACCGGGTAACACACGTCCTCGCGGAACCGAGTCCACATCTCACGACGGGCAGCTTCTCCACCGGAGCCGTACGCAAACTGACTCACCGGCAATGGTCCCGCTCCAAGGAGAACCAGGAGATCCTGGCGACACTGGAGCGGCGACGCGGGATCTGGGACCGCGTGGACGAGAGCCGGGCGCTCACCCTGGTCATGTGCGAACGGCGCGCCCTGACGCAGCGCTCCCTCGACATGACGGCGGCTCTGAGGCGAATCGCTTCCGACAAACTGCTGGATCGTCTCTACGCGCACCGCATGGCATCATCCCGGACCCTGGACGAATTCGCCGCACGCGTACACGACTATTTGCTCAACAGGGCGGGACTCGTAAATTATGTCGCTCTGGGCAGCGCCACCAATGGCGTCCCCTTGCTCACCTCACTGACAGCGCGTCCCGACGTACCCATCGGCGAACTTCTGGCCGGCTCCCTCACCACACCTCCGGAGGAGCACAAGAAGCGCCTGACCCGAGCCGTACTCGTCTCGGACGTGAAGAATCAGCGCTTCGGGGGGTCCGCGCGTCCCACCGTGATCCGCTGGAAGTCCGAGGTCCGCAACCGGACCATTCAGGCAATCAACCCCGATATCGATCCGATGGGCGATCCTGCTCCCGCAACGCCGACGTCGATGTACCCCATCATCACCTACGCACCGCCGGACGTGGTACGCCACATCCTCGCCGCCGCAACGGATTTCCAATACGATGCGGATTTGCGACGAAGGAGGCAGGCCAGGAAGTCGGCCGAAAACGCTGCCGTCGCCGGCGCCTTCATCTTCGGCGACCTCACCTGGTCGGACGTCGCGAAGGTGGAAATGACCTATTGGGACACACAGTCGTGGCACCGGGCCGCACGCGAGTACCGGGCACTGAGTCAATTCATCCATGAGCACGGCCTTGACATTCCGATTGAGGTAACGTCGGTCCCGCCTCTTTCAGTTAGTGAACGGCACGGTACGTTGCCGTTCGCCACGGCAATCACCGGCCCCACCGGTACGATCGGCCGGGATTACACACCGGTGGCCGAACGCCCCGTCCGGGAGTTCGGCTTCGACAGAAAGCGCCTGCTTGTTGAGACCGTTGATGCAAACGGAAGAAGCTCCGCCACAGTACCCGCTCCTTGGGCGGACGCGCCGAGTGACCCCTTCTTCGTCAAGGGTCACTTGGACGCACGGGGCAACGTCAGTATCCGATTCGGAGCCACCGGGCCGCACGGCAGCGTGACCGGCGCAAAATTCGCCGAGATGCTCGCCAAGGATCCCGCGCTCACCACACTGTCCCCGTTGACCGATATTGTTCTCCTGATACCCCGCGGCGGCGCCGGGGGGCTTGACATGCCGCGCCAGGTGGCAGCTCGAACCAACCGGGATGTGTGGTCGTTCAGCGGCCATCTCGACATTCTTCCGGCCGCCGGCGGCAAGGAATTCATCACCACCTATTGGGACATAACCGCCGCCGGTCACCGCGGCAGCTGGATTCGCAGCTCGCCGCACGATCTGTCCGCAGACGCCGCTGCCGCCATCGGTTCTTCCGTCATCCGCACCTGGACGGGCGGGACCATACGAGACAGCGATGTCATTTCGCAGACCATCGTCGGTGCGGACGGAAGATCCAGAGGCCGCTGGATCCACGCAGCGCATGACATGTTCAGCATGGGCCTGGTAGCCGAATTTATCGCCCAAGAAAGAAAGTACCTCCAGTTCGACACGTACGGGAACACCGCAGCCTGGACCGACGTCCCATGGTCAACCAACGCCAAGGACCCGCAACCCTACTTCTGGGATTCGCACGGCACCTCGCGTACTGTCAAGCTCGCAACAGCTGACGGTGCGGTCGTTGAAGTCGACGGCCGGGAACTCGCACGCTTTCTTAAGCGACGCCCAAGCTACAACCGACTGGTCGCGAACGCACCCCTTGTGCTTCTCGCCTGTGACGCCGGTGGAGCCACTCCGAACGGCGAACTCAATGTGGCCGAACAGTTGGCCGAGGAAACCGGTCGATCGGTCTACGCTTCTCCCGGGCAAGTTCTTACGAGTGATGACTATCGAGCAGGAAAACGTGTGGGAGCCAGCACGTGGGCCGATCGAATAGTCCGCCTGGAGCCGGCTCCCGGGCAGGCTTTGGGGCAGTGGATCCGATTTGACCCGCCACACCACGCCACTTCCGCTGCCCCGGGCGGAATCTCAGCGGAAATCCAGACAGGCGGACAAGAAACCGGCATGGTTCGCGACGGATACATCACTCCCCACGATTCCTCCTCCCTGCTGGAGTCCCGACAGTCGCCTGTTCCGTCCAGTCCAATGCCGGACGTCGCGCGGCAGCCGTTCACCCTGACCGGGACACACGAATTGACGGCCGCCAACGGTGAGAAGTTCTCCGTGCGTCCGGTCCGGGGATTCGGGAACAGGTTCACGGAGGCACTGGCCACAGTTCTCGAACGGGATGCGATACCGCCTCGCACATTTGCCAACAGGCCGCTCGGATCAATCGCCGACCTTCAACGCAGTCTGGCCGTCGAGGTCGACGACGCAAACCTCCCCACCGGTGACGCGCTTCCTGCCGGCAGTGCGAGCGTCGGGCTCGACGTTCTGGCAGAACTCGGCATCACCGTGAACGCGGAGCGCCAGGCGCTCGCGCAGATGCTCGGCGGGCACATTCCCCTGAGCGACGCCGGACTGACCCGTGGCCAACAACTGTCGGTACTGCTCAGGACCCAGCAACAATGGAACGACGCCGTCACCCGGGTGGCGACCGCCACCGCGGCCAAGTTGCTGAATATCAACGTCGACCTCGTCGATCTGCGCGACGGATCGGTGTCCCGCTTCCAGGGACCGGGCGCGACGTACACCCTGATGCTGGCCACCGACGGGCAGACGTTCGGCGTGCTGATGCCCGGGAACACAGTGCCGGCCCCCGAAGCCGGTGAGGACAATCGGCCTTCGGATGACGCCCCATAACCTCGCTCCGGTAAGTAGCCAACCTGAGGAAAGCAGTTGAATGACGTGAACGAGGCAGTTACCTCGGAACCCATTCCCGAGGCGGGGTCATCGCATGCGGTGACCCCCGCGGTCCTGCAGGACAACGGGGATGTAGAAACCACGAGCACCGGGGGTCTCAGTGGGTGGGCGGCGCGTTTGCGTGCGGTACCCGTCGATCACGTGGCGGATTCTTCCGCCACCACCGGTGCCGAACCACTTGAGCTGCCCACAGAGGTCAGGGAAGCGGCTCGGCTCGCCCCCGACCATTGGCTCGGCCTTGTGGACCCGGCCTGGAGGGGCGAAGGGGAACCTCCCTCCTGGGCCGTTCTGGGCCAGTGGCGGTCGAATGGCGACGGTGAGATCGTCGAGTGGGCCGAGAATCCCGACTACCGGCCCTCGCCCGCGATGCTCGGCTGGGAAGAGCCGAAGGACCCCGTGGACGCCGCCGTTCAGCTGGCGGCCACCGGATACGGTCCCGCAGAGAACGTGACCCGTTTGCTCGCTGCGGCCGAGGTGGCGGTGCTGGTCGACACCTCAGGCTCTCCTGTGTGCGCGACGGCACCGGACGGCACAGCCGTGGTGCCCACATTCACTTCGGAGTCCCACCTGGCGAGTGCCGGCGCGCTCAAATTCGAGGTGCATCCGGTGACGATGCTGATCGGGCAAGTACCGCGGGGGCATCAGCTCTACCTCAATCCCGCCGGGCCTGTGGCCTTCGTCGTGGACCGCGAGGCACTTCTGGCAGCAGTTGAGGAGACGCCCTCCGAGCGATATAGGCGGCCGTAGGACAGCTGACGCCCGGCTCGCCGCACCCTGGCCAACCACCGCTCGAATCCAGGGGCCGAAATAATGTTCCAAGCGGCGCACCGCTTTGCGCGACCCGGACCCGAGCGCGACTCGACAGCGGCGACAACAGAAGCAAGACTGGGGATCATTGCCATGCCCGATGGAGCTCGACCGTTCGGATAGGCAATGTGCTGATGCCAGACGTACATCACCACTGGCACGCCACAACCGGCCAGAACGGAACTTGCAACCCGTCGACGCGTCCAGGCACGTCCCGAGCCCGACGGCGGGGTACTCACGCAGGTATCTGGGACTCCGGTGCGCCAACTCTCGCTGGCCTACTGCTGGAAATTCCCGGTGGCCGCCGGGCCATCGAGAGCCTGCCTAGGTACTTGAGTCCGCCCGACCACCGGGAGGCCCCCCAGAGCACGCCTCTTCTCGCAAGGGTGCCACCCTCGGGGACAAGGGCGACCCTCTGCTTTCCCGACCGCACGTCCGCCCCGCATACGAAGGAGACCATCGCAACCACCACGCCCCGGGGCTATCTAACATCACAACGACTAGCAGCTTCCTCCAGCGTTCATTGGAAGAAATTGACATGAAACCATCCACCGACAATAGCGTGTCGGAGGGTCTGGCCGCGGCAACTCAGTCCGCCACAGCCGAATCCGAAAGCGAGAGCAAACCCGCGGAGGAGTCGTCAGGCGCAGCATCCATCGAGGAGATACTCACCCCTTCGCCGGCCCACGAGCACTCTGCCGTACCCGCTATCGCGACAGAGTCGCGGGCGGAATCGCGCGGCACCGCCAAAGCTCGGCAGCCGGAGCCGGAAGTAGCTGGCGTCGATGCCGCCGCGGCAAGCAATTCCGCCTCCACCGAGCGCACCACCGCCACGGCCGCGGCAACGGAGAGGCCCCCTGCCGCGGAGGCGATCCCGGCTCGGGCCGCCGACGACGCCGGGCACAACGAAAACCGGAGAACGGCCACCGGTACGGGTGCCACGCCGGGCAAGCCCGGCAAGCCCGGCAAGGCGCTCCTGGCCGGGGCGGCCATCGCCGGGTCCTTGCTGCTCGCCGTCCTGATACCGCTCTCCCTCGGCAACAACGAGAAGCGCACCACGGGGGGCGAGCACGCAGGCAGCAGCGTCCTCAATGGCGACGGGGACGGTCCCCCGGGGGCGTACTCCTCCGCCGGCCCCGGAAAGAACCGCGGCGGGAGCGGGCGCACCGGAGCGGGCGCGGGCAACTCACAGTCAGGGCCCGGAACGCAAACCACAGCGGTCGGCCCGGGCACGTCGAATAGCCCCGCCACCGGGCCCAGCGACCGGCCGCACGACGGCGCAACAACCCCGGGACACCAGGGTGGAGGTAGCGGAGGGAACACCACACCGACCGCACCGCCGGCCACCACGTCAGCCGCCAAGCCCCCGGCCGCCGCGGCACCCCCGGTCGTGGTCCAGAACAGCAGCGCCCCCAGCGACAAGACCCAGATCTACAGCCACGGCTCCGGCCGGTGCATCGGGGTCGTGAACGGTCCGACAGCCGGCAGCGGTGCACGCATGGAGATCTGGGACTGTCAGAACGTGGCCTGGCACCGGTGGACGCTGAGCAACAACACGGTGCGTTCGCAGGGCAAATGCCTGACCTTGAACGGCGGGTCCACCGCGGACGGCACGGCCATCCTTTGGAAGGACTGCAACGGTTCGTCCTCGCAGCGCTTCTGGCTGAACCCGGCTCATGACCTCGTGAGCCTCAAGGCCGACAAGTGTGTCGATGTGTTGGACTTCGGTACCGCGAACGGCTCCCGTCTTCAGCTGTGGTCCTGCGGCGGCACGGACAACCAGAAGTGGAGCACTCGCCGGGTGTGAGCGGCCTCGTGCCGGGAACACAGGCATCCACCGTGGGGCGACCTCCCGTTCGGGGGGCCGCCCCATGGGCTTCGTACTCACCAAGCAGCCGGGATGCACCACGCAGCCCGTCAGTCGCCAGTGCGGCCGTGAGCCCATCCGTGAGCTTGGGGTACGTCGCGTGTCCAGATCATCGGGAACGTCGCGACTGGTGCGCGAGGTGCCCGCACGTGCCGTGCGGGCACTCTCTGCGCCATGACGGCAGCCGGCAGAGCGTCGTGGCCTTCCGGCGTCAGTCCCGGGCGGCCACGTCCTCTGGGAGCAGCAACCGGAGGTCCTCCAGGCTGGGCACGGACATGGTGATGAGGCGGCTCGCCTGGCGTGTGATCATGCGTTCCAGGACCTGGCGCGCGAGCCTGGCGTTACCGAACGACCGGTCCCTCGGAAGAGCGTCGAAGTACTCCCGCAGGACCTGGCTCGTGCCCGGCCCGCACTCGTACCCGGCTCCGGCCGCGTGCGACCGGACGATCGTGACGAGTTCGTCCGAGGAGTAGTCGGTGAACTCGACACGCCGCGAGAATCGGGACTGCAGGCCAGGGTTGGAGGCCATGAACCGCTCCATCTCCTCGGTGTATCCCGCGACGATCACCACTACTTCATTGCGGTGGTCCTCCATCAGCTTCAGCAGGGTGTCCACGGCTTCCTGGCCGAAGTCCGACCCGCTGGAGCCGACCGGGGTGAGAGTGTATGCCTCGTCGATGAAGAGCACGCCACCAAGCGCGCGTTCGAATACGTCCCGGGTGAGCTGGGCCGTATGGCCGATGTACCGGCCCACGAGATCCGCACGGGAGACTTCGACGAGCTGTCCGCGCGGCAGCACCCCGAGGGAGGCGAGGAGTTCGCCGTACAGGCGCGCCACGGTGGTCTTGCCCGTGCCGGGGGGGCCGGTGAACACCAGGTGGTTGCTGATCTGCGGGACGGGGAGACCGGCCGCCTTCCGTTGTCTGGCGGTCGACAGCAGATTGATCATGTCGGTCACCTCGCGCTTCACGCCGGACAGGCCGACCAGGTCACCCAGTCGCGCCAGCGGATCGCTGTCCTCTCCCGCTTCGGCCCCCGCCAGATCCTCGGCGACGTCCTCGGGCAGCAGCAACTGGAGGTCGTCCTCGGTGACCTTGGTCAACGTGGCCAGCCGGGATGCCTGCCGGTCGACCATTTCCTCGAAAACCCGCCTGGCCTCCCGGCCGTTGCCGAACGTCGAGTCCCTCGGCATTCGCTCGAAATGCACCGCCAGTGCCTTGAGTGTCTGCTCGTGCAGCTTGTACTGATGCTGGGAGCACATGCTCTCCATGATCGCCACGAGTTCCGGAACGGTGTAGTTCTGGAATTCGATGGTGCGCGAGAAGCGTGAAGCCAGGCCGGGGTTGGAGGCCAGAAAGGACTGCATCTCAGTCGAGTAGCCGGCGGCCACCACGACCACGTCTTCCCGGTGGTCTTCCATGAGCTTCAGGAGCGTGTCAACCGCCTCCTTGCCGAAGTCCGCACCGGAATTCTTGCTGTCCGACACAAGGGTGTAGGCCTCGTCGATGAACAGCACGCCGCCCAGTGCGCGGTTGAACGCCTCGGTGGCCTTGATGGCCGTACCCCCGACGATCTGTGCGACGAGGTCGGCTCGGGATACCTCTACGAGGTGCCCCGAACGCAGAGTGCCCAGGGAAGCGAGGATGCTCCCGTAGAGGCGCGCCACGGTGGTCTTGCCGGTGCCGGGAGGTCCGGCGAACACCAGGTGCCGACTCATCGGAGGCGCCGGCATTCCGAGTTTCGCCCGGCGTTGTGCCAGTTGGGTCAGGTTGACCAACGTCCGGACCTGCTGCTTGACATTGTCCAGGCCGATGAGCGCTTCAAGGGCGACCAGGGCTGGATCGCTGCCGTCCATGGTGAGCGTGCCCGCCGGTTCGGTCCCCTCGCTGTCCCCGACTCCCCACGCGTCGCGCTTTTCGTTGTCGTTGCTGCTGAGTCCCTCGATGACAACGCGGTCACCCGCCTTCGACTGGATGAGTCCCGCGCCCGCGTTGCCACGCGTGGAGCAGTTGACCACGGAGACCGGTGACTCCGAGTCGATGCGGATGCCATCCTTGGCGCTGCCGCTGACATCGCAGGCGTTGAGCGTGGCCCGGGCGCCTTCGGCGATTCTGACGCCGAATCCGCCGCTGTCGCGAACCTGCACGCGGCTCGCGGTCAATTCGCCCCCGGTCTCAACCAGCGCCCCTACGTCGCCTGGGCCCGTGACCGTGAAGTTCCTCACCGTTACGATGCCGCCTTCACCGACGGAGACGCCGGCGCTCGACGGGGCACTGGCGGCGCCTCCGGTGATGTGTACGTTTCCGTCCTTCTCCACCCTCACGGCGGTCTCGGCACCGTCGACGGCGCACTCCTCCAGCCGACCGCGTCCGTTGTCGCTGACCAGGACTCCAAAGGAACCGGCGGTGACACGGGTGCGGCGCAGCAGCGGATTGGCGGCGCTGTTGATGGAGACGCCCACGGCCGCAGCATCGACCACTTCCAGCCGGTCGAACTCGGCGGTCGACTCCTCCTCGAGCAAGACTCCAGGACCGGTGGAGTCCCGCACCGTCAGGGCGACCAGAACCGGTGAGGATGCGCCGGTCACTTTGAGGGACGCTGCCTCCGCCGACTCAATGCAGCAATCCTCGAAGGTGCCACGAGAGCGATCCGCGATCAGCAGGCCAGTCCCCCGCGGACGGCTGACGCGGCAGCCCTGCAGCAACGGGTCGCTCCCCATGCCGACATAGATTCCGACTCCGGTGGTAGCGGTGACGCTGGAGTCCTTCACTACGGTGCGTTCGGCGCTGGTGATGTGGATCCCTGTACTGGTGTCGCGTACGGAGGTGCGAAGCACCTCCGTAGTGCACTCGCCTTCCAGGGCGATGGCGGGTTTGTCGGTCGCCGATATCTCGCTGTCCTGAATGGAGCCCTGGGCCCGCCCGTTGGCCAATACGCCGTTGCCGCGGGTGTCCCTGATGGTGCAGCCGCGTACCGTGGCCCTGCCTTGTTCGCCGATCACCACCGCTGAGGTGCCCAGGTTCTCCAAAACGGAGGACTCCACGGAGGTCTCCGCGGCGGATGTCACCACCAGGCCGGCACCTTCCGGGTTACTGACACGGCAGTCTCGCATCGCCAGGGCACCCGTGTCGCGGGCGAAGAGAACGGCCCAGCCGACTCCGGAGACGTCGCAGCCGTCCATTGCCACCTGACCTCGAGGGACGTCTATGACCGGGAGGTCCCTGTCCTTGCCCTGCAGGGCAAGGTCCGCGAGCATCAGCGCATCGGCCTTCAGCGTGATGGCACTCCCGCGATGCGGTGCGATTTTCACGGTTCCCCGCCCCTGCGCCGCCACAATGGTGACAGGTGTGTGGATGGTGAGGTTCTCCGAGTAGGTGCCCGCGTGGACGCTGATGAGAGCCCCACTACGGGCCCTGGCCAGGGCCTCGCCGATCGTTGGGAAGTCGCCTGCCTGGTCGGGGCCGACGGTCAATACCTGGCGTGACACGCGTGAAATCCTCCTAGGACAAGGCAGCCGGGTCTGTGACGGACGCCTGGACGAGCAGCTCACATCATCCCCCGCGAAGCGACAGGCGATCGAGCGCAACCCCCTTGCAAGCGGGCAGATCGCCGGCCCGCGAGGTTGCAGGTGACACTCCGCGGATCCCAAGACGGCGAATGCGATCATCTCGCCCTGAGGTTCGCGGAGTACGCCCCGCCCGCTCGGCGTCCATGGACGGTTGCGGTTCCGCAGCTCTTGCGACACCTTCCTCCCCGGCCACCGCGTCGTCTCGAGTTCGCGTCGTCGGGCTGACCCTCGGCTGGCCTGAGGCAGCCTGACCGCCGGCCCCTGATCACCACATAGCGGGACCGCACATCTCACCCCGCGACCATGCTGCCGACCAGGACGCCTGTCACATAAGCGAGGCATTCACCGATGCCGGCAACCGGCCGGTGATCGCTCCGCCGAAGCCGACCGATAGCGATGTGGACGACACAACAGCCACGCGACACGATGCCACCCCGGCCCCGGGCTACCTGTCCCACACCGTGGTCGGACACGGCAGACCGGACACCTATGATCCGGAAACATGCGTTCCTTGCGTAGATCCCACACCTGGCGGCTCGCCCCCACCCTGTCACTCCTACTCTCCCTCACCGCTCCCGGCGCCGCGCAGGCGGCGGGAGCAAAGGAGCCGGTCAAGCTACCCGTCCTCCAATCCGAACTTCCGCCTGAAGCGCCCTGTGTCAAGGAGCACAACACCGCGGTGTCCACGGTGCCCTGGGAGCAGCGCATGCTCGCCCTGCGATCTGTCTGGCGCACGGCGTCAGGCGCGGGTGTGACCGTCGCGGTGGTCGACACGGGAGTGTCGACTGACCTGCCCGCACTGAAACAGCGTGTCACCGCGGTCGGGCAGGCAGCTGCAGACTGTGTGGGCCACGGGAGCTTCGTCGCCGGGCTGATCGCGGCCAGCCCCTCGGCCGCGATCCAGTTCGCCGGGGTCGCCCCGCAGGCCCGAATCATCGCGGCCCGCGGTACCGACGAGCGGGGCCAGGCGACCCCGGACAGCGTCGCGGGCGGGATATCCGCAGCCGTAAAGGCGGGTGCGGCCGTCATCACCGTGTCCCCGGCGCTCGACCGCTCCTCGGAAGCGCTGGCGAAGGCGGTACGCCTCGCCCTGCAGAACGACGCCGTTGTCGTAGCCGCAGCGACGCCCGACCCGCCCAAGGGCACCTTCCCCAGCAAGCCGCCGAAGGCACGGGACTACTTTCCCGCTGCGCTGCCGGGTGTGCTGTCGGTGGTCGACTTCGACAAGCAGGCAAAGCGGCCGCAGAACGCGCTGCTGCCCCGGCAGGCAGACCTCTCGGCTCCTGGGGATGGCGTGATCAGCGTCGGTCCCCGGGGCAAGGGCCACCTGATCGGCTCCGGGGCTTCGCTCGCCGCCGCGTACGCGGCGGGTACCGCCGCACTCGTCAGGTCCGCCCATCCCTCCATGCGGGCAGCCGAAGTCAGCAGGTACCTGGTGACGACCGCCTATCCGGCTGATGTGCCGCGCCTGGATCCGTACGCCGCGGTGGGGTCACTGCGGGATACCCCTGAACCCGAGGACGCGAAGGTCGCCACGCCCCTGGTCGACTTGCCGGACCGGACGGTCGCACACCGCACCATCAGCCGGGCCTCGCTGGTCAGCGCTGCAGGCGTCGCCCTGGTGATCGCGGTTGCCTGGGCGGGGGCCGCGGTACCCCGGGCGCGGGCGCGCCGTCGGGGCCAAATCGCGGGGTGAGGTCGTCGCCGGTCTGCCATTCGGAGCACGGGAGGCGGTTCGCTTGCGGCCGAGGACCGCAAGGTACAGGAAAGCCGAGGCTCCCGGGTCAGAGTCGCTCTCTTGGCCCGGGAGCCGTCGACCGTCTCCAGTGTGATGTGCCCCCGAATGGAACTACATTTTGCGCAATCCCTGCGCACCGCTACAGCAGGGGCCGATCTGTCACGGCGCGACGGCCGTCTGCATCGCGGTGATTCCTCGCCGGGCAATGTACCGAGCGCGGCCTGCAGGGAGTTTGCGCGGCTTGACGTTGCCGAAAACGTACCCTTCGGACGGCGGGCAGGACAGCAGCAGTGCGGGGGTATTCACGTCGCCGAGTCGCCGGAACAGTTGATCGCCCTGGGCACGCCCGGCTCCGGAAGCGGACCGGAGCACAATGACGTGGAGTCCCACCTCGTGCCCAAGGGCGAGGAACTCGAAAAGCGGCGAGAGGGGGTTGTCGAAGCCCGACCCACTGAGCATGTCGTAGTCATCGATCAGGACGAACAGCCGGGGCCCCACCCACCAGTCGGCCTGCCGCATCCTGGCGGGACTGATCTCCTCGCTGGGCAGCCGGGTCTTCAGGGCTCGCTGCGCGCCGCTTACCATCTCCTGTAGCTGGGTCAGCGCGACTGCGTGCCCGAGGCGGTACTCCTGCGGGACGGCTTCGGCAAGTTCGCGCCGGTAGTCGACCAACAGGATGCGGGCTTCCGCCGGGGTGTAGCGCGCCATGATCGCCGATGCGACGACCCGCAAGAGGTTGGTCTTGCCCGACTCGGAGTCGCCTATCCCCATGAGGTGCGGCGTCCGGCTGAAGTCGTGCCAAACCGGGGCCAGGTTCTCCTCGTCAAGTCCCAGCGGAACCCGAAGCCCGTCACCCAGCTCGGGGGCGGGCAGTTCCGCCGCGGGAAGTTGAGCAGGCAGCATCCGTACCTGGGGGGCCGACCGACCGGACCAGTGCGCGGATGCCTTATCAACCAGGTTCGCTGCTCCCTCGGCGAGATCGGAAGCGCTGGAAGAGCCGTCTATCCGCGGGAGCGCAGCAAGGTAGTGCAGTTTCGTCCCCACGGTGAGCCCTCGGCCCGGACTATGGGGAACGCGGGCGGCCTTGCGCGTGTCCACGACGGAATCCATGGCATCGCCAAGCCGAAGCTCGAGGCGGGTGACGATCTGGTCGCGCACCGCCGTCTGCAGTTCAAGCCACCGCGCCGCGCTCACCATCAGGTGCACTCCGTAGTTCAGGCCGCGGCTCGCGAATTGGGAGACCACGTCGACCAATGAGTCGAAGTCCTGCCGAAGGGTTCCCCAGCCGTCGATCACCAGGAACACGTCGCCGTGTGCCTCCCCGGCGAACTCCCCCGCCGCCCGTCGCCTGCGGTAGGTGGCCATGGAGTCGATGTTGTGCTCGAGGAAGAATTCCTCCCGGTGCTGGAGGACCGCGCCGACCTCGGCTACCGTCCGGCTGATCCGCTCGGTGTCGAGCCGCGACGACACCCCGCCCACGTGCGGCAGCCCGGCCAGCGAGGACAGCGAACCACCCCCCAGGTCGAGACAGTAGAACTGAACCTCCTCGGGCGTATGCGTGAGGGCCAGGGCGCTGATGAGAGTCCGCAGCAGCGTCGACTTGCCGGACTGGGCACCACCCACCACCGCGACATGCCCACCCGCCGCCGCCAAGTCCACCACGAGTGGATCCCGACGCTGTTCGAACGGCCGGTCGATCAAGCCCACTGGGACCGTCAGTGCCCCGCTCTTCGGCCACCCGGTGGCGGCGAATCCCCGATCCGGTGTCGGTGCCAGGCCGGGCAGGAGTTCGTCGAGTGACGCCGGCACGCCGAGCGGCGGCAGCCACACCTGGCGTGCGGGTGGTCCTGCGTCCCGCAGGCGTTCCAGGGCGACCGTCATCAGGGGTTTTTCGGCAGCGGTTTCATCCGGCTGGGCCACCTGGCGGACCGGGGCCCGTGGCACAACGTAGTCGGACGTCCAAGGCACCATCTGGCTCTCCACCTGCGCCCGTGTGACGGCTCCGGCCCGTCGGCGGTAGTTGCCGGAAACATAGGCGGCGCGGAACCTGGTCAGTGCCTCCACGCCGCTCTTCAGGTAGCCGGCGCCAGGCTGCGGCGGCAGCTGGTAGGCATCGGGTACCCCGAGCACGCCACGGCTCTCCATTGCCGAAAAGGTCCGCAGGCCGATGCGGTAGGAAAGGTGCCCCTCAAGGTGGTGCATCCTTCCCTCATCGAGACGCTGCGAGGCAAGCAGCAAATGCACTCCGAGTGACCGGCCAAGGCGCCCGATCATCACGAAGAGGTCCATGAAGTCCCGATGCGCGGAGAGCAGCTCGCTGAACTCGTCGACGACGACGAAGAGGCTGGGCAAGGGGTCCAGTTCGGCCCCGGCCGCCCGTGCGCGCTCGTAATCAAGGGCTGAGGTGTAGTTGCCGGCCGCGCGTAGCAGCTCCTGGCGGCGGACCAGTTCGCCGTGGAGGGCATCCTGCATGCGTTCGACGAGGGAAACCTCGTCGGAGAGGTTGGTGATGAGTGCCGAAGTGTGCGGCAGTTCGTCCAGTCCCAGAAAGGTGGCTCCACCCTTGAAGTCCACCAGCACGAAGTTCAGGATCTCCGAGGAGTTGGTCAGTGCGAGGGCCAGTACCAGTGTGCGCAAGAGTTCGCTCTTGCCCGAGCCGGTCGCACCGATCAGCATGCCGTGCGGTCCCATGCCGCCCTCGGCGGACTCCTTGATATCCAACTCGACCGGTGTGCCGTCCGCGCTGACGGCGATGGGAACCCTCAGCCTGGTGCGATCCGTGATCCGCTGCCAGAACGCCTGAGGGTTATGCGAGTGGAGGTCGGATATGCCCAGGAGAGCGGTCAGTTCGAGGTCGGAGGCCATCGGGTCGCCGGAGGTCTCCCGGCCCAGGCTCATCCGGAAGGGAGCGATCAGGCGGGCGAGCGCTTCGGAGCCCCGGAGGCCGGAGACGTCGGGTACGCCCAGGTCGGTGGTCTGCTCCTTGCGATTCCGATCCGTCCGCACCAGCCTGACCTGATCGGGCTGCACATCCAGGCGGACGGTGACCCGGCCCGGGCGCCACTCCAGGGTTTCACTGACATCGATCACCACGGCATTGCGGAATCCGGGGCCGTTGATGCGGTGTCCGTTCGGAACCGCGGCTCCGTCGATGATGATGACGACGAACGGTTCCTCTCGGCCCGGCGCCACCTGTGGGTCGAGCGCCGGGCGCTCCCGGAACTCCGCCCCCAGTAGTTCTTCCAGATCGTTGATCGATGATGCCGTCATCCTCAGTTGGCCAGCCCCGTCGTGCTCCTGCGGATGCAGGTGGTGTGGCAGCCACTTGAGCCATTCCCATTCGCCACGAGTCTCGGGGGTCGCGCACACCGCAATCCACAGATCCTCCGGCCCGTGGAACGTCGTCAGCTGGGCCACCATGGCACGGGTCACATTTCGTATTGCCGCAGAGTCTCCGCGCATCAGAATCCGCGCCCACGAGCGAAGTGAAATCGCCACGGGCTGCTCACGAATATTCCCGAAAGCTCTGATGAACCGACGCAACGCATGCGCCGACAGAGGGTCGAGATCCTCAACGGGCTTGGTGGAGAGCGGCACGAGCTTCAACGCCAGCTGCTGGTCCCCCAATGCCAGGCGGACCTCAGCAAAGTCAGGGTCCTGTGGACGGCGCTCCCACAACCTGCTGGTTCGGGCCAACGACAGCAGTTGAACGGGGTCCGGGTGCCGCCAGGCAAGTGCCGCCCGCTGCTCGCCAACAGCGCGGTGCACCTGCTTGCGAGCCTGCGTCAAGTACCGCAGGTAATCCCTGCGCTCACCCTTCGTACGCTGTTTCCGTTCACCGTTGCGACGCATGACCTGGCCGAGCACCATGCCGACTGCCGAGAGAAGCATCACTCCCATTACCACGTACATGAAAGCTCCCCCGCCTCCAGACATGCCTGGGCGAAGGAACATCATCATCATGGAAACGGACATGAGGGCCATCGGCCCGTACGTCCAAATGGCTGAGCTGTCGGGGACCACCTCCGACTGGGTCGGCGGTTCCTGGAGGCTCAACTCTCCCTGCGGCATGTCCGGCCCCCGACGGCGCGCGGGGCGGCGGAACAAGGTAAAGCTCACTGAAGTAACTCCTCCTGGGGCAGTGAATCCTGCTTCCCGAGGCCGGACGCGAGAAGGCGTGGGAAGCCGGGCCCTTCCCGTAGTCTGCATGCGATCAACCGAGTCGTTCAACAACGGGTGATCGCGATCCGCGCGAGGTTGACCTCCAGTCCTTCCAACTGGCCGTTACCCCTGGTGGGCTTGTCACGGACCATGCAGAGCGGGAATTCCCGGAACCGCGTGGACGGACGCCCCAAGCCGGTAAGGAGCCCCTCCTTACCATGGTCCCTCAGAAACGAAATCTGGACCTCACGAATTTGACGTCGACTCGATCCATAGAACGTAGAACGCCGAGCAATACGCCTGCGCGCTTGGCTCGGCGGGCTCGGGCACTCGGACACGAACGTTCAGCGGGCTCGCGAAATCGGCCTCTTCAGCAGTCGCGTCACGTGGTACCGCCGGTAGGGGCAGCCGCGCCCGCAAGACCATCAGCGACCGAACCGGCCCGCCGGCTGGAAGCGGGCCTGGATCGGCACTGCCGCGCCGGAAGTGGTGTCTTCGCCACTCCGACGCAACCCGCGTAGCGGGTAGGGCTGCCGGACACACAAGAACGTGCACAGGCAGGTTGATCACCCCGCGTAGGCGGGGAGGACGGCCGACCGTCTTCGAAGCAGCGCATCCACGCAGAACCACCCCCGCTTGGGCGGGGACTCACGTACCGGGAGAGATACGCGGGTACTGACCATTGAACCATCCCCGTGTGGGCGAGAACGACCGTGCCCGAATCCTCAAGGACGTCCCGACGCCGGCATCACCCCGGCACGGATAGCGACGCCTTGTGGAGCGCATCCACGGAACACACAGCGGCGGGCGTCGTGCGGACGCGAGAACACCTCCTGTCCTGAAGCGATGCTGGTAAAGGTGCGGGCGGCTCATGTGTCGTGACCGCTCCCGTCCCGGTCGAGAAGGCCGCGGCTCCGTTACGCACCTGCCGTGGTGTGGAGGCCGGGCTGGACAGTGTGGTGGCCATCGGCTCTTCGACGACGGGAACGGCAGGCAGCGCCCGACTTGCGTGACTCCCCGTGGCACGGCTTGCAACGGCACGGAGAACGTCCTACACGGCGACGGCAGCGGCGGTGCTTTTCAAGAACGGGTGCCGATGATGGGTCGATGCTGCTGATGTATGAATGAGAGTTCGCTTCGGTTGACCTGCACGACCTTTCCAGTCAGGGGCAACGTGCGCTGCTGATTCACCGCACGCGCACGACCAGTCAAACAAATTCGGTCGATGCGTCCTGGAAAGCGTGCCTCATCCAGAAAAGGGACTTCCATGGGGCCTGAAGGCGATCTCGTCCGCGACGAGTGGTTGTCAGTAGTCCGCACGGACGGTACGACGCGCACGGTTGGATTGCTGGAGGTACTGATGGCCTCGGATTCGGTGCGCCGGCTGGACCTTCCGGTGGCGACGATGCTGCCGGCCCTGCTACGGCAGCTACTGCTGCCGGTGGTGCTGGACGCCGTCGGCGCGCCTCGGACGCGTGAGGAATGGCAGGAGCGATTCCAGCGTGGTCGATTTTCCAAGCAGGAGATCGAGGAGCTCGCGAATTATCTCTCCCCCTCTCGATACGCGGACCGGTTCCGGTTGTTCCCCCGTGCATCTGAGCGTCCGTTCGCTCAGGCCAGCGGGCTAGCCGCGCTGACGGGAGAGACCAAGCCCTCGACGTTGCTGATCCCGTCGATCGCGACGGGCAACAACGTGCCGCTGTTCAGCGCAGTCACCGAAGCAGACGGCCTGAATCTGACGCCTGCCCAGGCCGCCTTGTGGTTGCTGCACGCACACTGCTGGGACACCGCATCCATCAAAACCGGCGCAGTCGGCGATCCTCGGGCGGCAAGGGGCAACAAGACCACCGGGAACCCGACTGGCCCCCTCGGTCAGCTCGGAGTCATAGTGCCGACCGGGCGGACACTTTACGAGACTCTGCTGCTGAATACTGTGATTCTGCCGGGTGGGCTCGATCCAGCCGACCGCCCCCAGTGGGCGTGGCCGGAGCGCTTGCCCATGGCCGCGACGAAGGACCCGGCCGGCCCGGAGTGGTCCGTGCGCTCCGCGCCTGGCCTCCTGGATCTGCTGACCTTCCAGAGTCGGCGGATCCGGCTGATCCCTCGGGAGACACCGGATGGTCCGCGAGTGCAGCGGGTGGTGGTCTGCGCGGGCGATCGGCTCGACTCCACCGCGCGGATCGATCCGCACACTGCGTGGAATCACTTCGCCCAGCCGCATGGAGGCCGGCCGTCATTGCGGCCGCGCCGCCACCTGTCCGGGCGGGCGGCCTGGCTTGGCGTGGCTGCACTCCTCGCATCCACGGCACCCGACGATTCCGACGGGCCACGCACCTCCGTGCTGCTACAGCAGCTCGGCCAACTCCGGACGGAAGGCCTGCTGCCCGCCGATTACCCGCTCAACGTGGAAATCTACGGCCTGGAGTACGGCAACCAGAACTCGGTGGTCGAGAACGCCGTCGTCGATGCCATTCCACTGCCGGTCACATCCCTGATGAGCAAGGACGTCCTCCTGCGGCCTGCGATCTTGGAATGCGTCGAGCAGGCGGAAGGGGTCGGCCGCGCTTTGGACGATCTCTATGCCGGCCTGCGCCGGGCTGCGGGCGGTCATCCACTCCCCCAGGGCAAGAGGGAAGTCGCCTCGACACGGTTTCTCGGCATGGTCGACCGCAGCATGCGCCGCCTCCTGGCCGGCCTCCGCACCGCCTCAGACAACCCCGAGTTCGTCGAGCGCGGCCGGGCCGCCTGGGAGGAAGTACTTCATCGGGCAGCACTCGATGAGTGCCGAATCCTGCTGGCTGCCACTCCACCCCGTCCCGCGGTCTCGCGAAGAATCAAAGCGAACGGCACTGAGGCGGTCGTCTCTCACCTCGGCAGCCCGGAGGGCATCTTCCACAGGTCGGTCTCGGAGATCCTGTCTCGGGTCTACCGGGCACGTTCGCTCGAATAGTGAGATGCCGCATGCCGACCAGCGCCCGTGCCTCACGCGCCGCCACTGCGGGCAGCCCATGACGACGTGCCTGCCCCGTGCTGTACGCAACCTGCGGCACTACAGGGCAGCACGGACCGCACAGCGCGCAGCATGACGGTCATGGGCCCGGCGTACGGGAGCACGCTGCCGAACCATCTCCATACCGGTCCGGCTGAACCCAGCGCCACGTTGCCCAACACGCCGCGTCAACCCTGTTTGGCCTCCACCAGCCACTGACCGAGCCTTTGGTTCACCTTGCCGGGACCGCGGAATTGCCCACCGTGAACTGTGCCAAACCCAGCCAACGACCCGCAGGGTTGAGAGGATCGTCGCCACCCGTTAGAGCAGGCACGCATCCGGGGACCAGGGGTCGGGGCTTCTCCATTCACGCGCACACGATTCGGCCTGAAGGCGGGGGCTCGCCACTCACAGCTTCCACGACGGCACGTCCGGCCCCGACGCCCGCAGCCGGTACGCCCATATGATCATCCGTGACAAGTTCCCGTGTCGCTCACTGCGGCTCTGCGCCGCTTCGCGGTGTCGCTCCCCCGCACGGCAGTGTCTGGCCCGGACGCCGGTACGGGCCGCGGCCGACCGCTGTCGGGTCACGCCCCGTCGCGGCGCCAGGTGTGAGCCCCCTGGGCGGCCCGCACCTGGCACGCAGCTCATTTCCGCCAGTGCTGCCGCAAACGGCGCACGACCGCACCGAAGGAGCCCGCTCTTGGATAGCACGCTCTACATCGAAGTTCACATTCTCCAGAGCGTCCCCCCATCCAGCATCAACCGTGATGACTCGGGCGCCCCAAAGCAGGCCGTCTACGGGGGAACCCCCCGCGCCCGCGTCTCCTCGCAAGCCTGGAAGCGCGCCACCCGGATCCACTTCGCGAACAGCGTGCCATCCACGGACCGCGCCACCCGCACCAAGCAAATCGGAGTCCTTCTCGCCGACCGGCTCGCTCAGCCCACGAACGAGGGCGGGTCCGGATTGACATCCGATCAGGCCAGGCGACTGGCCAGCAGCCTGCTGGAGCCACTGGGCATCACCAAGTCGCCCAAGAGGGAGGGAGAATCCGCGTACCTACTGTTCTTCGGCAAGCGGCAGCTCGACGCGCTCGTGGCTCTTCTGGGCAGCCGACCCTCGGAGCTCGCTGCCCTGCCCGACAAGGATCTCAAGGAGGAAGTCTGCAAGCTCCCCGTGGCAGCCGCCCTGTCCACCGGGCACCCTGCGGAGGTAGCCCTTTTCGGCCGGATGGTCGCCGACCTAAGGGCTCTCAACGTGGACGCCGCGGTGCAGGTCGCGCATGCCTTGTCCACCCACGCCGTGCGCACCGAGTTCGACTACTACACGGCCGTGGATGACGAGAATGTCGAGGACTCCGGAGTCGGAATGATCGGCACCGTGGACTTCAACTCCTCCACGCTCTACCGCTACGCCGTCCTAGGCGTCCACCAGCTCAATCACAACCTTTCCTCCGCCGACGCCACCAGCGAGACCGCAGTCCAGTTCGTGGACTCCTTCACCCGCTCCATGCCAGCCGGCCGCCAGAATTCCTTCGCCCATCGCACCCTGCCGCACCTGGTCTTGATCACCGTCCGCACCGACCAGCCCGTCAACCTCGTATCCGCATTCGAAGAGCCGGTCACTGGCCACGACGGCCTGGCCGCAAAATCCGCCACACGCCTGGCCTGCGAACTCACAGCGATCGCCGCCACGTGGGGCAGCCGACCACACCGCACCATGGCCACCTACGCACTGAAAGCAGACAAGCTGGCGGACGCCGTCGGCCCCTCCCTGCCCTTCCCGGCCCTGCTGGAATCGCTTGGGGACTTGGTGGGTCAGTGGCTCGCCGACGGCACCCTCCCCACCGACGGCACCCGGCGGGCGGACGCCTCATGACCAACTCGGCTGTGCTCGTGCTGCGACTGGCCGGGCCCCTCCAGTCGTGGGGCGCAATCTCCCGTTACAACCGACGCGACACCCACTCCCAGCCCACCAAATCCGGCATCCTCGGACTGTTGGCCGCAGCCTGCGGCCGCTCCCGCGGCGACTCGCTCACCGACTTACTGAATCTGCGACTCGGGATCCGCGTCGACCAGCCCGGCAGCCAGCTGCGTGACTACCACACCGTCAGCGACCATCGCGGCCTACCGCTCCCGGCCAGCAAGGTCGATGCCAAGGGGATTCAGAAACGGACCAGCCCTGCGAAGCACGTGCACGTCACCTTGCGTTACTACCTGCAGGACGCCGTATTCATTGCCGCATTGCGGGGTCCCGCATCCCTCCTGGAACGCCTCGATCACTCCGTGAAGCACCCCCACTATCCTTTGTCACTGGGGCGTCGCTCCTGTCCGCCCACCGGGCCGGTCAGCCTCGGACTTCGACCCGACGCCGAGCTCGATGTCATTCTGTCCACGGTGCCCTGGCAGGCATCCCCCCACTATCGCCGCCGCACCCACGACGCGCACATCGCCCTCGAAGCCACCGTCGAGGACGCGGCAGGCGAGGATCTCGTCGCCGACGTGCCTGACACCTACGACCTTCACAATGGCACCGCCTTCAGCCATAGACCACTACGTCGCCTGTGGGTCACCGTCTCCACCGGGCACGAGCCACAGACCACGGACGCACCAAGTCTCTCTACCAATCCTGGCTACCCCGGCCACGACCCCTTCGCGCTCCTGGGTTGGTGACCCATGCCATACCTGTCAAAGATCCCTCTCAACCCACGCCGCCGCGGAGCCACCGCCCTCCTCGGCAACCCGTATCGGCTTCACACAGCAGTTCTCGCTGGCCTCGCCCTCCAACCGGTCTCCGAGCGCGTCCTGTGGCGCCTGGAAAGCCACACTGCACACCGCGCCGAACTCCTGGTCCTCACCGAGAGCCGCCCGGCATGGCAACACCTCATCGAGGAGGCCGGCTGGCCCGACGCCGACGGCGGCCAAGCCTTCACCGCTGATTACGCCCCGGTACTTGAGCGACTCGTCGTTGGCCGGGAATTCGCCTTCAAACTCACCGCCAACCCGGTCCACTCAGTGCGCCGCCCTTCGCAGCCTAAAGCCGCGCAGGCCTCCCGGCTTGAAGGGCAGGACAGCATCCCCGGCACCTCAACCGAACGCAGCGCCCGAGGCGTCCGCGTCCCCCAACGCACTGCGGCACAACAGCTCAACTGGCTCCTGAACAAGGCTGATCGTCACGGTTTCACCATCCCCGCCATGGACCCAGCAACCGGTGCACCGGCCCCCTCGCATGAGTCACCCCAATCGCAGGCCCCCACCCCCGCCGTGTCCCTGTTTGCCCGCAATATCCTTTACTTCCGCAAACACAGCCAGGGCCGACAAATCACCCTGGCCACCGCCACCTTCCAAGGGAAGCTCCGCGTCACCGACCCAACCGCGTTGCGTGCGGCCCTCCTCTGTGGCATCGGGCCGGGCAGGGGCTACGGGCAAGGGCTCCTCACTCTCGCTCCGCCCCGAGACCACCCATGCCTGACGTCGGAACAATGACTCATGAAATCCGTGGCTGCTCTTGTGATGCCGAGTGACCGAACCGCGCAGCCTCAAGGTGTGCTGTTCTGGGGATTTGGTGCGGTTGCTTCCATATCTGTTGGGTGAGGCGGTGGAGTCGATCTCGCGGGATGAGTCGGGCAGTTCTTCAAGGGCCTTGGCCCTGGATGCCCGACAGCGACCTGCACCGAACAGATCCTGAGACCGACCAGCCCCCAAGCCCGGCAACCCCCAGCCCTTCACAAGCTACTCGCGCCGGTCGCTGAGGCTCTGGCCTGCCGGGCCGGAGCCCGGCCGGCGCGACAGATGCTGCCGGTGGCGAGTGACACCTGCCACGGCCCCTCCGAGCTTCCGGCCTCGAGTAATCCGGTGCGGTGCGTCTACGCGACACTGCTGGCAGACCTACCCGGCCGGGACGCCGAGACCGTCGCCCTGTGCGAGCAAATCACCGCCGGGCACCGGTCCCTAAATCCATGGTACGCCCGCCCTCACCACCCCATCCAACGCGACGTGGCCACTCTCAGCCGCCGGCACATCTCCTGGCAAGCTCACAGCCTCAACCGCTTTTCGTCAGAAGCCAAAGCCATCCCGCCCTGCATAATCAACGCTGAGACTGCGGCAAGATCGGGGATTGACCTGGCGACTGGCGAGCACCCCTTCATGAAATTCTTATATGAACGCTGCCGCCCGAGCACCCCTTCGTGAGATTTATCGAACCTCACGGCTAATCGCCACGATGGCATAGCCGGCGCCGCACACACAGGCATCAAGGCCGAAGTGATGACTCCCTATCAACTCCTTGCCGGCCTCGGAAGCTACCTCTCGGCATACATCAACGTCAACCACTCCGGCAGGATGGCATACTGAAAGGGTGACGGAGTCCCTCGTCCGAGCCATGAAGACTTGGTCGCCTTCACGGCAACCGGAGGGGCTCCGTCCTCCATCGCACAGAGACCCAATAAGCGACTAGTGACATTGTCGCGACCGACCGGGTCATAAAATTACATCTCGAGTGATTGCAGGCTTCGAGGCATTCGTCAGCACCCCTACACTTGAGCGGCAGCCAGTAGCGAGTATCACCTCCTCAGAATCAAGTCCACCCTCCAGGGCATTCGAAGCAAATGCCCGACGGCCGCAAAAGTTTCGCCTGGACCTGCTACCGCGATCTGATCCAGGCGGCCCACCACCAGCTCGCCGGTCCGATCCGTGCTCGTGTGGGACAACTGTGAGACTGATGCGGCGCACCACCACCGCCAGCCGGGCCTTCACCGACCCGCAAGACCTGATCACCGCAGTCCGCCAGGGCTTACACCGACGCCAATACCGCCACGACGTCCTCGACGGCTGCCTCACCGGAACCCGGCTCATCCCCGCCCCGCCATGACGACATCATGCATTCAACGTCGTTGGCTGCTGCACCGGGCGCGACGGAAGACGCGCCCACGCTTGGGGGTGGCCATGCCACGTTCGACGGGTCGCTCGTACGCCCAGTTCAGCGATCTTTGCCGAGCGGTGAGCCACATGCAGGGCGGGCGTCTGGTCGGCGTGGCGCAGGTACCGCGAGCGCCGCAGTAGATCCGCCTCGCGTGCGACGGTCTGGGCCGCCCGCGGCGCGAGTGGAGCTGCGGCGCCAGGCGCGCGCGGCTCAGAACCCGAGGTCGGACAGACCCGGGTGATCGTCGGGCCGCCGCCCCGGCGGCCAGTGGTACGCGCGGTCCGACTCGGCGATGGGGAGGTCGTTGATGCAGGCCAGCCGTACGCGCATCAGGCCCTCGTCGTCGAACTCCCAGTTCTCGTTGCCGTAGGAGCGGTACCAGTTGCCGGAGTCGTCGTGGCACTCGTAGGCGAAGCGCACCGCGATGCGATTGCCGTCGAAGGCCCAGAGCTCCTTGATGAGCCGGTAGTCCTGTTCCCTGGTCCACTTGCGGGTAAGGAAGGCGACGATCTCCTCGCGCCCGTTGACGAACTCGGCGCGATTGCGCCACCTGCTGTCCGGTGTGTAGCCGAGGGACACCTTCTCGGGGTCGCGGGTGTTCCAGGCGTCCTCCGCCAGGCGGACCTTCTCGATGGCGGTCTCGCGCGTGAACGGGGGTGCCGGGGGCTTCATCGGCATGCTCTCTCCGTGACGTGAGGGGGATGGCGCTGACCCACCCCGATACGACCAAGTGCAGCCCACAGCGGACCCGAGCGCATCTCGACCGCTCCCACCCCGCCCCGCTTGCCACGCACGCACGACGTGCTCACCGACGGCAACTACCTGAACCCAGGGCCTCACGAGGGGTTCCGTCGGATATTTACGGGCAGAAGCGCTCACGAAGTAGTCGTCCACCTCGAGACACCCCACTCCTCCTGCGAAGGCGGCGACGACCGCCACGAGCCCGAGGAGTAGATTTCTTGAGTCGCCGCTCTCGAGGGGGCTTTCAGTCCGCGCGTGGCCGCAATACGAGCACCCAGGTATCCACGGCCAGGACCCACGACCCCGGGGAGAACGGTTGGCCTCGGCCGCTGATCTGCCTCTCCCACACGCACGGACCGGCCAATCTCACGGCCGGATAACACTGCAGGTCACAGCTCTCCGCCCCAACGAGATGAGGGTCCCGCCATCTCACAGCAGCTGCACTGCCGAATTTTTACCTATCGTTCATTCCAGATAATGCTAGTCTGTCTTCCCAAGACTCGGAGGGGCCGGCCTTGCTCCGCGTACAACGACGTGCGCGCCCCAATCCGGCCTCCCGATACGCGTAAGCACCCCACCCCGGACCAGGCGCCTCAGCATGCCCCTGGTCCGGGGCAACGAACGGAGACAGATGTCCAACCGTCTGGAGTCGAAGGTCATCATCGTCACTGGAGGCACGTCCGGCATGGGCTCGGCCTTCGCGAGGCGGGCCGCGTCCGAAGGGGCGACCGTGCTCATTGGCGCGCGTGACAAGCAGCGTGGCGAGACGATCGTGGCGGAGATCACCGCGGAGGGCGGCACCGCCCTGTTCGTCCCGACGGATGTGACCGTCGAGGAGGAAGTCGCCAACCTGGTCGACGTCGCGGTCAAGGAGTTCGGCGGCCTGCACGGCGCCTTCAACAACGCCGGCGGCGGCGACAGCCAAGGTCCCATCAGGGGCATGGAGGCGTCGTTCTGGGACAGCGTCCTCGCTCTCAACCTGACCAGCGTCTTCTACAGCCTCAAGCACGAGATCCCCGCGATCGTCGCCAGCGGCGGCGGCTCCATCGTCAACAACGCCTCCGTGGTCGGTGTGGTGGGCGACCCCGGAGCCGTCGCCTACGCCGCCGCCAAGCACGGCGTTGTGGGCCTTTCCCGCTCTGCGGCGCTCGACGCCGCCAAGGAGAACGTGCGGGTCAACGCCCTGGTGACGGGTCTGGTGGACACCCCGCTGTGGCGCGGCCACACCGAGCGCAACCCGGAAGCCGCACGCGCCATGCTCAACCTGCAGCCGACCGGCCGCGCCGCCGACGAGGACGAGATCGCCGCGTTCACCGCCTTCCTGATCAGCGACGAGAGCCCGTTCATCAACGGCGCGGCCCTGGCAATCGACGGCGCACTCACCTCCGGCGTCTAGAGCCCACCTCTCGGGCAATCCGCATTCCGGCGCGGTCGGCCCCGGCTGACGGGTTTGTCCCGCGTGACGACGTGAACGGAGGCTCGGGCGACCAACCGAGCACCCAGCCTCTATCGTTCGCGCACCATGCCTGTGGTGCACGACCGCGGGGCCGGCCCGTCGTGATCTGCCCAAACCGGCCTGACCTCGTGGTGCCGAACGGGATGCCGTCGGTGATCGACGGGTGCGGCTTCTGCCGGGCCCAGCCAACGGCATCCCGTCCTCATCGACCGCCACCGTGGGCGACCTCCGCAGGGCCCTCGGCCCCGTGCGGATCCCTACGTGACCAAGGAGTGCGACTTGCGCGCAGTCCTTTCCCGCATCGGAACCGTGCTTCGGCGCAACGCGCAGTCGTTCGTACGCCGGACCCTCCACCCGTATCGACCTTGGCCACGGCGCGGCGGCCACGCCATCCAAGAGAAGCATCGTGCGCAGATCGCCGACCCGCGCCAAGTCCTGGAAAGCTGCTGCTCACCCCGTACCCGACACGCCACCCCGTATTCGTGATGAACAAAGCCCCCTCGCTGCTGACGACAGCAGCTTGAGGGTATCCGAATAGTCCGGCCGCGATGAGCACGCCTCCGCGGTACCTCGCAATTCGACAGATGGACCTCCCGGCACACCCGGCGGGATGTCGGGTGACGGCCTGGCGAGGGGCACAGCAATGCTTCGGTCCCCCATACCTTCCCCGCAGTCGCGGAACCGGCTGGCATCAAGAGACGACAGGCGCCGGGCCAGCCCCCTCCATCCTGGGCACTATGATTATCTCGAACGAAAAACGTGATTCTTGAGCAGTGGTGCCATGAACCATCCCAGGGGAGAACGACCGTGGAAATCCGCCAATTGCGGCACTTCATTGCGGTCGCAGAAGAACGGAGCTTCACCCGGGCCGCCGAGCAACTCAACATGGTGCAGTCCGGCGTTTCGGCATCGATCCGCGTCCTGGAACGTGAGCTGGGCACCATACTCTTCGAGCGCAGCACGCAGCGCGTCCAACTGACTTCGGCCGGGCAGTCGTTGCTCCCGCAGGCACGTCGTATCCTCGGCGCGGTGCGGACCGCCCGACAGCTCGTCGACGAAGCCCGCGCCGGCCTGCGTGGAACCCTGGAATTCGGGATCCTCTATGGTCTCACCCCCGATAACATCCTTGACGCGCTCGCGACTTTCCGCAGAACATACTCGGGGGTCCAAGTCCACATGCGAGGCCCCGGCAACCGCGGCTCCAGCTCGCATGTCAATGACCTCCGCAAGGGAAATCTCGACCTGGCTGTCGTCATGACCACCGGACGCTCGCTGCCGGGATTGTGCTTGCACCCGCTGAGCACCGAATTTGTCGGGCTCGCTTGTGCCACAGACCATCCCCTGGCCGACCGGGCCAGCATCGAACTCGCCGACTTGGCGAATTACGAGGTGATCGACTTCCCGCGCGGTTGGGGGGTGCGTTCCGCAGTCGATTTCTCCTTCAGCCACGCCGAGTTGCCACCCCGCAAAGCCACCCTCGAAATCGACGACATCCCTACAGCCCTCGACCTCGTCCGCCATGGCCTCGGCCTCGCCTTCGTGCCCGAGCGCCTTGTCGAACGCAATGCCGGCGTGCGATTCGTACCCGTAGAACACCACCGCCCGAAGTATTACATCAGCCTGGCCGAACCCGACGATCGCCCGCTGAATCCAACCGCCCGGGCATTCCTGGACGCGGCACTACGCAACGCACGACTTGCGGAGGGTGTTTGAGAGGATCCCGATCGGCATTCCCTCCGGGTGTTGACGTTCCTCCCCGCCCTGAAGGACTGGGAATCCCGGCTCACGTGGGCTGGGGGCCAGCGGTCCACCAGCACTTACACGATCAGCACCAGCTCAGGCGGAGACAAGCCCGGGCCAGCATCACACGGGCGGAATTCTCGTCCCCCGGGGGCACAACTCCACACCCGGTGCCGAGGATCGCGGTACAGGTGTAAGTACGCTCCAAAAAAGGAAGTGCTGGCCTGGTTCTCGCTCCGCACGACCCGCAGTGGTAAATGTTGGTGTGCGCGGGGTGCACGAGGCGGACGTCCCTCCCGTACTTGCGGCCCGACCGCCGCATCCGCCACCTTGCGCACCGTGGTGGTAAGGCTGAGAAACCGCGGCCGGAAGCCCTCGACCGCGATCGCGAGTGAGGAGCTGCCAACCCGATCCAGCACCGATCGGTGCTCTCGACGCGCTCATCCGATAGGCGCAGCCGGGGTCGGGAAATCACCCAGCGCGTGCGAGAACTGGTCCGTGACGCGGGCCAATGCCTTGTCCGAAGCCTGTGCCACAGTCAGCGCGCCATCATCGTCCACGACAATCTCCCTGTCGAGGGTAAACCAGCCCGGCGTAATGTGCGCGGGGTTCATGGAGCTCAGTACGGGGCGCAGTGCGTAGTCGATGGCGAGGACGTGTGCGGTGGTGCCACCAGTGGCCAGTGGTAGAACCGTCTTGCCTGTGAGCGCATACTGCGGAAGCAGGTCGAGTAGCGCCTTGAGAAGCCCGGAATAGGCAGCCTTGTAAATGGGGGTTCCAATCACCACCCCGTCTACGCGTTCGAACAGTCCGATCGCTTCTATAATCGCCGGGTGATCGACATCGGCATGAAGCAGAGCCTCAGGTGGGAGCACGCGGACGTCCAGCGGAACCACCTCATGACCATGGGCCCTGAGCCGGTCATCCACATGTCGCAGCAGTCGGGCGGTGCGGGATGTCGCAGAGGGGCTTCCGGAGACGGACAATACAGTAGCCATACGGAAACCTTTCAAGAGTTTTGGTAGCCCCCGAAGAGCGGTGTCAGCGACGGCCGGACCCGGTGACGGGCAGATGAGGCTTGTGCCGATCCGTGCGCATGGAGCAGTACCGCCGTCTCCGTTCGACGGTCGGGCCTTGTCTCGGGGCCGGGATCTCTCGTAGAGCCCGTCGAGGAGTCCGTTGCCGTAGGCGGATCGATGTGCCCTATGCGAGTTGGCACATCGATCCGCGGTCTACTGGGCTGTGCCCCGGGCACGTTGACCAGACCTGCGCCATGGACGGGCTGCCCGATATCGCGCGGCGTCTGCGAGGGAACCGGCTGACACCCACAGCACGTATTCCCGTGTCCGCGCACGCGGGGACCCACGCCGCGCGTTGCAAGTCGGCCGGACGTATCCCCGCCCGCGGCAGCTGGGTCGAGAGTGGCTGCTGCCAGCATCACAAGCAGGCTGAGGTGACTGACAGTGACACATGGCAATCATCTGAACTCAGGCGATTGCAGGCAGGTCACGGTGGAATGCCGGGGCTCTAGACGCCGGAGGTGAGTGCGCCGTCGATGGCCAGGGCCGCGCCGTTGATGAACGGGCTCTCGTCGCTGATCAGGAAGGCGGTGAACGCGGCGATCTCGTCCTCGTCGGCGGCGCGGCCGGTCGGCTGCAGGTTGAGCATGGCGCGTGCGGCTTCCGGGTCGCGCTCGGTGTGGCCGCGCCACAGCGGGGTGTCCACCAGACCCGTCACCAGGGCGTTGACCCGCACGTTCTCCTTGGCGGCGTCGAGCGCCGCAGAGCGGGAAAGGCCCACAACGCCGTGCTTGGCAGCCGAGTAGGCCACGACCCCCGGGTCGCCCACCACACCGAGCACCGAGGCGTTGTTGACGATGGAGCCGCCGCCGCTGGCGACGATCGCGGGGATCTCGTGCTTGAGGCTGTAGAAGACGCTGGTCAGGTTGAGAGCGAGGACGCTGTTCCAGAAGGACGCGTCCATGTTCCGGATCGCTCCCGGGACGTCGCCGCCGCCGGCGTTGTTGAAGGCGCCGTGCAGGCCGCCGAACTCCTTGACCGCGACGTCGACCAGGTTGGCGACTTCCTCCTCGACGGTCACATCCGTCGGGACGAACAGGGCGGTGCCGCCCTCCGCGGTGATCTCCGCCACGGTCGTCTCGCCACGCTGCTTGTCACGCGCGCCAATGAGCACGGTCGCCCCTTCGGACGCGGCCCGCCTCGCGAAGGCCGAGCCCATGCCGGACGTGCCTCCAGTGACGATGATGACCTTCGACTCCAGACGGTTGGACATCTGTCTCCGTTCGTTGCCCGACATGACGAGATCGCGGCTTGTCGGGGAAGTGTGTGATGGCCGACGGGGTAGCCAGATCGGCATGCGTGCGACCGCCTCCGCAACGCCGCCTGCTCCCTCTCACCACCATACATCAGGAACGATCGATCGATAAAGATTGATCCACTTCGTCCTGATCTCGACCAATAGGACACAAATGTCGGTGGCAAGGGCTCACGAGTTGCCGCACCCTCGATTCAGGGTGCGCACGAGACGACCTGACTCCCGAGTAGCGTCCCACCGGGTCGGCGCATCACCGCAGTTCGAGGCGAGGCTGGGATGCCCCGCTCGATCCAGGCTCGCGGCACCCCCACCGCGCAGGAATCTGTACCGTTCGTTCTGGTGTGCATGTACTCTTGGGTTATGGCACGCCTCAGGGAGTTCGACACCGAAAAGGCAGTGGAAGCGGCAATGAACGCCTTCCGCCTCCACGGTTACGACGGCACATCGGTCCAAGACCTTGTCGACGCCACCGGCGTGGGCCGCGGGTCCCTGTACGCAGCTTTCGGTAGCAAGGAAGGGCTGTACCTGGCGGCCATGGACCGCTACCGGGAGTACTACGCGGCGCCACTGGTGGACATCCTCCGTGAGGGGGCCCCAGGCCTTGAGCTTCTGCGTTACGTCCTGGTGGCAGCAATCGACGAGATCGTGCGCGACGGCAGCAGGCGAGCGTGCCTGATCGTCGGAGCCGCTGTAGGCCGGATTGCCCACGACCCTCAGGTCGCCTCCCATGTGCAGTCGACGACGGAGTTGCTGGAGGACGCGCTCTATCAGGTCATTGTGGAGGCGCAGGGGGACGGGCAGCTGTCGGATAAGCGCGATGCGCGGGATCTAGCCCGTTACCTAGTCATCACCATGCATGGCTTGCGAGTCATGGGTGCCATGAACCCCGACCGCGCGGCGCTCATGGGGGTCGTCGACACTGCTCTCGAAGCGCTCACCTGATCGCTCGATGGTAATCACGCCATCGGTTCGGGGCGCTCCCGCTTCGGCGTGTGTTACTAAGTCAAAAAGTGAGTGCGGTACCGACGAGTTCGGCGGCGGCTTTGGTGCCTGCCGTACGAGAGAACCATGGTCCACTCCCCGGATGTGAGCGCTGGCCGGGAAGTCGAAAATCCATGAGTGAAAATGGCCCCTACGCAACGACACGTCCCAGTTGAACGTCCTCTGCGGGGGACGTCCCTGCTGCTTCCACGGGCCGGGTTGCCTCCAGCTCAACAGGCGCCATCGCCCTTCTCCCCCACCGACCACGAACACGGCACTGGTGTGAGACGAACTTTACCGTCCCTGGCCGTCCTTCCGTGGTCTTCGCGATCCTCCCGCCGGCGCACAGCGGATAGTCGACCGCCCAAATGATCGATACCGCACACTTCCGTCAAGGTTGACCAACAGCGCCGATCCCGGATGCATCGAGATCCGGCCTCCACGGCGCCTGCGTTGTCACACGCATTGAATAGCAATGGAGAAGGCAACTAACTTGGATAGCACCACGTACCCCAGGGCGCCGCGGAGCGGGCCGGATCGAGCCGATCTGACAGCCGAACTGGCTTCACTGGCCGCAGCGTTTCGCCCGTTGTTGCGTGAGTACGCCGCACAGGGTGACGCTGACCGCGTCGTACCTCATGCCGTTGTCGAGTCCCTGAGGGAGGCCGGTGTCTTCCGGCTGCTGACTCCGAAGCGTTTTGGTGGCTACGAGACGGATCTGCGAACGCTGACCGAGGTGTCGGAGGCCTTGGGGCAGGGCGACGGATCGGCGGCATGGGTCGGGATGATCATCTCGACGACGAACTGGCTGGCGTGCCTCTTCCCGGACAAGGCGCAGGAGGAGGTCTTCGGGGCTGACCCCGACGCGCGGGTGACCGGTGTGGCCGCGCCGACCGGCATGGGGGAGAAGGTTCCCGGTGGGTGGCGGGTGAGTGGCCGCTGGTCGTTCAACTCCGGTGCCCCGTACGCGACGTGGGCGGCGGTCGGTGCGCTCCTGAAGGACGAGCGGGGTGAGGTCGTCGACCAGGCTCTGGTGCTGATCCCGGCCGCTGAACTGACCGTGGAGGACACGTGGCACACCGCGGGTATGCGGGGTACCGCCAGCAACACCCTGGTCGGTCATGAGGTCTTCGTCCCCGAGCACCGGGTACTGTCGGTCCCGGCCGCCGCCAAAGACATCTACCCGCGATCTTCGCGTGATGGCGTCCTCTACAGGGCCTCATTCGGGCCCATGCTCCTGCTGCGTTTGGTCGGGCCTCTGCTGGGTCTGGGGCGTGCCGCTCTCGACGTGGTGACGGAGGCCGCGGTGTCCAAGCCTTTGTCGTTCACCGTTCACGGGCGGCAGGCGGACTCCGTGGGCATCCAGACGCAGATCGCCGAAGCGGCACTTAAGATCGAGACAGCACGTCTGCACATCTACCGCGCGGTGGACAAGGTCGACGCGGCCGCGGCGGTGGCCCCGCTGGACTACTCGGCACGCGCCCACATCAG
>NZ_JBEZXR010000028.1:0-102257 GCF_040638135.1 Streptomyces sp. NPDC026673 | reverse complement strand
CAGGCGGACCTTCTCGATGGCGGTCTCGCGCGTGAACGGGGGTGCCGGGGGCTTCATCGGCATGCTCTCTCCGTGACGTGAGGGGGATGGCGCTGGCCCTTCCCGATACGACCAAGTGCAGCCCACGGCGGTGCTGATCGCATCTCGGCTGTACCCGGGCCTCTCACCGCCTCCCGCACACGCATTTGGGCATCGCGGATTTCGAGGTCGGTGTCCGGAGGCGAGTCCGGAAACGGTGATGAGCGCCGCCCGGCGGAACACCACCGGGCCATTCCGGCGAACCGGATGCGCAGGACACGGGCCCGGCTGGAAATCGTCCGGAACCCGAGCGTGCGGTTCACCAGCGCCGTGAGTGGCCAGGTGAGGGCCGATGTGTCCGGCGAGGTCGACGCCGTCCAACGCATAACCCGTCCCCAGATTGAGGAAATCGGCCGTCGAATCCAGGGCGACGATGACGGACATCGCCTGTCTCCCGTTGGGCGGGACGTCGGACGACGGCGGTGATGCGTCGCGGACGGGTGCGCCGCCCTTGAGGATTCACCGCCATCGGGGCGCGGCGAAGTGCTTCGCCCTCGGTGAGAAGCACCATGCGACCGTCGGACCGCGGCCGCCCGGACGTCGAGGAAGGGACCTCTGTCGCCTTCAAGCCGTCGAAGGGCTCTGCGGTCCGGTTCGTTCTCTTCCGGCGGCGACCGCATTCCGGGTCGTGCCTTTCCCGGATCTTCGAGGACGCCACCAGCGTCGCACTGCCGCCGGACGCCTCACGGCCCGCGGAAATCGGCGTACGCATCCCCGTCGCGTCGGCGATCAGGAGGCTTCCGGCATGGGGCCCCGGGAATTCCCGGAATGAACCGTCCGGCCGCCACGGAGTCCATGGAAAAGGGCCGGTGGTCAGTTGCCCGCGATGTCCTTCACCGCGACGGACACCGGAGTGTGACCCCCGATCAGCTCCAGGGTCAGCCCGGCCGTCGACGGCGTGTCGAGCAGTTCCGCGAGCACCGCGGCGACGTCGTCGCGGGTCACCGAGCCGTGCCCGGTGGAGGCGGCGAGCCGGACCCGCCCCGTCCCCGGGTCGTTGGTGAGCAGGCCGGGGCGCAGGATCGTCCAGTCCAGGGCGGTGCGGTGGCGTACTTCGGCGTCCGCCGCGCCCTTGGCGCGCAGATAGGCGGCGAAGACGTCGTCGGTGCCGGGGCGGGGGTCGGTGTCGGCACCCATGGCGGAGACCATCAGATAACGGCGTACGCCCGCGCGTTCGGCCGCGTCGGCCAGAAGCACGGCGGCGTCCCGGTCGACGGTCTCCTTGCGGGCGACGCCGCTGCCCGGCCCCGCGCCGGCCGCGAAGACGACCGCGCCCGCGCCGCGCAGCACCTCGGCCACGTCGTTCGCCGAGGCCGCCTCCAGGTCGAGCACGATCGGCTCGGCCCCGGCCTCCCGCAGGGCATCGGCCTGTTCCGGCTTGCGGATGATGCCCGCCACCTCGTCGTCGCGCTCGGCGAGCAGCCGCTCCAGCCGCAGCGCGATCTGTCCATGTCCACCCGCGATCACAGTGCGCATGCCACCGACGCTACGCCCGGCGCGCCGTTCATGCCGGGTCACGGCGGCTCCTCGACTGTCGCGGCAGGTCGAGCGCCAGGGTGTCGGTGTACTCGCGCACCGCGCTGGTCCGGGAGACGACCCGGCCCCGGTGGATGACGATCCGGCTGTACGCGAGGGACAGCGCGCTCTCCAGCCGGTCGGCGCGGACCGCGAGCAGCTCCGCGGGGAAGCCCGCCTCGACCCGCACCTCCGGCAGCCCCATGACGGCGCGGGCGTCCCGGCTCACCGCCTCGTAGGCCTCGCCGGGAGCGCACTCGCCGTGGGAGGCGAGGAGGAAGGCGGCCTCCAGGGGGTCGCCGCGGCCGACCGGGTTGGTCAGGTCGCGCAGCGCGCCGCTGCCCGCGGCGATCCGGACGCCCGCCGCCCGCAGGGTCCGTACCGGCGCGGTGCCGCCGCGGCGCACGGATTCCAGAGCCCCGCAGCCGCCCTGGGGGAGGGCGGTGAGCGAGACCCCGGCGGCGGCGAGCTGCCCGGCGAGGCGGACGGTGGTGTCGTACGGCAGCCGGGCCAGGCCCCCGCAGGGACCGAGGGCCACGCCGGGGCGCAGGCCGCCGGCCATCGCGGCGAGCCGGGAGAGCCGGGCGGGGTCCCCGGCGTCGGTGTGCAGGTCGACGGGGAGGCCGAACTCGGCCGCCACCGAGAGCACGGCCTCCGCGTAGCCGCCGGGGTCGGGGTCGAGGTCGGGGCAGCCGCCCACCACGCCGGCGCCCATCTTCAGGGCGTCGCGGAGCACGGCGAGGCCGTCGGCCCCGGCGGGACCGGTGAGGACACGGGGCACGGCCACGGTCTGCAGGTCGACCAGCCCGCGCAGCGCGCGGCGGGCCTGGAGCGCCGCCTCCAGGGCGCGCAGTCCCTGGACGTCTCCGATGCGGATGTGGGTGCGCACCGCGGTCGCGCCGTGGCCGAGCTGGTGGAGGGCGCCCTCGGTGACCCGGCGCTGCACGTCCTCGGCGTCGTACGAGGGCGGGCCCGCGCAGTCGGCCGTCAGCGCGGTGTCCAGGTGGGCGTGAGGTTCGGCCGGGGCGGGCAGCAGGAGATAGCCGCTCAGGTCGACCCGGGTGCCCTCGTGGAGGCTGCCGGCGGTGCCGACGGCTTCGATGCGCGCTCCGGCCAGGCGCACGTCGACGGTGCGTCCGTCGGCGAGGCGGGCGTCGCAGAGCAGGAGGGCGGGGGCGGGAGCCGCTTCGCCGAGCGGCGGGTCGGTGGGCTGCTGCGGCTGGCTGTCGGTCATCGCGCTCCTCGGGGCCGGAGGCAAGATCACGCGGTTCCGAGCCTAGGGCGCGGTGCCCGGTCCGTCCGGGAAGAGCGAATAGTCGTACTGGTGACGTCAAGTGACGTATGGGACCTGGCGGGTGGGTCGGTGGAGGTGGGGAGCGGTCCGGCGGGTGCCCGCAAGATACGGATTTCACCTTCGGCGGCGGACCGTGTAATGTCTTCCTCGCTCGCCCCAATAGCTCAGTCGGCAGAGCGTCTCCATGGTAAGGAGAAGGTCTACGGTTCGATTCCGTATTGGGGCTCTGATGATCGGATGACCCGCCACCCGGCGGGTGATCTTTTCATCGAAGCGGCGTAGCTCAGTCGGTAGAGCAAGCGGCTCATAATCGCTGTGTCACCGGTTCAAGTCCGGTCGCCGCTACACGCGTAGCCGATTGTGGGATCGGTCCCTCAATCGGCTACTCTTTCCGTGTTCAAACCTTATTGCCGTTCGTCAAGGAGCACTCACGTGGCCGCCACCGACGTCCGCCCGAAGATCACGCTGGCCTGCGTGGAGTGCAAGGAGCGGAACTACATCACCAAGAAGAACCGGCGCAACGACCCGGACCGTCTTGAGATGAAGAAGCACTGCCCGCGCTGCAACGCGCACACCGCGCACCGCGAGACGCGCTGATCCAGGCCGTAAGACCAAGAGGCCGCCCCTGTCACCGGGGGCGGCCTCTTGGCGTTGGCCGGTCGGCCGACGCCGTCAGGGACACGGCGACCCGACGCCGTCGCGCGCATGACGCGACGGCGCGACGACGCGACGACACAGAACACAGTTCCAGGAGGTGCCGATGGCGCTGGACCAGTCCTTCGTGGGGCGGACGTATCCGCCCACCGCTCCCTACGAGGTGGGCAGGGAGAAGATCCGCGAGTTCGCCGAGGCGGTCGGGGACCCGAACCCGGTCTACACCGACCCCGATGCGGCCAAGGCCCTCGGCCACCCGGACGTGATCGCGCCGCCGACCTTCCCCTTCGTGATCACCTACAAGGCCTCGGGGCAGGTCGTCCTCGACCCGGAGCTGGGGCTGGACTACGGCCGGGTGGTGCACGGCGACCAGAAGTTCAGCTACACCCGCCCGGTGCGGGCCGGCGACCGCCTCTCGGTCACGGTCGCCATCGAGGCCATCAAGTCGCTCGCGGGCAACGACGTCATCGACGTCCGCGGCGAGGTCCACGACGAGAGCGGCGAGCACGTGGTGACGGCGCTGATGAAGCTGGTGGCGCGCGCGCCGGAGGGTGAGTGAGCTGATGGCGGCGAAGATCTCCTACGACGACGTCGAGGTCGGCACCGAACTGCCGGCGCGATCCTTCCCTGTGAACCGCGCCACACTCGTGCAGTACGCGGGCGCCTCCGGGGACTTCAACCCGATCCACTGGAACGAGAAGTTCGCCAAGGAGGTCGGTCTGCCGGACGTCATCGCGCACGGCATGTTCACCATGGCCTCGGCGATCCGCGTCGTGACGGACTGGGTGGGCGACCCGGGCGCCGTCGTGGACTACGGGGTGCGCTTCACCAAGCCCGTCGTCGTTCCGAACGACGGTACGGGCGCGCTGATCGAGGTCAGCGCCAAGGTCGCGGCCAAGCTCGACGACGACGAGCGCACCGTCCGGGTGGATGTGACGGCCGTCAGCGCCGGGCAGAAGGTGCTGGGCATGTCGCGCGCGGTGGTCCGGCTGGCATAGCCGTGAGGGCAGGGCGGCGGGGCGTACCGCCGCCCCCTTCTTGCGTCTGCTTGTTATTGACTGATAACTTACTTCGCATGGCAGGCGACAGCATGCGGATGAGCGCGGAGGAGCGCCGCGAGGCGGCGATCCGCGCGGCGATGACGGAGTTCGGCAGAGGTGGCTACAACGGCACCTCCACCGGCGTCATCGCCCAGCGCATGGGTGTGTCGCAGCCGTACCTCTTCCGGCTCTTCCCGAACAAGAAGGCGCTGTTCCTGGCCGCCGCCGCGCGGTGTGTCCAGAGGATCGAGGCGCACTTCGAGAAGGCGGCCGAAGGGCTGGAGGGGGAGCGGGCGTTCGAGGCGATGTGCGGTTCGTACCAGGAGCTCATCGGGGACGGCGACGTCCTGCGGATGCAGCTGCAGATGTATGTGGCCGCCGTCGACGACGAGGAGGTCCGCGAAGCCTGCCGGCGCGGCTGGCTGGGTCTGTGGGACTTCGTCAGGGCGCGCACAGGGGTGGACGACCGCGAGACGGCGGAGTTCTTCGGCACGGGAATGCTCGTGAACGTACTGGTGGCGCTCGGTGTCCCGCAGGACGAGCGCGGCTGGAAGGGGATCGAGGACCTGTATGCCGACCGCTTCCCCGGGAAGGGCTGACGGGTCGCGTCGGCCGTTTCGCGGGGTGCGGCTGTGCCCGCAAAAGTTATTGATCAATAACTAACCAGTTGGGGGAAGATCGTGGAACAGTCATCGCAGGGGGTCAGGCGCGGAGGCGTCGGCTGGGCCCTGGTCATCACCAGCGTCGCCGGTTTCATGGCGGCGCTCGACAATCTGGTCGTCACCACCGCGCTGCCGTCCATCCGGGCGGACCTGGGCGGCGCCCTGGAGGACCTGGAGTGGACGGTGAGCGCCTACACGCTCACCTTCGCCGTCCTCCTGATGTTCGGCGCCGCCCTGGGCGACCGCTTCGGCCGCCGGCGCATGTTCCTCGTCGGCCTCGGCATCTTCTCCGCGGCCTCCGCCGCCGCCGCGCTCGCCCCCGGCATGGGCGAACTCATCGCCGCACGCGCCGTCCAGGGCGTCGGTGCCGCGATCCTCATGCCGCTCACCCTGACACTGCTGTCGGCGGCCGTCCCGCCCGAGCGGCGGGGCATGGTCTTCGGCATCTGGGGAGCCGTCAACGGGCTCGCCGTGGCCGCGGGACCGCTGATCGGCGGCTCGCTCACCGAGCACATCTCCTGGCAGTGGATCTTCTGGGTCAACGTCCCGCTCGGTCTGCTCCTGCTGCCCCTCGCGCGGCTGCGGCTCGCCGAGAGCCGCGGTCCCGACCCACGGCTCGACGCGGTCGGCACGGTGCTCGCCAGCGCGGGCCTGTTCGGCATCGTCTACGCCCTCGTACGCGGCAACGCCGACGGCTGGACCAGCGGCCCGGTCCTCGGCGGGCTCCTCGGCGGCGGCGTGCTGCTGGCCGCCTTCGTCCGGCACGGTGCCCGGGCGCGCAATCCGATCCTGCCGATGCGCCTCTTCCGCAGCCGCGCCTTCGCCGCGATCAACGCCGCCAGCCTGCTGATGTTCCTCGGCATGTTCGGCTCGATCTTCCTGCTCAGCCAGTTCCTCCAAGGCGTCGCGGGCTACTCCCCGACCGAAGCGGGGCTGCGCATGCTCCCCTGGACGGGCATGCCGATGATCGTGGCGCCGATCGCGGGCTTCCTCTCCGACCGCGTCGGCGGCCGTCCGGTCGTCGCCATCGGCCTCGCCCTGCAGGCGCTGGGGCTCGGCTGGTTCGCCGTGGTCGTCGAGCCGGGCGTGTCGTACGCGGCACAGGTGCCGGCGCTGATCGTGAGCGGCATCGGGATGGCGATGTACTTCGCGCCGAGCGCCAACATCGTGATGGGCAGCGTACGGCCGGAGGAGCAGGGCATCGCCTCGGGCGCCAACAACGCCCTCCGCGAGGTCGGCGGGGCCCTCGGGGTGGCGACGCTCGCGGCGGTCTTCTCCGCGCAGGGCGGCTACGAGTCCGCGACGCGGTTCGTGGACGGCCTCACCCCGGCGCTCTGGGTCGGCGCGGCGGCCGTCGCGGTCGGCGCGCTCGCCGCTCTCCTGGTCCCGGGCCGCCGCGCCCCGGGGGCGGCCGGCTCGGTCCCCGTGGCGCGCGAGGCCCTGGTGGACGCGACGCCCTGAAGCCACTCCGGGGCGGTCCCGGCCCGGCCGGGACGGGCGCCGGAACGGGGTGCCTTTCCGGCGGCGCGGGTCTCGTTGCCGTCCGCGGGTAGAGATGGCCGCTTCCACGCCCGCTGCCGGTGGTGGGCGCGCCCGCCGTGACCCGCGTCTGCGGGTCCACGGCAGATCGGGCCCGCTTCCGCCGAATATGTCGGCGAAACAGAGCCCGATCTCGGAAGTCGACTCACCAAGCCCGCTGCGCTGTCGGGGAATCACCCGAAGACGCAGGTTACGGCGGGCGCGCCACCCGCGAAGGGTGGGCGTGGTCACCGGCCGTCTCTACCGGCGGACGGCTACGAGACCGGCACCCCGCAAACAACCGGCCCGCTCCGGAGCCCGAACCGGGCCGCGGATCTCCCGGGCGCCCCGGTCGGGCGCCCGGGAGGCCGTGCGTACCGGGTGCGGCGCGCACGGTTCAGACGGACGCCGCCGGACCCGTACGCGTCCACTCCGCGCCCCGGACGTCGATTTCGAGGTCGCGGTCGTGGACCTCCTCGCCGCAGGTGCGGCAGTACTCGACGGTGTCCACCGGGTGGCCGTCGCGATGCCGGAGGACGACCGGCGGCTCGTCCATGACCCACCTGTCGCCCCACGCCACCAGCGCCCGGATGACCGGTGCGAGGTCACGGCCGGCCCGCGTCAGGTGGTACTCGTACCGCGGCGGCCGCTCGTTGTAGGCGCGCCGTTCGACGATGCCGGACTCCTCCAGCGCGCGCAGTCGGGCGGTGAGGCGGTCGCGCGGAGCGCCCGTGTTGCGGGCGATGGCGTCGAAGCGCCGGTTGCCGAACAGGATCTCGCGGACCGCGAGGAGGGCCCACTTCTCGCCGACGACGGAGAGCGCCGCGGCGGCGGAGCAGGGGCGTCCCGGCAGCGGGGGCACAGGTGTGGTCGGACTCACCCGCCCAGTTTCACATGGCTGTGTGATTTCGAACCGACTCGCCCTAGCCTTGTCATCGTTCATAGTTTGAAAATCAAACCGACACGCTCCATTCGCAGGAGGCGAGAACGTCATGCGTGACGCCGTCATCGTCGAAGCCGTCCGCACCCCCATCGGCAAGGGCAAGCCGGGCGGGGCGCTCGCCGGGACGCACCCGGTGGAACTGCTCGCCCACACCCTGGGGGAGCTCGTCACGCGCAGCGGGATCGACCCGGCGCTCGTCGACGACGTCATCGGCGGCACCGTCGACCAGGTCGGCGAGCAGGCCATGAACACCACCCGCTGGGCCTGGCTCTCGGCCGGCTTCCCCGACTCCGTCCCCGCGACCACCGTCGACCGCCAGTGCGGCTCCTCCCAGCAGGCCGTGCACTTCGCCGCGCAGGGCGTCATCGCCGGCGCGTACGACGTCGTCGTCGCCTGTGGCGTGGAGTCGATGAGCCGTGTGCCCATGTGGTCCAACGTGCCCCCGGGCGCCGACCCGTTCGGCCCCGGCGTCGCGGAGCGCTTCCCGGGCGGACTCGTGCCGCAGGGCGTCAGCGCGGAGCTGATCGCCGCCAAGTGGTCGCTGAGCCGCGGGGCGATGGACGCCTTCGCCGCGGAGTCGCACCGCAAGGCCGCCGCCGCGTGGGCGGCCGGCGCCTTCGACGCCGAGGTCGCGCCGCTCGCCGGGCTCGCCACGGACGAGTCCGTACGTCCCACGACCACCCCGGAGATCCTCGCCGGGCTGCGCCCCGCCTTCGCCGACCCCGGCTACGCGGAGCGCTTCCCGCAGATCGACTGGTCGGTCACCGCCGGCAACAGCAGCCCGGTCAACGACGGCGCCTCCGCCGTGCTGATCACCAGCAGCGAGACCGCCGAGCGCCTCGGGCTGCGCCCGCTCGCCCGGCTGCACAGCTTCGCGGTCACCGGCTCGGACCCGCTGCTGATGCTGACCGGCGTCATCCCGGCCACCGAGCGCGTCCTGCGCCGCGCCGGGCTCGACCTGGCCGACATCGACCTCTTCGAGGTCAACGAGGCCTTCGCGAGCGTCGTCCTCGCCTGGCTCCAGGAGACCGGCGCGGACCCCGCCAAGGTCAACGTCAACGGCGGCGCCATCGCCCTGGGCCACCCGCTCGGCGCCAGCGGCACACGGCTGATGACCACCCTCGTCCACGCCATGCGGGCGCGCGGCGCCCGGTACGCCCTGCAGACCATGTGCGAGGCGGGCGGCCTGGCCAACGCGACGATCCTCGAGGCGCTCTGAGCGCACGGGGCGGGCGGCCCCTGGACGAGGCCGTCCGCCCCGTACCCTGAATGCCGTGCACGTACTCCACGACGCCCCGCTCGCGCCCCTGACCACCTTCCGCCTGGGCGGCCCCGCCACCCGTCTGGTCACGGCGACCACGGACGCCGAGGTCGTCGAGGCCGTCCGCGAGGCGGACGCGGCCGGGACGCCGCTGCTGGTCATCGGCGGCGGCAGCAACCTCGTGATCGGCGACCAGGGCTTCGCGGGGACCGCGCTGCGCGTCGCCACGCGCGGCTTCGAGCTGCGCGGTACCGAGCTGGAGCTCGCCGCGGGCGAGGTGTGGACGGACGCCGTCGCCCGCACCGTCGAGGCGGGCCTGGCGGGAGTCGAGTGCCTGGCCGGCATCCCGGGCTCCGCCGGGGCGACGCCGATCCAGAACGTGGGCGCGTACGGCCAGGAGGTGTCCAGCACGATCACCGAGGTGATCGCGTACGACCGGACCACGGGCGAGACCGTCGCCCTGGACGGCGCCGAATGTGCCTTCTCCTACCGCCACAGCCGCTTCAAGGCGGACCCCGCGCGCTATGTGGTGCTGCGCGTCCGCTTCGCCCTGGAGGACGCCGGGGGCCTGTCCGGTCCGGTGAAGTACGCGGAGGTGGCCCGCGCCCTCGGTGTGGAGGCGGGCGACCGGGTGGCCCTGGGCACCGTCCGCGAGACGGTGCTGAAACTGCGCTCGGGCAAGGGCATGGTGCTCGACCCGGAGGACCACGACACCTGGTCGGCGGGCTCCTTCTTCACCAACCCCGTCCTCACCGAGGCCGGGTACGCGGACTTCCTCACCCGGGTCCACGACCGCCTCGGTCCGGACGCCACGCCCCCCGCCTACCCCGCGGGCGACGGCCACATCAAGACCTCCGCCGCCTGGCTGATCGACCGGGCGGGCTTCGCCAAGGGCTACGGCACCGGCCCCGCCCGCATCTCCACCAAGCACACCCTCGCCCTGACCAACCGGGGCGCGGCCACGACGGCCGACCTGCTCGCCCTTGCCCGCGAGGTCGTCGAGGGCGTCCGCGCGGCCTTCGGGATCACGCTGGTCAACGAGCCGGTGACGGTCGGCGTCAGCCTCTAGCAGCTCCAGGCCGGGCCAGGCCGCTGCGGGCCCCTCGGCTCACCGCCGTGGCCCGGCCGGCCGGTACGCCTCCCGGACCGCCTGCACACCGCCGCCTCACAGCCGCCACGCCGCCGGTCACCGCGAGCACCGCGTGTGCCAGGCCGGCCCGCGCGGAGCGCCGCAACGGGCCCATCCGGGCGGACGCCGACCCCAAGGCGGCGGGCGCGCCGCCGCCGGGCGTCCGGCACCGGTGTGGCTGCCTCGCCCGCTGTCCGGGCGAACCCGTGGACGACCGGTCGCCGGACGCGTTCGCGGGCACGTACGCCCGCGCCGTCCCGGCCGGGATCAGCCGCCGAGCCAGTCCTCGATCCCCGCCAGCAGCTTGGTCCGCACGCCCTCCGGCGCCGCGGAACCGCGCACCGACTGACGGGCCAGTTCGGCCAGTTCCTCGTCGGTGAAACCGTGTGCGTCCCGGGCCACTTCGTACTGCGCGGCGAGCCGTGAGCCGAACAGCAGCGGGTCGTCCGCGCCCAGCGCCATCGGCACCCCGGCGTCGAAGAGGGTGCGCAGCGGGACCTCCTGGGGCCGGTCGTAGACGCCCAGGGCCACATTGGACGTGGGACACACCTCGCAGGTGACGCCCCGCTCGGCGAGCTTCGCCATCAGCCGCGGGTCCTCGGCGGCCCGTACGCCGTGCCCGACGCGGCTGGCGTGCAGGTCGTCCAGGCAGTCGCGGACGCTGCCCGCGCCCGCCAGCTCGCCGCCGTGCGGCGCCGCCAGCAGCCCGCCCTCCCGGGCGATGGCGAAAGCCCGGTCGAAGTCCCTGGCCAGCCCCCTGCGCTCGTCGTTGGACAGCCCGAAGCCGACCACCCCGCGGTCCGCGTAGCGCACCGCGAGCCGTGCCAGCGTGCGGGCGTCCAGGGGGTGCTTGGTGCGGTTGGCGGCGACGAGCACGGCCATGCCCACACCGGTGTCCCGGGAGGCGGTCTCCACCGCGTCCAGGATGATCTCCAGCGCCGGGATCAGCCCGCCCAGGCGGGGCGCGTACGAGGTGGGGTCGACCTGTATCTCCAGCCACCCCGAGCCGTCGCGGGCGTCCTCCTCGGCGGCCTCCCGCACCAGGCGCCGGATGTCGTCGGGGGAGCGGAGCACGGACCGCGCGATGTCGTACAGGCGCTGGAAGCGGAACCAGCCGCGCTCGTCGGTGGCGCGCAGCTTGGGCGGCTCACCCGAGGTCAGCGCTTCGGGGAGGTGCACTCCGTACTTGTCGGCGAGCTCCAGCAGGGTCGCGGGCCGCATCGAGCCGGTGAAGTGCAGGTGGAGGTGCGCCTTGGGGAGGAGGGATACATCGCGTGCCATTCACAGATCCTGCCGCACCGGCGGGGGGTGCCGGTACCGCTTTCCCGTGCTTTCCCCGAACGAGCGCTTGCCCGCACACACACGCGGGGCCCCGGACCGATCGGTCCGGGGCCCCGCGGGGCGGTTCGGCCGGGCTCGCTCAGGCCTTGGCCTCGCCCAGCAGCTTCTGCAGCCGGGAGACGCCCTCGACCAGGTCCTCGTCGCCGAGCGCGTACGAAAGGCGCAGGTAGCCGGGGGTGCCGAAGGCCTCGCCCGGGACCACGGCGACCTCGGCCTCCTCCAGGATCAGCTCCGCGAGCTCCACCGAGCTCTGCGGCCGCTTGCCGCGGATCTCCTTGCCGAGCAGGCCCTTGACCGACGGGTAGGCGTAGAACGCGCCCTCCGGCTCCGGGCAGACGACGCCGGGGATCTCGTTGAGCATCCGCACGATGGTCTGGCGGCGGCGGTCGAAGGCCTTCCGCATCTCGGCCACGGCCACCAGGTCGCCGGAGACGGCGGCCAGGGCGGCGACCTGCGCGACGTTGCTCACGTTCGAGGTGGCGTGCGACTGCAGGTTGGTGGCGGCCTTGACGACGTCCTTGGGGCCGATGATCCACCCCACGCGCCAGCCGGTCATGGCGTAGGTCTTGGCGACGCCGTTGACGACCACGCACTTGTCGCGCAGCTCGGGGAAGAGCGCGGGCAGCGAGACCGCGGCGGCGTCGCCGTAGACCAGGTGCTCGTAGATCTCGTCGGTCAGCACCCACAGGCCGTGCTCGACGGCCCAGCGGCCGATCGCCTCGGTTTCGGCCTCCGTGTAGACGGCGCCGGTCGGGTTGGACGGCGACACGAAGAGCACGACCTTGGTCTTCTCCGTGCGGGCCGCCTCCAGCTGCTCGACGGAGACCCGGTAACCGGTCGTCTCGTCGGCGACCACGTCGACCGGGACACCGCCGGCCAGGCGGATCGACTCCGGGTAGGTCGTCCAGTACGGCGCGGGGACGATGACCTCGTCGCCCGGGTCGAGGATCGCGGCGAACGCCTCGTAGATGGCCTGCTTGCCACCGTTGGTGACCAGGATCTGGGAGGCGTCGACCTCGTAGCCGGAGTCGCGCAGGGTCTTGGCGGCGATCGCGGCCTTCAGCTCCGGCAGGCCGCCGGCCGGGGTGTAGCGGTGGAACTTCGGATTGCGGCACGCCTCCACCGCGGCCTCGACGATGTAGTCGGGCGTCGGGAAGTCGGGCTCGCCGGCTCCGAAGCCGATGACCGGTCGCCCGGCTGCCTTGAGGGCCTTGGCCTTGGCGTCCACGGCGAGCGTCGCGGACTCGGAGATCGACCCGATGCGGGCCGACACGCGTCGTTCAGTTGCAGCGGTCATGCCTGCATCGTCGCAGACCCGGCGGGCCCCGAGCACACGAGTTCACGTTCCGGGCACAACCGTGCGCAACCGCGCCGAACCGCGCCGAACACGCAACGCATTCGACGCCCGGGCCGTGAACACGTACACTCATCCGTCGATGGCCCCCGCGAGCTGATCTTGGCCGCACACATCGTGCAGCCGCTCGGATGCGGTAAGTTGGGGGGCACCCAAAGGGTCGTAGCTCAATTGGTAGAGCACTGGTCTCCAAAACCAGCGGTTGGGGGTTCGAGTCCCTCCGGCCCTGCTACAAGCAGGCACACGCTTTGAGGATTGTTTCGGCAAACGACCCGGATTCAGGTGAGGACCGAGTGACGGAAGCCCTGGGCTCCACCGCGACACCTGAGAGTGGTCGTCCCGACAGTGAATCCGAGGACGCCACCTCCAAGAAGCCCCGCCGCGGCGGCAAGCGCGGCAAGAAGGGCCCCCTGGCGCGCCTCGCGCTCTTCTACCGCCAGATCGTCGCGGAGCTCCGCAAGGTCGTCTGGCCCACGCGCAGCGAGCTGATCACGTACACCAGCGTGGTGATTGTCTTCGTTGTGGTCATCATCGCGCTCGTTACCGTGATTGACTGGGGATTCAACAAGGGCGTCTCGTACGTCTTCGGGTGATTCCTCCCGCGGAGGGCGCCCGTGGCGCCCGACCGCCTGTTCCACATCGTGAAGGAAGAAGCAGCGACCGTGTCTGACCCGAACCTGTACGACGCCGACGAGACCGTCGAGGGCGACGACACCGCGCTCGACATCGTCGAGGCAGCCGACGGCGACATCGACCAGGCGGAGGCTGCAGACGAGGCCGCCGGCGAGCCCGCCGAGGAGGCCGCCGTCCAGGTCGTCGACGAGGACGAGGACGAGCTCACGGGTGGGGAAGCCGCGGAGGAGCAGGCCCCGGTGGATCCGGTCGCCGCCTTCCGCGAGGAGCTGCGCGTCCTGCCCGGCGAGTGGTACGTCATCCACACCTACGCCGGCTACGAGAACCGCGTGAAGTCCAACCTGGAGCAGCGCGCCGTCTCGCTGAACGTCGAGGACTACATCTACCAGGCCGAGGTGCCCCAGGAAGAGGTCGTCCAGATCAAGAACGGCGACCGCCGCACCGTCCGCCAGAACAAGCTGCCCGGCTATGTGCTGGTGCGCATGGACCTGACGAACGAGTCCTGGGGCGTCGTCCGCAACACCCCCGGCGTCACCGGCTTCGTCGGCAACGCCTACGACCCGTACCCGCTGACGCTGGACGAGGTCACCAAGATGCTGGCTCCGGAGGTCGAGGAGCAGGCTGCGGCCGCCGGCGAGGGCGGCGAGGGCGCCGCGCCGAAGCGCAAGGTCGAGGTCCAGGTGCTGGACTTCGAGGTGGGCGACTCGGTCACCGTCACCGACGGCCCCTTCGCGACGCTGCAGGCCACGATCAACGAGATCAACCCGGACTCGAAGAAGGTCAAGGGCCTCGTCGAGATCTTCGGTCGCGAGACCCCGGTCGAGCTCAGCTTCGACCAGATCCAGAAGAACTAGTCGAACGATCATCCGCGAGGGCCCCTGCCCAACGGCTTCCCGTTGAGCAGGGGCCCTCGCGCGTGCGGACGGCCACCGGGCCGCCGGAAGGGCCACCGGACGCCGCCCCGCAGGGCGCTGCGCGACGAGGGCCCCGGCGCGGGCGTGGCGCCGTGCGGACGCCCCCACTCCGGCTTCCCGTCGCGCATCGGTGGCCCCGGCTCCCCGGCGGCCCGGGGTGGCGTGGGCCGATCGCGGCGGCTTCGGGAGGCGGTGCCGACGGCGCTCCGCGCGGGTCGCGCTCCCTGTCTGACCTGCCCGGTTTCAGGGCTTGCCGCAATACCCGCTATCGTGGTGCGGTATGCCTGCTCGCAGGCAGGAAAACTCTCACTAGGACCCGGAGAGAGCACATGCCTCCCAAGAAGAAGAAGGTCACGGGGCTTATCAAGCTCCAGATCAACGCTGGTGCGGCCAACCCGGCCCCGCCGGTGGGCCCGGCGCTGGGTCAGCACGGCGTCAACATCATGGAGTTCTGCAAGGCCTACAACGCGGCCACCGAGTCGCAGCGTGGCTGGGTGATCCCGGTGGAGATCACGGTCTACGAGGACCGCTCCTTCACCTTCATCACCAAGACCCCGCCGGCCTCGCGGATGATCCTCAAGGCCGCGGGTGTGGAGAAGGGCTCCGGCGAGCCGCACAAGACCAAGGTCGCGAAGCTTACGCGTGACCAGGTCCGCGAGATCGCCACGACCAAGCTGCCCGACCTCAACGCGAACGACCTGGACGCCGCCGAGAAGATCATCGCCGGCACCGCGCGTTCCATGGGCATCACGGTCGAGGGCTGACCACACCACCAGCAGTTCCGTGGCAGGGCCTGCTCGGCCCGCACCACGACTCCTCAGGACACACAGGAGCAGTAGTGAGCAAGCGCAGCAAGTCTCTCCGCGCTGCGGACGCCAAGATCGACCGGGAGCGTCTGTACGCGCCCCTCGAGGCCGTCCGTCTCGCCAAGGACACCTCCACCAGCAAGTTCGACGGCACCGTCGAGGTGGCCTTCCGTCTGGGCGTCGACCCGCGCAAGGCCGACCAGATGGTCCGTGGCACCGTGAACCTTCCGCACGGCACCGGTAAGACCGCCCGGGTCCTGGTCTTCGCGACCGGTGACCGTGCCGAGGCCGCGCGTGCCGCGGGCGCCGACATCATCGGCGCCGACGAGCTCATCGACGAGGTCGCGAAGGGCCGTCTGGACTTCGACGCCGTCGTCGCCACCCCGGACCTCATGGGCAAGGTCGGCCGTCTCGGCCGCGTCCTCGGCCCCCGTGGTCTGATGCCGAACCCGAAGACCGGCACCGTCACCCCCGACGTGGCCAAGGCCGTCACCGACATCAAGGGCGGCAAGATCGAGTTCCGCGTCGACAAGCACTCGAACCTGCACTTCATCATCGGCAAGACCTCGTTCGGTGAGCAGCAGCTGGTCGAGAACTACGGCGCCGCGCTGGACGAGATCCTTCGTCTGAAGCCGTCCGCCGCCAAGGGTCGCTACATCAAGAAGGCCGCCATCAGCACCACGATGGGCCCCGGCATCCCGGTCGACCCGAACCGCACCCGCAACCTCCTCGTCGAGGAGGACCCGGCCGCCGTCTGACCGGGTCGGGCCCCACGGGCCCGTGTGCTGTGAACCGGCCCCGCGCCTCTTCCGAGGCGCGGGGCCGGTTTTTTTCGCACGACGGTGTCAGTGCGGTGCGTTAACGTGACAAGCGGTTACATCGCGGGGTCACAGACGACGAACAGCATGGGGTGGGGATTCATGAGCGTGTCCGCAGCGAAGCGTGTGGGGGCCGGTCTGGCGGTCGTGGCCGTCGTGATCGGGCTCGCGGGCTGCGACGACGGCGACCGGGGCGGCAAGAAGCGGAAGAAGGCCGACGCGCCCCACTCCGCGGTGCAGTCCCAGGGCAAGATCGCCGAGATCATCCAGGCCGCCTTCAGGAAGACCTCGGAGGCCAAGTCCGCCAAGGTCCGCATGACGGTCAGCACGCCGGCCGGCGTGGAGGGCGGCGGCACCATGGAGGTGACCGGCGTGCAGGGGTGGGATCCGGCGGTCATGGACTTCACCGTGAAGGGCTCCGCCCTCGCGGCCGCCGGCCCGGACGCCCCGTCCGAGATGCGCATGATCATGGTCCACGACGTCATGTACATGGACGTGGGGGCGATGCAGGCCGCCGAGATGGGCGGCAAGCGCTGGATGAAGCTGGACTTCAAGGCCGCGGCCGAGGCGAGCGGCAGCGAGGCGATGCGGAAGCAGATGAGCGGCAGCCTGGGGAACCTGAACCAGGATCCGTCCGAGCAGCTCGCCCTGCTGCTCCAGTCGCCCAACCTGAAGCACGTCGGGGCGGAGAAGGTCGGCGGCGCCGAGACGGACCACTACAAGGGCACGCTGACGTTCGCGGAGATGGTCGACGCCAACAAGGCCGCCGACCTGCTCTCCGCGAAGCAGCGCGCGGCGGTGATCGCCAACGCCGAGAAGGCGGGCATCAAGGGGTACGACACCGAGATCTGGGTCAACGGGGACCACTACCCGGTGAAGATGGTCGTGGGGATGAGGATGCCCGAGGGCACGGTGCGGATGACGGCCCGCTACTCCGACTACGGCACCGCAGCCACGGTCGAGGCCCCGCCGGCGAAGGACACCGTCGACCTCTTCGCGATGCTGAAGGACATGAAGGCGGCCGGCTGACGCCGGGCGACGCCGCGAGTCAGGGGCAGGGCGGCCCGTGCAGCCCGTGCTGACCTGCCCCGACACCGGATTTGCCTGGCGCCGACCCGTTCGCGTACTCTTCGACAGAAGCCAAAGACCGCTGGTTGTTGTCGTGCTCGCGAGGGTGCGGCAGCCGAAGGATCCGCTGAATGCGGACGGCCCGCGCAGGTGACAGTGGAATGCACTCCCGGGATCGCGCAAGCGGTTCTGGTCGAGTCACGCCCCGTGCGCCTGCGCCGGGGCGTTTGTTTTGCCCGGCCCCTTCCCGTGCGGTCCGAATCACCCGGAAGGAGGCCGAGGCTCTATGGCGAGGCCCGACAAGGCCGGTTCGGTTGCCGAGCTGACGGACAAGTTCCGCAGCTCCAACGCCGCCGTGCTGACCGAGTACCGCGGTCTCACCGTGGCGCAGCTCAAGACGCTGCGTCGTTCGCTCGGTGAGAACGCCACGTACGCCGTGGTGAAGAACACGCTGACCAAGATCGCGGCCAACGAGGCCGGGATCACCCAGCTGGACGACCTGTTCGCGGGTCCGACGGCTGTCGCCTTCGTCACCGGTGACCCGGTGGAGTCGGCGAAGGGTCTCCGTGACTTCGCCAAGGAGAACCCGAACCTCATCATCAAGGGCGGTGTGCTTGACGGCAAGCCGCTGTCCGCCGATGAGATCAAGAAGCTCGCGGACCTCGAGTCCCGCGAGGTGCTGCTCGCCAAGCTGGCGGGTGCCATGAAGGCCAAGCAGGGCCAGGCCGCTGCTGTCTTCCAGGCCCTGCCGTCGAAGCTCGTCCGCACCGTGGAAGCGCTGCGCGCGAAGGCCGAGCAGGGCGGTGCCGGTACGCCGGCTCCCGCCGAGGACGCGGAGTAACCACTCCCGTGCTCTAGCGGGCCCGTACGCCCGCCGACATGTACATCCGGCACCAGCCGAATTAGTGGAAGGACCGCCATCATGGCGAAGCTCAGCCAGGACGACCTGCTCGCCCAGTTCGAGGAGATGACCCTCATCGAGCTCTCCGAGTTCGTGAAGGCCTTCGAGGACAAGTTCGACGTCACCGCCGCCGCCCCGGTCGCGGCCGTTGCCGCCGGTGTCCCCGGTGCCCCCGCCGAGGCCGTCGAGGAGAAGGACGAGTTCGACGTCATCCTCACCGGCGCCGGCGACAAGAAGATCCAGGTCATCAAGGTCGTGCGCGAGCTGACCTCCCTGGGTCTGAAGGAGGCCAAGGACCTCGTCGACGGCACCCCGAAGCCGGTCCTCGAGAAGGTCAACAAGGAGGCCGCCGAGAAGGCCGCCGAGTCCCTCAAGGCCGCGGGCGCGGCTGTCGAGGTCAAGTGATCCCTGCCCCTTTCGGGGGGCTGATCAGCCGCTGGGCGGCCACCCTTTCGGGTGGCCGCCCTCGGTCGTTTGCGTGGTGCGTCACCCGGTCCGGCGACGGACCCGGGTAGGGTGATCATCACCGTTCCGGGATCGTCCTCTTCCATGAGCTGTGACGATCTCCGCGGGGCGGGGGCCTTGACGAACCGCACGCAGCGCGCGATTCTCAGGACGCGTCGTCACATCGGCCATGGACCGAGGCATGGATCGAAGGCGATGCGGGAATGCCTAGCGTGGCAAGCGTGAAAGAGGGCATGACGGCTCACAACAAGGGGATCCGACCGACCCCTCCGGAGGAAGAGATTGGTGCAGCACCGGTCTCCGAAACTCTGCACTGGACATCAGTGTGCCAAGTGGCTACACTGACCCTTTGCGCTGCCTGTTAGCTGTCGCCTGGCCCGTCACCAGGGGCAAGCCCAAGCCTGAGCACACATGAGGAATCGTCCTGACCAGGACATCCTTGTCTGCGCCCGGGGGCGGAACCGGTACGCGCGTAGTGAGTCCGAGCCCTCGGAAGGACCCCCTCTTGGCCGCCTCGCGCAACGCCTCGACTGCCAATTCGAACAACGGCGCAAGCACCGCCCCGCTGCGCATCTCTTTCGCGAAGATCAAGGAGCCCCTCGAGGTCCCGAACCTCCTCGCGCTGCAGACCGAGAGCTTTGACTGGCTTCTCGGCAATGCCGCGTGGAAGGCTCGTGTCGAGGCGGCCCTGGACAGTGGTCAGGACGTCCCCACCAAGTCCGGTCTGGAGGAGATCTTCGAGGAGATCTCCCCGATCGAGGACTTCTCCGGGTCGATGTCGCTGACCTTCCGCGATCACCGTTTCGAGCCTCCGAAGAACTCGATCGACGAGTGCAAGGAGCGCGACTTCACGTACGCCGCCCCGCTCTTCGTCACGGCCGAGTTCACCAACAACGAGACCGGCGAGATCAAGTCGCAGACGGTCTTCATGGGCGACTTCCCGCTCATGACCAACAAGGGCACCTTCGTCATCAACGGCACCGAGCGTGTCGTGGTGTCCCAGCTGGTGCGCTCGCCGGGTGTCTACTTCGACAGCCAGATCGACAAGACGTCCGACAAGGACATCTACTCCGCCAAGGTCATCCCGTCGCGTGGTGCCTGGCTGGAGATGGAGATCGACAAGCGCGACATGGTCGGTGTCCGCATCGACCGCAAGCGCAAGCAGTCCGTGACCGTCCTCCTGAAGGCGCTCGGCTGGACCACCGAGCAGATCCTCGAGGAGTTCGGCGAGTACGAGTCCATGCGCGCCACCCTGGAGAAGGACCACACCCAGGGCCAGGACGACGCGCTGCTGGACATCTACCGCAAGCTGCGTCCGGGCGAGCCGCCGACCCGTGAGGCCGCGCAGACGCTGCTCGAGAACCTCTACTTCAACCCCAAGCGCTACGACCTGGCGAAGGTCGGCCGCTACAAGATCAACAAGAAGCTGGGTGCCGACGCGCCGCTGGACGCCGGTGTGCTGACCGTCGAGGACGTCATCTCGGCGATCAAGTACCTGGTCAAGCTGCACGCGGGCGAGACCGAGACCACCGGCGACAACGGTTCCTCCGTGGTCGTCGAGGTCGACGACATCGACCACTTCGGCAACCGTCGTCTGCGCAACGTCGGCGAGCTCATCCAGAACCAGGTCCGCACGGGTCTGGCCCGTATGGAGCGCGTCGTCCGCGAGCGGATGACCACCCAGGACGTCGAGGCGATCACGCCGCAGACCCTGATCAACATCCGGCCGGTCGTCGCCTCCATCAAGGAGTTCTTCGGCACCAGCCAGCTGTCCCAGTTCATGGACCAGACGAACCCGCTGTCGGGCCTGACCCACAAGCGCCGTCTGTCCGCGCTGGGCCCCGGTGGTCTGTCCCGTGAGCGGGCCGGCTTCGAGGTCCGTGACGTGCACCCGTCCCACTACGGACGCATGTGCCCGATCGAGACCCCCGAAGGCCCGAACATCGGTCTGATCGGCTCGCTGGCCTCCTACGGCCGGGTCAACGCGTTCGGCTTCGTGGAGACCCCGTACCGCAAGGTCGACGAGAACGGTGTCGTCACCGACGAGGTCAACTTCCTCACGGCCGACGAGGAGGACCGCTTCGTCATCGCCCAGGCGAACGCCCCGCTGACCGACGACAACCACTTCGCGGAGTCGCGCGTCCTCGTGCGTCGCCGCGGCGGTGAGATCGACTACGTCCCGGGCGAGGACGTGGACTACATGGACGTCTCGCCGCGCCAGATGGTGTCGGTGGCGACCGCCATGATCCCGTTCCTCGAGCACGACGACGCCAACCGCGCGCTCATGGGATCGAACATGATGCGCCAGGCCGTGCCGCTGCTCAAGGCGCAGGCCCCGCTGGTCGGCACCGGCATGGAGTACCGCTGCGCGGTCGACGCCGGTGACGTCATCAAGGCCGACAAGGACGGTGTGGTCCAGGAGGTCTCCGCGGACTACGTCACCGTCGCCAACGACGACGGCACGTACAACACCTACCGCGTCGCCAAGTTCTCCCGCTCGAACCAGGGCACGTCCTTCAACCAGAAGGTCGTCGTGGACGAGGGCGCCCGTGTGATCGCCGGCCAGGTGCTCGCCGACGGCCCGTCCACCGAGCGCGGCGAGATGGCGCTCGGCAAGAACCTGCTGGTCGCGTTCATGCCGTGGGAGGGTCACAACTACGAGGACGCGATCATCCTGTCGCAGCGCCTCGTGCAGGACGACGTCCTCTCCTCGATCCACATCGAGGAGCACGAGGTCGACGCCCGTGACACCAAGCTCGGCCCCGAGGAGATCACCCGGGACATCCCGAACGTCTCCGAGGAGGTCCTGGCCGACCTCGACGAGCGCGGCATCATCCGCATCGGTGCCGAGGTCGTCGCCGGCGACATCCTGGTCGGCAAGGTCACCCCGAAGGGCGAGACCGAGCTGACCCCGGAGGAGCGGCTGCTGCGTGCGATCTTCGGTGAGAAGGCCCGTGAGGTCCGTGACACCTCGCTGAAGGTGCCGCACGGCGAGACCGGCAAGGTCATCGGCGTCCGCGTCTTCGACCGCGAGGAGGGCGACGAGCTTCCCCCCGGTGTGAACCAGCTGGTGCGCGTCTACGTCGCGCAGAAGCGCAAGATCACCGACGGTGACAAGCTCGCCGGCCGCCACGGCAACAAGGGCGTCATCTCCAAGATCCTGCCGATCGAGGACATGCCGTTCCTGGAGGACGGCACCCCGGTCGACATCATCCTCAACCCGCTGGGTGTCCCGTCCCGAATGAACCCGGGACAGGTCCTGGAGATCCACCTCGGCTGGCTCGCCGCCCAGGGCTGGGACGTCTCCGGCCTCGGCGAGGAGTGGGCGCGTCGCCTCACGGCGATCGGCGCCGACCGCGTCGAGCCCGGCACCAACGTCGCCACCCCGGTGTTCGACGGTGCCCGCGAGGACGAGATCGCCGGCCTCTTCGAGGCGACGATCCCGAACCGCGACGGCCAGCGCATGGTGCTGCCCTCCGGCAAGGCCCGGCTGTTCGACGGCCGCTCCGGCGAGCCGTTCCCGGACCCGATCTCGGTCGGCTACATGTACATCCTCAAGCTGCACCACCTGGTGGACGACAAGCTGCACGCCCGCTCCACCGGTCCGTACTCGATGATCACCCAGCAGCCGCTGGGTGGTAAGGCGCAGTTCGGTGGTCAGCGCTTCGGTGAGATGGAGGTGTGGGCCCTTGAGGCCTACGGCGCGGCCTACGCGCTGCAGGAGCTCCTCACCATCAAGTCCGACGACGTCCTCGGCCGCGTGAAGGTCTACGAGGCCATCGTCAAGGGCGAGAACATCCCCGAGCCCGGCATTCCCGAGTCCTTCAAGGTGCTCATCAAGGAAATGCAGTCGCTCTGCCTCAACGTGGAGGTGCTGTCCTCGGACGGCATGTCCATCGAGATGCGCGACACGGACGAGGACGTCTTCCGCGCCGCGGAGGAGCTCGGTATCGACCTGTCCCGGCGCGAGCCGAGCAGCGTCGAAGAGGTCTGACGGGCCGGTAGGGGAGCCGCCTCCCGGCGGCTCCCCACCTCCCCCGGACCGTTCAGACATGTTTGACTTTCGACCCCGAAAGAGGGATTGACGACAAAGTGCTCGACGTCAACTTCTTCGACGAGCTGCGGATCGGCCTTGCGACCGCGGACGACATCCGGCAGTGGTCCCACGGCGAGGTCAAGAAGCCTGAGACCATCAACTACCGCACCCTGAAGCCCGAGAAGGACGGACTCTTCTGCGAGAAGATCTTCGGCCCCACCCGGGACTGGGAGTGCTACTGCGGCAAGTACAAGCGTGTCCGCTTCAAGGGCATCATCTGCGAGCGCTGCGGCGTCGAGGTCACTCGCGCCAAGGTGCGTCGTGAGCGGATGGGCCACATCGAGCTGGCCGCTCCCGTGACCCACATCTGGTACTTCAAGGGCGTTCCGTCGCGGCTGGGCTACCTGCTCGACCTCGCCCCGAAGGACCTGGAGAAGGTCATCTACTTCGCCGCCTACATGATCACGTGGGTGGACGACGAGCGCCGCACGCGCGACCTGCCCTCGCTGGAGGCCCAGGTCTCCGTCGAGCGCCAGCAGATCGAGCAGCGCCGCGACTCCGACATCGAGTCCCGGCAGAAGAAGCTCGAGGCCGACCTCGGCGAGCTGGAGGCCGAGGGCGCCAAGTCTGACGTGCGCCGCAAGGTGCGCGAGGGCGCCGAGCGTGAGATGAAGCAGCTGCGCGACCGCGCCCAGCGCGAGCTGGACCGGCTCGACGAGGTGTGGTCCCGCTTCAAGAACCTCAAGGTCCAGGACCTGGAGGGTGACGAGCTGCTCTACCGCGAGCTGCGGGAGCGCTTCGGCACCTACTTCCAGGGTTCGATGGGTGCCGCGGCGCTGCAGAAGCGCCTGGAGTCCTTCGACCTGGACGAGGAGGCCGCCAAGCTCCGCGAGATCATCCGTACCGGCAAGGGCCAGAAGAAGACCCGTGCGCTCAAGCGCCTCAAGGTCGTCTCCGCCTTCCTGCAGACCACCAACAAGCCGCAGGGCATGGTGCTGGACTGCGTCCCGGTGATCCCGCCGGACCTGCGTCCGATGGTGCAGCTGGACGGTGGCCGCTTCGCGACCTCCGACCTGAACGACCTGTACCGCCGCGTCATCAACCGCAACAACCGCCTCAAGCGCCTCCTCGACCTCGGTGCCCCCGAGATCATCGTGAACAACGAGAAGCGCATGCTTCAGGAGGCCGTCGACGCGCTCTTCGACAACGGCCGCCGCGGCCGCCCGGTCACGGGTCCCGGCAACCGTCCGCTGAAGTCGCTGTCCGACATGCTCAAGGGCAAGCAGGGCCGGTTCCGTCAGAACCTGCTCGGCAAGCGCGTCGACTACTCGGCCCGTTCGGTCATCGTCGTCGGCCCGCAGCTCAAGCTGCACCAGTGCGGTCTCCCCAAGGCCATGGCGCTGGAGCTCTTCAAGCCGTTCGTGATGAAGCGCCTGGTCGACCTGAACCACGCGCAGAACATCAAGTCGGCGAAGCGCATGGTCGAGCGCGGCCGCACGGTCGTGTACGACGTGCTGGAAGAGGTCATCGCCGAGCACCCGGTGCTGCTGAACCGTGCGCCGACCCTGCACCGCCTCGGCATCCAGGCCTTCGAGCCGCAGCTGGTCGAGGGCAAGGCCATCCAGATCCACCCGCTCGTCTGCACCGCGTTCAACGCGGACTTCGACGGCGACCAGATGGCCGTGCACCTGCCGCTGTCCGCGGAGGCGCAGGCCGAGGCCCGCATCCTGATGCTGTCCTCGAACAACATCCTCAAGCCCGCCGACGGCCGTCCGGTGACGATGCCGACGCAGGACATGGTCCTGGGTCTGTTCTTCCTCACCACGGACGCGGAGGAGCGCGAGATCAAGGGTGAGGGCCGCTCGTTCGGCTCCGTCGCCGAGGCGATCATGGCCTTCGACGCGCGTGAGCTGTCGCTGCAGTCCAGGATCGACATCCGCTTCCCGATCGGCACCGTCCCGCCGCGTGGCTGGACCCCGCCGGCGGACGTGGAGGGCGAGGAGCCCTGGCAGCTCGGCGACACCTTCCGGCTGAACACGACCCTGGGCCGTGCGCTCTTCAACGAGCTGCTGCCCGAGGACTACCCGTTCGTGGACTACCCGGTGGGCAAGAAGCAGCTCTCCGAGATCGTCAACGACCTCGCCGAGCGCTACCCGAAGGTCATCGTGGCGGCGACGCTCGACAACCTGAAGGCGTCCGGTTTCCACTGGGCGACGCGTTCCGGTGTCACCGTGGCCATCTCCGACGTCGTCGTGCCCGAGGCCAAGAAGGCCATCATCGCGGGCTACGAGGCACAGGACGAGAAGGTCCAGAAGCAGTACGAGCGCGGTCTGATCACCAAGGACGAGCGCACGCAGGAGCTCATCGCGATCTGGACCAAGGCGACCAACGAGGTCGCCGAGGCGATGAACGCGAACTTCCCGAAGACCAACCCGATCTTCATGATGGTCGACTCGGGTGCCCGCGGAAACATGATGCAGATGCGTCAGATCGCGGGTATGCGTGGCCTGGTGTCCAACGCGAAGAACGAGACCATCCCGCGGCCGATCAAGGCGTCGTTCCGCGAGGGTCTCACCGTGCTGGAGTACTTCATCTCCACCCACGGTGCCCGTAAGGGTCTCGCGGACACCGCTCTGCGTACCGCCGACTCCGGTTACCTGACGCGTCGTCTGGTCGACGTCTCCCAGGACGTCATCATCCGCGAGGAGGACTGCGGCACCGAGCGCGGTCTCAAGCTGGCGATCGCCGAGCGTTCCGAGGACGGTTCGCTGCGCAAGACGGACGACGTCGAGACCAGCGTGTACGCGCGCTGCCTCGCGGAGGACGTCGTGGTGGACGGCAAGGTGCTGGCCACCGCCGGCACCGACCTGGGCGACGTGCTGATCGAGCAGCTCATCCACAACGGCGTCGAGGAGGTCAAGACCCGCTCGGTCCTGACCTGCGAGTCCGCGGTGGGCACCTGCGCGATGTGCTACGGCCGTTCGCTCGCGACCGGCAAGCTGGTGGACATCGGTGAGGCGGTCGGCATCATCGCCGCCCAGTCCATCGGTGAGCCCGGCACCCAGCTGACGATGCGTACCTTCCACACCGGTGGTGTGGCCGGTGACGACATCACCCAGGGTCTGCCGCGTGTCGTCGAGCTCTTCGAGGCGCGTACCCCCAAGGGTGTCGCCCCGATCTCGGAGGCGGCCGGCCGCATCCGGATCGAGGAGACCGAGAAGACCAAGAAGATCGTCATCACCCCGGACGACGGTGCCGAGGAGATCGCCTACCCGATCTCCAAGCGTGCCCGCCTGCTGGTGGGCGAGGGCGACCACGTCGAGGTCGGCGAGAAGCTGACCGTGGGTGCCACCAACCCGCACGACGTGCTGCGCATCCTGGGTCAGCGGGCCGTCCAGGTCCACCTGGTCGGGGAAGTCCAGAAGGTCTACAACTCGCAGGGTGTGTCGATCCACGACAAGCACATCGAGATCATCATCCGGCAGATGCTCCGCCGGGTGACGATCATCGAGTCCGGCGACGCGGAGCTGCTGCCGGGCGAGCTGGTCGAGCGCGGCCGCTTCGAGACCGAGAACCGTCGGGTCGTGGCGGAGGGTGGCCACCCGGCCTCCGGCCGTCCGCAGCTGATGGGTATCACCAAGGCCTCGCTGGCCACCGAGTCCTGGCTGTCGGCCGCCTCCTTCCAGGAGACGACCCGAGTCCTCACCGACGCGGCGATCCACGCCAAGTCCGACTCGCTGCTGGGCCTCAAGGAGAACGTCATCATCGGCAAGCTCATCCCGGCCGGTACGGGTCTGTCCCGCTACCGCAACATCCGGGTCGAGCCGACCGAGGAGGCCAAGGCCGCGATGTACTCGGCCGTCGGCTACGACGACATCGACTACAGCCCGTTCGGCACCGGCTCCGGCCAGGCCGTCCCGCTGGAGGACTACGACTACGGCCCGTACAACGGCTGAGTCGTCCGCTTGAAGCCGCTGGGCGGCCATCCCTTCCGGGGTGGCCGCCCAGCGGCTTTCCGCTGTCCTGGACGGCTTCCAGGGCCTTCTCGGGCATGCGGGGGCCCACCGGTGCGGGGGCGAGACCGGTGCCCGGGCCGGCGTGAGGACGGCCCCGGCGGCGGGGCGGGTGACAGGGCGCCCGCGGAACGTGGTTTTCCGGGCATAATGGAGCGATGCGGGCTGCGAACGATGATCGCGAGCGTACGGTGGACGTGCTCAAGGCGGCGTTCGCCGAGGGCCGGTTGAACCAGCCGGAATTCGAGGATCGGGTGGGGCTGGCCTACCAGGCGGTGACGTACCAGGAGCTGTACGGCCTCACCGCGGACATTCCGCGCCCCCGCCGGCTGCCCACGCCGCCGCCGGCGGTCAACGCCAAGGCGGTCGCCTCGCTCGTCTGCGGCTCGGTGGGCATGTTCGGACTGCTGATCACCGGCATACCGGCCGTCGTGCTGGGGCACATGGCCCGCCGGGAGATCCGGCGCACCGGTGAACGGGGCGACGCGCTCGCCGTGTGCGGTCTGGTGATGGGCTACCTTCTGACAGCGTTCACGGTCGCGTTGACGGCGATCGTCGTTATGGTGGTAGTGGCGGTCAGTCGCGGCTGAGGGCGCCGGCGCGAACCCCTCGCGGGGGTCCGGCGGGAGGGTGCGGCATCGGCCGAGACCATATGTTTTGACCGAAGGCTGAGCGCTGGGTACGCTCTGACCTTGTGCCTGGGGTGTGCCCGGGTTCTCGTGCGTGCACTTGTCCGCGCGGAACACGAGGCCGAGACACCGACAAATACGCAGTTTTCGCTCGACGGAAATCGTATGAGGTGCGCGACACACCCGACCGCGTGGGTCGGCGTGAGCCGCTGAAACCCCAGGTTAGAAGTATCGAGTCGGCACACAGAAACCGGAGAAACGGTGCCTACGATCCAGCAGCTGGTCCGAAAGGGCCGGCAGGACAAGGTCGAGAAGAACAAGACGCCCGCACTGAAGGGTTCCCCTCAGCGCCGCGGCGTCTGCACGCGCGTCTACACGACCACCCCGAAGAAGCCGAACTCTGCCCTGCGTAAGGTCGCGCGTGTGCGTCTGACCAGCGGCATCGAGGTCACCGCTTACATCCCGGGTGAGGGCCACAACCTGCAGGAGCACTCGATCGTGCTCGTGCGTGGTGGCCGTGTGAAGGACCTGCCGGGTGTTCGCTACAAGATCATCCGCGGCTCGCTCGACACCCAGGGTGTCAAGAACCGCAAGCAGGCCCGCAGCCGCTACGGCGCCAAGAAGGAGAAGTAAGAATGCCTCGTAAGGGCCCCGCCCCGAAGCGCCCGGTCATCATCGACCCGGTCTACGGTTCTCCTCTGGTGACGTCGCTCGTCAACAAGATCCTGCTGCACGGCAAGCGCTCCACCGCCGAGCGCATCGTGTACGGCGCCCTCGAGGGCCTGCGCGAGAAGACCGGGCAGGACCCGGTCATCACGCTCAAGCGCGCCCTGGAGAACGTCAAGCCCTCCCTCGAGGTCAAGTCCCGCCGTGTCGGTGGTGCGACCTACCAGGTGCCGATCGAGGTCCGCCCCGGCCGCGCCAACACCCTGGCGCTGCGCTGGCTCGTGGGCTACTCCCGCGCCCGCCGCGAGAAGACCATGACCGAGCGTCTGATGAACGAGCTGATGGACGCCAGCAACGGTCTGGGCGCCGCGGTCAAGCGCCGCGAGGACACCCACAAGATGGCCGAGTCCAACAAGGCCTTCGCGCACTACCGCTGGTAGTCGCTACCCCATCGAGAACCGAGAGAAGACTGAAGCCTTATGGCTACCACTTCACTTGACCTGGCCAGGGTCCGCAACATCGGGATCATGGCCCACATCGACGCGGGCAAGACGACGACCACCGAGCGGATCCTGTTCTACACCGGTGTCTCGTACAAGATCGGTGAGGTCCACGACGGCGCTGCCACGATGGACTGGATGGAGCAGGAGCAGGAGCGCGGCATCACGATCACGTCCGCCGCGACCACCTGTCACTGGCCGCTGGAGAACGTCGACCACACCATCAACATCATCGACACCCCGGGCCACGTCGACTTCACCGTCGAGGTGGAGCGTTCGCTGCGCGTGCTCGACGGTGCCGTGACGGTGTTCGACGGTGTCGCCGGTGTCGAGCCGCAGTCCGAGACCGTCTGGCGTCAGGCGGACCGGTACGGCGTGCCGCGTATCTGCTTCGTCAACAAGCTCGACCGCACCGGCGCCGAGTTCCACCGCTGCGTCGACATGATCGTGGACCGCCTGGGTGCGGTTCCGCTGGTCATGCAGCTGCCGATCGGTGCCGAGGCCGACTTCAAGGGCGTGGTCGACCTCGTCCAGATGAAGGCCCTCGTGTGGTCCGCCGAGGCCACCAAGGGCGAGATGTACGACGTCGTCGACATCCCGGACACCCACACCGAGGCCGCCGACGAGTGGCGCGGCAAGCTGCTCGAGGCCGTCGCCGAGAACGACGAAGAGATGATGGAGCTGTACCTGGAGGGCACCGAGCCCAGCCAGGAGCAGCTGATGGCGGCCATCCGCCGCATCACCCTCGCCTCCAAGGGCGGCGCGGGCTCCGTCACCGTCACCCCGGTGTTCTGTGGCACCGCGTTCAAGAACAAGGGCGTCCAGCCCCTGCTCGACGCGGTCGTGCGCTACCTGCCGTCGCCGCTGGACGTCGAGGCCATCGAGGGCCACGCCGTCGGCGACGCCGAGCAGATCATCAAGCGCAAGCCCTCGGACGACGAGCCTTTCTCCGGTCTCGCGTTCAAGATCATGAGCGACCCGCACCTCGGCAAGCTCACCTTCGTCCGGGTGTACTCGGGCCGCCTGGAGTCCGGCAGTTCCGTGCTGAACTCCGTCAAGGGCAAGAAGGAGCGCATCGGCAAGATCTACCGCATGCACGCGAACAAGCGTGAGGAGATCGACTCGGTGGGCGCCGGCGACATCGTCGCCGTCATGGGCCTGAAGCAGACCACCACCGGTGAGACGCTGTCCGACGACAAGAACCCGGTGATCCTGGAGTCCATGGACTTCCCGGCTCCGGTCATCCAGGTCGCGATCGAGCCCAAGTCCAAGGGCGACCAGGAGAAGCTGGGTGTCGCCATCCAGCGTCTCTCGGAGGAGGACCCCTCCTTCCAGGTCCACTCGGACGAGGAGACCGGTCAGACGATCATCGGCGGCATGGGCGAACTGCACCTCGAGGTGCTGGTCGACCGCATGAAGCGCGAGTTCAAGGTCGAGGCGAACGTGGGCAAGCCCCAGGTCGCCTACCGCGAGACCATCCGCAAGGCGGTCGAGCGGATCGACTACACGCACAAGAAGCAGACCGGCGGTACCGGCCAGTTCGCGAAGGTGCAGATCGCGCTGGAGCCGCTGGAGGGCGGAGACGCCTCCTACGAGTTCGTCAACAAGGTCACCGGTGGCCGCATCCCCCGCGAGTACATCCCGTCGGTGGACGCCGGTGCCCAGGAGGCCATGAAGTTCGGCATCCTGGCCGGCTACGAGATGGTCGGCGTTCGCGTCACCCTTCTCGACGGTGGCTACCACGAGGTCGACTCCTCCGAGCTGGCGTTCAAGATCGCCGGTTCGCAGGCCTTCAAGGAGGGCGCCCGCAAGGCGAGCCCCGTCCTCCTCGAGCCGATGATGGCCGTCGAGGTCACCACGCCCGAGGAGTCCATGGGCGACGTCATCGGCGACCTCAACTCCCGCCGTGGCCAGATCCAGGCCATGGAGGAGCGCAGTGGTGCTCGGGTCGTCAAGGGCCTGGTACCGCTGTCGGAGATGTTCGGCTACGTCGGCGACCTCCGCAGCAAGACGTCGGGTCGCGCGAGCTACTCGATGCAGTTCGACTCCTACGCCGAGGTTCCCAAGAACGTCGCCGAGGAGATCATCGCGAAGGCCAAGGGCGAGTAACCCAGCAGTTGTTCCCGCACTAGGCTTGACCGGGAGGCTTGGGGGCATTCCGCCGCGAACCGCAAGGGGAGCGTCGGGTGCCCCGGCCGCCCGTAACCCAGCAAAGATCACCCTGGCGCCGATGAAGTAAGGCGTACAGCAACTCCACAGGAGGACCCCAGTGGCGAAGGCGAAGTTCGAGCGGACTAAGCCGCACGTCAACATCGGCACCATCGGTCACATCGACCACGGTAAGACCACTCTTACCGCTGCGATCACCAAGGTGCTGCACGACGCGTACCCGGACCTGAACCCCTTCACGCCGTTCGACCAGATCGACAAGGCGCCGGAGGAGCGGCAGCGCGGTATCACCATCTCCATCGCGCACGTCGAGTACCAGACGGACGCGCGTCACTACGCGCACGTCGACTGCCCCGGTCACGCGGACTACATCAAGAACATGATCACCGGTGCCGCGCAGATGGACGGCGCCATCCTCGTGGTCGCCGCCACCGACGGTCCGATGCCGCAGACCAAGGAGCACGTGCTCCTGGCCCGCCAGGTCGGCGTTCCCTACATCGTCGTCGCGCTGAACAAGGCCGACATGGTGGACGACGAGGAGATCCTGGAGCTCGTCGAGCTCGAGGTCCGTGAGCTGCTCTCCGAGTACGAGTTCCCGGGCGACGACCTGCCGGTCGTCCGCGTCTCCGCGCTGAAGGCGCTGGAGGGCGACAAGGAGTGGGGCGAGAAGCTCCTCGGTCTGATGAAGGCCGTGGACGAGGCCGTCCCCACCCCCGAGCGCGACGTCGACAAGCCGTTCCTGATGCCGATCGAGGACGTCTTCACGATCACCGGTCGTGGCACCGTCGTCACCGGTCGTATCGAGCGCGGCATCCTCAAGGTCAACGAGACCGTCGACATCATCGGCATCAAGACCGAGAAGACCACCACCACGGTCACCGGTATCGAGATGTTCCGCAAGCTGCTCGACGAGGGCCAGGCCGGTGAGAACGTCGGTCTGCTGCTCCGCGGCATCAAGCGCGAGGACGTCGAGCGCGGCCAGGTCATCATCAAGCCGGGTACGGTCACGCCGCACACCGACTTCGAGGCCCAGGCCTACATCCTGTCGAAGGACGAGGGTGGTCGTCACACCCCGTTCTTCAACAACTACCGCCCGCAGCTCTACTTCCGTACCACGGACGTGACCGGCGTCGTGACCCTCCCCGAGGGCACCGAGATGGTCATGCCGGGCGACAACACCGCCATGACGGTCGCGCTGATCCAGCCGATCGCCATGGAGGAGGGCCTGAAGTTCGCCATCCGCGAGGGTGGCCGGACCGTCGGCGCCGGCCAGGTCACCAAGATCCTGAAGTAAGGATCCCGGCGATCAGCCGCTTGCCGTAGGCGAGCTGCAGGAGGGCCCCGGGCCACCGTTCACGCGGTGGGCCGGGGCCCTCTTCGTGTTTCCGGGGCGGGGCGGGGGGCGGGGTGCTCTAGACCGGCGTGCGCAGCTCGGGACGCCAGATCCAGGGCGCGGCGTCGGTCCCGTACCCCACGACGGCGGGCCGCGCCCCGGGACGGGTGTGCAGGGCCGGGAAGCCGTATCCGGGCGGGCCCGGGCGCAGCACCCCCGCCGGGTGCGCGAGGCCGGCGAGACGGACGGTGCCGTCGGCCGTCCGGCCGGCGAGCAGTCCCCGGGACTGCGCGAGAGGGCCGTAACCGGCGAAGAGCCGCGGCCGGGACGGGCCCAGCGCGGCCCGGACGACGCCGAGCCGGTGGACGAGGAGTTCGTCGCTCGCCGGGAGCCGGTAGACCAGCGACAGCGAACCGTCGGCCTCGGCGGTGGCGACCGGGGGGTCGGCGGGCACCGGCAGCCCGGTCAGCGCGCGGCAGCCGAACGGCAGGCCCGGCGCGTCCTGCGACCAGTGGTGTACGGCCGTCCGCCCGGCGGCGAACACATGCACCCGTCCCTCGCGGTCCACGACCGCGCTGAGCCCGTCCTGCACCTCGCCGCCGCCCAGGTCCTGCCAGCCGATCCAGCGGCCGTCCGGCTCCCTCACGCGGCCGCTGAGGCCCTTGGCGGCGTTGCGCACGAACAGATGGACCCGCCCGTCGTGGGCGGTCACCGCGACCGGGACGCCGATCCTGCGGCCCCGGTCCGGGTCGTCCTCGGGGGAGCCCAGCCCGGTCCAGGGGCGGCCGTCCTCCAGCATGACGATCTCCCGGGTGTTCGCCGCACGGTCGCCCTCCAGGGAGGCGAACCGCAGGGCGAACAGCAGCGGCCCGCCGCCGGCCGGGTCGGTGACGGCGCTCAGCGCGGGGGCCAGCGGGCCGCCGCCCAGGTCCTGCGGTGCGCTCCAGCGCCCGCTGCCGGGTGCGGTCTCCCGCCAGCGCACCGCGCGCGTGCCGAGGACGCCGTGGGCGACCAGCCGCCCCCCGGCGTCGGTGCCCGGCACGGGCCGGGCCCCGGGGTAGCGGTAGTGGGTGCTCCGCACCCAGCCCTTGCGGTTGGTCAGGGGCCTGCCCATGCCGACCGAGTAGTCGCCGCATCCGGCGGGGTTGCCGCACGGCCAGTCGGGGGCGCCGCCGTACGGGGCGAGGTATCCGGCCTTCCGCCGCAGCAGGGCGGGCGGCAGGTTGTACGGCCAGTGGTGGTTGTAGTAGCCGCGGTAGGCCGTCGCCAGGAAGGCGGGCGCGCGCCCCTCGCGGCGTGCCGCGGTGTCCGCGTAGCGGGTGATCGCCCTCCAGGTGAAGAGCGCGGTCGCGGTGTGGTCCCAGTGGTCGCTGTAGCCGAGCTGCTCGGTGTCCCGTCGCCAAGTGGCCTGGTTGGCCTCCATGTCGGGGTCGGGGTCGAGGGTGTGGACGATGGTCGGCCGATAGCGTTCCAGCAGGCCCGCCAGTACGTCGACCAGGACTTCGCGGGTGTACGTCTCCGTGGTGCCGTCGGGTGAGCCGGCGGAGGTGAAGGTCCGCAGCGTCATCCCGGGCAGTTGCCACAGCTGCGGCAGGCCGACGGTGTTGGTGGAGCCGTGCATGGACAGGTTGAGGAAGACCAGCACCGCCTCGCGTCCGTGCACGCGCAGGGTGTCGACCTCGGCGGTCATGCCGTGGGCCAGCCGCGTGGTGCCGCGCCGCCACGGGGTGAAGATGTCGGTGCCCAGCATCGCCGCGTACGCCTGGCGCAGTCCCTGGTGGCGGGCGGCGGAGTAGGCCGCCTTGTCCGGGGCCGGACGCGGCCGCCCCGGGGGGCGGTTGACGCCGTGCGCCTCGCCCGCGGTGACGTATACCGACACGACGGGCACGCCGGCCTCGACGGCCTGCACGGTGTCCGGGTTCATGAAGTACAGCTCGTCGTCGGGGTGCGCCAGCACCTGCAGCAGCCGCGCCCCGCCCGCGGTCGCGCGGAACGCCAGGGGAGCGGGGACGGTGCCGGCGGCGGTACCCGGGTGCCGGGAGCAGCCGCCCACGGCGACGGCCCCGGCGGTGGCGGCGAGCGCGGCGAGGAGGCTCCGGCGCGTGGCAGCGATCTTCACGTCACGCTAGAGGGCCGTCGCGCCCGGGAGGTTGCCATGCCGCGGTGCGCCGTGCGCCACCCGGGCGACGCGCGGCCGCCGCCGGGCTCACGCCTCCGTTCCCAGGCCATTCGGGGGCGCACGCGCGCTCGCCCGATTGGCGCACTGCGCGAGCAGGGCCCGGCAACCGGGTGTTACGACTTGTCACGTTCGGTGCACACCCGTACGAGTCCCCCCGAGGAGCCCGCCATGCGCCTGTCCCAGCGCCGGGCAGTGGTCGTAGCCGCCGTCCTGACGGCCGTCCTGCCCGCCCTCGGCGGGGCCGCGGCGGCGCCGGAACCGCCCGGGGCGCCGCTGCGGATGGCGGCTCAGGGCGGCATCACGGGGCAGTACGTGGTGATGCTGCGCCAGGGGACGGATCCGGGCTCGGTGCTGCGCACCGTGGCGGCGCAGCCGATGTTCACGTACACCAGCGCCCTGGTCGGCTTCGCCGCGCGGCTGACCGACGGGCAGGTCTCCCGGCTGCGCGCGGAGCCGGGGGTGGAGGCCGTGGAGCAGGACGCGGTCGTGGCGGCGCCGAAGCCCGCGACGCAGGTCGCCGCGGCCGTCCCGGAGGTGTCGTGGGGGCTGACCCGGATCGGGAACCGCGCCCGGGGCAGCGGCGCCTTCGCGGTGCGGGCGACGGGCGCCAAGGTCACCTCGTACGTCATCGACACCGGCATCGAGTTCGGGCACGCGGAGTTCGGCGGTCGCGCGGTGCCGGGCTTCGACGCGGTGGGCGACGGCCGGGGCGGTGCCGACTGCAACGGCCACGGGACGCATGTCGCCGGGACGGTGGGCGGCGCCACGACCGGGGTGGCCCGGGCGACGAAGCTGGTCTCGGTGCGGGTGCTGGGCTGCGACGGCCGCGGCTCGGTGGCCACGGTGGTCGCCGGGATGAACTGGGTGGCCGCCCACGCGGTGAAGCCCGCGGTCGCCAACCTGTCGACCGGCGGCGCGCGAAGCGAGGCCGCGGACCGCGCCGTGGAGGGCCTGGCGGCCGCGGGCGTCTTCCCCGCCGTGGCGGCCGGCAACTCCGACGAGGACGCATGCGGGGTCTCCCCTGCCGGGGCACCCGGCGCGTTCACGGTCGCCGCCGTCGACGAGTCCGACCGCAAGGCGTCCTTCAGTAACTGGGGCGGCTGTGTGGACATCAGCGCCCCGGGCACGGGGATCACCTCCGCGGCCATGGGCGGCGGCCTGGTCCGCATGAGCGGCACCTCGATGGCCGCGCCCCACGTGACGGGGGTGGCCGCGCTCTACAAGGACACGTACGGGGACGTCCCGACGGCCGTCCTCGCCTCCTGGCTCTCGGCCAACGCCACTCCCGGAGTCCCCTCCGACGCCCCGGCCGGCACGCCGCGGCTGCTGGTGTACACCTCCGGACTGTGACCCGGGTTTGGGGGAGCGGGGGCGGGGGGTAAGGTACTGCGCCCCGATTGGCGTCCGGCGCGTCCGGTATGGCAGACTAGCCGGGTTGCTCGGTCGAGTGCCGATGCTGCGCGCCTCCCGTCGGGAGGACCGGAAGCGAGTCCCACAGTACTCGTCGTCATCTCCGCCCCAGGCGGAGTGGCGGACGTACGGGAATCTTCCGGGAAGCGTCAGCGGGGTGCTTGCCAGGCACTCGGTGGGTGTCTTCTCCCACGTATCCCCTCCCTGAGGGTCTCCGCCATGCGGTGATTTAAGGGAAGGGAAGCGACACGCCCGACCGCGTGGGTCGGAGAAGACGGTCGAACCACCGAGTTCCAGAGCGTTGACTAGCAGACAGGACTACGAAGTAGCCATGGCGGGACAGAAGATCCGCATCCGGCTCAAGGCCTACGACCACGAGGTCATCGACTCCTCGGCGAAGAAGATCGTCGAGACGGTGACGCGTACTGGTGCGCAGGTCGCGGGCCCGGTGCCGCTGCCCACTGAGAAGAACGTGTACTGCGTCATCAAGTCGCCGCACAAGTACAAGGACTCGCGCGAGCACTTCGAGATGCGCACGCACAAGCGCCTGATCGACATCCTCGACCCGACGCCCAAGACCGTTGACTCGTTGATGCGCCTGGACCTTCCGGCCGGCGTCGACATCGAGATCAAGCTCTGAGAGGCGCGGAACAGATGGCTAAGCAGATCAAGGGCATCCTGGGCGAGAAGCTCGGCATGACCCAGGTCTGGGACGAGAACAACCGTGTCGTCCCGGTGACCGTGGTCAAGGCCGGTCCGAACGTCGTGACCCAGGTCCGTACGAACGACGTCGACGGTTACGAGTCGGTCCAGATCGCCTTCGGCGAGATCGACCCGCGCAAGGTGAACAAGCCCCTCAAGGGCCACTTCGCCAAGGCCGACGTGACCCCCCGCCGCCACCTGGTGGAGCTCCGCACCGCGGACGCCGCCGAGTACACCCTCGGCCAGGAGATCACCGCCGAGGTGTTCGAGGCCGGCGTGAAGGTGGACGTCACCGGCAAGAGCAAGGGCAAGGGCTTCGCCGGTGTCATGAAGCGTCACAACTTCAAGGGCCTCGGCGCCGGTCACGGCACCCAGCGCAAGCACCGCTCTCCCGGCTCCATCGGTGGCTGCGCCACCCCGGGCCGTGTGTTCAAGGGTCTGCGCATGGCGGGCCGCATGGGCAACGAGCGGGTCACCACCCAGAACCTGACCGTCCACGCTGTTGACGCGGAGAAGGGCCTGCTGCTCATCAAGGGCGCGGTTCCCGGCCCGAACGGCGGCCTCGTCCTGGTCCGCACCGCGGCCAAGGGGGCCTGAGGATATGAGCACCATTGACATTCTGTCGCCCGCCGGCGACAAGACCGGGACCGTTGAGCTCCCGGGCGAGATCTTCGACGCGAAGGTCAGCATCCCGCTGATCCACCAGGTCGTCGTGGCGCAGCTGGCCGCCGCCCGTCAGGGCACGCACAAGGTCAAGACGCGTGGCGAGGTCCGCGGTGGTGGCAAGAAGCCGTACCGCCAGAAGGGCACCGGCCGCGCCCGTCAGGGTTCGACCCGCGCCCCGCAGTTCGCCGGTGGTGGCGTCGTGCACGGTCCCGTGCCGCGTGACTACTCGCAGCGGACCCCGAAGAAGATGAAGGCCGCCGCCCTGCGCGGTGCCCTCACCGATCGGGCGCGTCACAACCGCATCCACGTCGTGACCGGCGTCGTCGAGGGCGAGGCCCCGTCGACGAAGGCCGCGAAGACGCTGCTGGGCAAGATCAGCGACCGCAAGAACGTGCTGCTCGTCGCCGACCGCGCCGAAGAGGTCGCGTGGCTCTCCGCCCGCAACCTGCCCCAGGTCCACATCCTGGAGGCCGGCCAGCTGAACACGTACGACGTGCTCGTCTCCGACGACGTGGTCTTCACCAAGGCCGCCTTCGACCGCTTCACCGGTAACGGCGCCGCCGAGACCGAAGGGAGCGACGCCTGATGGCCGAGCAGACCGCGATCACCAGCAAGACCTTCACGGACCACCGTGACATCCTGGTCAAGCCGGTGGTCTCCGAGAAGAGCTACGCGCTGCTGGACGAGAACAAGTACACGTTCGTCGTCGACCCGCGTGCCAACAAGACCCAGATCAAGCAGGCCGTCGAGGCGGTCTTCTCGGTCAAGGTCACCGGGGTCAACACGATCAACCGTCAGGGTAAGCGCAAGCGCACCAAGACCGGTTTCGGCAAGCGCAAGGACACCAAGCGCGCCATCGTGACCCTCGCTGAGGGCGACCGCATCGACATCTTCGGCGGCCCGGTCTCCTAACGGAGGCCGGAACGTTCAGAAGTCCGGAATCTTCCGAGGACTGAGAAATGGGTATCCGCAAGTACAAGCCGACGACCCCGGGCCGTCGTGGCTCCAGCGTCGCCGACTTCGTCGAGATCACGCGGTCCACGCCGGAGAAGTCGCTGGTCCGCCCCCTGCACAGCAAGGGCGGCCGTAACAACACCGGTCGTGTGACCGTTCGCCACCAGGGTGGTGGCCACAAGCGCGCCTACCGCGTGATCGACTTCCGTCGTCACGACAAGGACGGCGTGCCGGCCAAGGTCGCGCACATCGAGTACGACCCCAACCGCACCGCGCGCATCGCGCTGCTCCACTACGCGGACGGCGAGAAGCGCTACATCCTGGCCCCGGCCAAGCTGAACCAGGGTGACCGGATCGAGAACGGCCCCGGCGCGGACATCAAGCCCGGCAACAACCTGCCGCTGCGCTACATCCCCGTCGGTACCACCGTCCACGCCATCGAGCTGCGTCCCGGCGGCGGCGCGAAGATCTCCCGCTCCGCGGGCTCTTCCGTCCAGCTGCTGGCGAAGGAGGGCTCCATGGCCACCCTTCGCATGCCGTCCGGTGAAGTCCGGATGGTCGACGTCCGCTGCCGCGCCACCATCGGCGAGGTCGGCAACGCCGAGCAGTCGAACATCAACTGGGGCAAGGCCGGCCGTATGCGCTGGAAGGGCGTCCGCCCGACCGTCCGCGGTGTGGCCATGAACCCCGTCGACCACCCGCACGGTGGTGGTGAGGGCAAGACCTCCGGTGGTCGCCACCCGGTCAGCCCGTGGGGTCAGAAGGAGGGTCGTACTCGCTCGCCGAAGAAGGCCAGCAGCAAGTACATCGTCCGCCGCCGCAAGACGAACAAGAAGCGCTAGGAGCGGGTTTAGATGCCGCGCAGTCTCAAGAAGGGGCCCTTCGTCGACGACCACCTGATCAAGAAGGTGGACGTTCAGAACGAGGCCGGTACCCACAACGTCATCAAGACCTGGTCCCGCCGCTCGATGATCATCCCGGCGATGCTGGGCCACACGATCGCGGTGCACGACGGCCGTAAGCACGTCCCGGTGTTTGTCACCGAGTCGATGGTCGGCCACAAGCTCGGCGAGTTCGCGCCGACCCGCACCTTCCGCGGCCATGAGAAGGACGACCGCAAGTCGCGTCGTCGCTGATCTGCGGAGAGCGAAGACCATGACAGACACCGAAGGGACAACCATGGAAGCCAGGGCCCAGGCGCGGTACATCCGCGTCACGCCCATGAAGGCCCGCCGCGTGGTGGACCTCATCCGTGGCATGAGCGCCACGGAGGCTCAGGCGGTCCTGCGTTTCGCCCCGCAGGCCGCGAGCGTGCCGGTGGGCAAGGTGCTCGACAGCGCCATTGCCAACGCCGCGCACAACTACGACCACACCGACGCCGAGTCGCTGTACATCAGCGAGGCGTACGTCGACGAGGGCCCGACCCTGAAGCGGTTCCGTCCGCGTGCCCAGGGCCGTGCCTACCGGATCCGCAAGCGGACCAGCCACATCACCGTGGTCGTCAGCAGCAAGGAAGGAACCCGGTAATGGGCCAGAAGGTTAACCCGCACGGGTTCCGGCTCGGCATCACCACGGACTTCAAGTCCCGGTGGTACGCCGACAAGCTGTACAAGGACTACGTCAAGGAAGACGTCGCCATCCGCCGGATGATGACGCAGGGCATGGAGCGGGCCGGCATCTCCAAGGTGGAGATCGAGCGCACCCGCGACCGCGTCCGCGTCGACATCCACACCGCCCGGCCGGGCATCGTCATCGGCCGTCGCGGCGCGGAGGCCGACCGCATCCGCGGTGACCTGGAGAAGCTGACCGGCAAGCAGGTCCAGCTGAACATTCTCGAGGTCAAGAACCCGGAGACGGACGCTCAGCTGGTGGCCCAGGCCGTCGCCGAGCAGCTGTCCTCCCGCGTCTCCTTCCGTCGTGCCATGCGCAAGTCGATGCAGAGCACGATGAAGGCCGGCGCCAAGGGCATCAAGATCCAGTGTGGTGGCCGTCTCGGCGGCGCCGAGATGTCCCGCTCGGAGTTCTACCGCGAGGGTCGCGTTCCGCTGCACACGCTGCGCGCCAACGTCGACTACGGCTTCTTCGAGGCCCGTACGACCTTCGGCCGCATCGGCGTGAAGGTGTGGATCTACAAGGGCGACGTCAAGAACATCGCCGAGGTCCGCGCCGAGAACGCCGCCGCCCGCGCCGGCAACCGCCCGGCCCGTGGTGGTGGCAACGACCGTCCGCAGCGCCGCGGTGGCGAGCGCGGCGGCCGTGGCCGTCGTCCCCAGGGTGACGCCCAGGCCCCCAAGGCCGAGGCGACCACCGCTGAGGCTCCGGCCGCGGAGACCACCGGAACGGAGGCCTGACCCCCATGCTGATCCCCCGTCGGGTCAAGCACCGTAAGCAGCACCACCCGAAGCGTGATGGCATGGCCAAGGGTGGCACCGAGCTGGCGTTCGGTGAGTACGGCATCCAGGCCGTCACCCCCGCGTACGTGACGAACCGGCAGATCGAGTCCGCTCGTATCGCCATCACCCGTCACATCCGTCGTGGCGGCAAGGTCTGGATCAACATCTACCCGGACCGCCCGCTCACGAAGAAGCCGGCCGAAACCCGCATGGGTTCCGGTAAGGGTTCCCCGGAGTGGTGGGTCGCGAACGTCAAGCCCGGTCGGGTGATGTTCGAGCTGTCCTTCCCGAACGAGAAGGTTGCGCGTGAGGCGCTCACCCGAGCCGCCCACAAGCTTCCGATGAAGTGCCGGATCGTCCGGCGCGAGGCAGGTGAGCTGTAATGGCGGCCGGTACCAAGGCGACCGAGCTGCGTCAGCTGGGCGACGAGGAGCTCGTCGGCAAGCTGCGTGAGGCCAAGGAGGAGCTGTTCAACCTCCGCTTCCAGGCGGCCACCGGACAGCTCGAGAACAACTCCCGGCTGAAGGTTGTCCGCAAGGACATCGCCCGGATCTACACCCTCATGCGTGAGCGTGAGCTCGGCATCGAGACGGTGGAGAACGCCTGATGAGCGAGAAGAATGTGACTGAGAGCAGCGAGCAGCGCGGTGACCGCAAGACCCGTGAGGGTCTCGTGGTCAGCGACAAGATGGACAAGACCGTTGTGGTCGCCGTCGAGGACCGTGTGAAGCACGCCCTGTACGGCAAGGTCATCCGCCGTACCAACAAGCTCAAGGCGCACGACGAGCAGAACGCCGCGGGCGTCGGCGACCGCGTCCTCCTCATGGAGACCCGGCCGCTGTCCGCGACCAAGCGCTGGCGCGTCGTCGAGATCCTCGAGAAGGCCAAGTAAGACCGCCCGGCCGGCCGGGCCGCGCGACCAGTGCGCGCGGCCCGGCCCCGGCCGGCACGTAATTCCTGCGGGGGGCTCCCCGCAGGACGGTTCCGCCAGGCTCTCCGGGCTCGCCCCGGAGGGAACCGGCAGACGATCAGGAGATAGACGTGATCCAGCAGGAGTCGCGACTGCGTGTCGCCGACAACACTGGTGCGAAGGAGATCCTTTGCATCCGTGTGCTCGGTGGCTCCGGTCGCCGCTACGCGGGAATCGGTGACGTCATCGTCGCCACCGTCAAGGACGCGATCCCCGGTGGCAACGTGAAGAAGGGCGACGTCGTCAAGGCGGTCGTCGTGCGCACCGTCAAGGAGCGCCGCCGTCCCGACGGTTCGTACATCCGCTTCGACGAGAACGCGGCCGTCATCCTCAAGAACGACGGTGACCCCCGCGGCACCCGTATCTTCGGCCCCGTGGGCCGGGAGCTGCGCGAGAAGAAGTTCATGAAGATCATCTCGCTCGCGCCGGAGGTGCTGTAACCGATGAAGATCAAGAAGGGCGACCTGGTCCAGGTCATCACCGGTAAGGACAAGGGCAAGCAGGGCAAGGTCATCGCGGCCTACCCGGCTGAGGACCGCGTCCTGGTCGAGGGTGTCAACCGGGTCAAGAAGCACACGAAGGCCGGCCAGACCGCTCGCGGCTCGAAGACCGGCGGCATCATCACGACCGAGGCTCCCGTCCACGTCTCCAACGTCCAGCTGGTCGTGGAGAAGGACGGCAAGAAGGTCGTGACCCGCGTCGGCTTCCGCTTCGACGACGAGGGCAACAAGATCCGCGTTGCCAAGCGGACCGGTGAGGACATCTGATGACTGCCACCGACACGACGCACGTGCAGCCGCGTCTGAAGACGCGCTACCGCGAGGAGATCGCGGGCAAGCTGCGTGACGAGTTCCAGTACGAGAACGTCATGCAGATCCCGGGTCTCACCAAGATCGTGGTCAACATGGGTGTGGGCGACGCCGCCCGCGACTCCAAGCTGATCGAGGGCGCCATCCGCGACCTCACCACGATCACCGGCCAGAAGCCGGCCGTCACCAAGGCCCGGAAGTCCATCGCGCAGTTCAAGCTGCGCGAGGGTCAGCCGATCGGCGCCCACGTCACCCTCCGCGGTGACCGCATGTGGGAGTTCCTGGACCGTCTGCTGTCGCTCGCGCTCCCGCGCATCCGCGACTTCCGCGGTCTGTCGCCGAAGCAGTTCGACGGCCGTGGCAACTACACCTTCGGTCTCACGGAGCAGGTCATGTTCCACGAGATCGACCAGGACAAGATCGACCGCACCCGGGGTATGGACATCACCGTGGTGACCACGGCGACCAACGACGCTGAGGGCCGTGCGCTCCTCCGTCACCTCGGCTTCCCGTTCAAGGAGGCGTGAGCCGTGGCGAAGAAGGCTCTTATCGCGAAGGCCGCCCGCAAGCCCAAGTTCGGCGTGCGTGGCTACACGCGCTGCCAGCGCTGCGGCCGTCCGCACTCCGTGTACCGCAAGTTCGGCCTGTGCCGTGTGTGCCTTCGCGAGATGGCGCACCGCGGCGAGCTGCCGGGCGTGACCAAGAGCTCCTGGTAATCACCAGGGCTCTCGGTAAGCAGATGAGTGGCGGGAGCCCAGCCCTGCATACCGTAAGGTAGAAGGGTTGGGCGCCCGCCGCCCATGACCGTCTTACTACGCCGTAGGTCCCCGCGCCGCACCCGTCCTCAGTCTTATGGGGGAGAGGGATGGCGCATATAGGAAACCCCGGCGAGAGAGGCCTAAGGCCATCACATGACCATGACTGACCCGATCGCAGACATGCTGACGCGTCTGCGGAACGCGAACTCCGCGTACCACGACGAGGTCACCATGCCGTTCAGCAAGATCAAGTCGCACATCGCGGAGATCCTCCAGCAGGAGGGTTACATCCAGGGCTGGAAGGTCGAGGACGCCGAGGTCGGCAAGAACCTCACCATCGACCTGAAGTTCGGGCCGAACCGCGAGCGCTCGATCGCCGGCATCAAGCGCATCAGCAAGCCCGGTCTGCGGGTCTACGCAAAGTCCACCAACCTGCCGAAGGTGCTCGGCGGCCTGGGCGTGGCGATCATCTCCACCTCCCACGGGCTCCTCACCGACAAGCAGGCAAACAAGAAGGGCGTGGGTGGGGAAGTCCTCGCCTACGTCTGGTAGTCGGGAAACGGAGGTATAGCCATGTCGCGAATTGGACGGCTGCCCATCCCGGTTCCCGCCGGCGTGGACGTCACCATCGATGGCCGGACGGTCTCGGTGAAGGGCCCCAAGGGTTCCCTGACCCACACCGTTGCCGCGCCGATCGACATCGTCAAGAGCGAGGACGGCACCCTTCAGGTGTCGCGTCCGAACGACGAGCGTCAGAACAAGGCCCTGCACGGCCTGTCCCGCACGCTGGTGGCGAACATGATCACCGGCGTGACCGCGGGCTACGTGAAGAAGCTCGAGATCAGCGGTGTCGGCTACCGCGTCCAGGCGAAGGGCTCCAACCTGGAGTTCGCCCTGGGCTACAGCCACCCGATCCTTGTCGAGGCCCCCGAGGGCATCTCCTTCAAGGTCGAGTCCCCCACCAAGTTCTCGGTCGAGGGCATCGACAAGCAGAAGGTCGGCGAGGTCGCCGCGAACATCCGCAAGCTGCGGAAGCCCGACCCGTACAAGGCCAAGGGCGTCAAGTACGAGGGCGAAGTCATCCGCCGCAAGGTCGGAAAGGCGGGTAAGTAAGCCATGGCATACGGTGTGAAGATCGCCAAGGGCAACGCCTACAAGGGCGCGGCCAAGAAGCGTCGCCACATCCGCGTTCGCAAGCGGATCTCGGGCACCGAGGCGCGTCCGCGCCTGGTCGTGACCCGTTCCAACCGGGGTATCACGGCGCAGGTCATCGACGACATCGCGGGCCACACGCTGGCCTCGGCGTCGCACCTGGACACCTCCATCCGGGGTGGCGAGGGCGACAAGACCGAGCAGGCGAAGAAGGTCGGCCAGCTGGTTGCCGAGCGTGCCAAGGCCGCCGGCGTCGAGACCGTCGTGTTCGACCGTGGTGGCAACCGGTACGCCGGGCGCATCGCCGCCCTGGCCGACGCCGCCCGCGAAGCCGGGCTCGGTTTCTGAGCCGGTTCCGTAGCTAGCGGAAACAGAGAGAGGTAATCCAATGGCTGGACCCCAGCGCCGCGGTGGCGGTGCCGGTGGCGGCGAGCGGCGGGACCGGAAGGGCCGTGACGGCGGCGCAGCTGCCGCCGAGAAGACCGCGTACGTTGAGCGCGTTGTCGCGATCAACCGCGTCGCCAAGGTTGTGAAGGGTGGTCGTCGCTTCAGCTTCACCGCGCTGGTCGTGGTGGGCGACGGTGACGGCACCGTGGGTGTCGGTTACGGCAAGGCCAAGGAGGTGCCGGCCGCCATCGCCAAGGGCGTTGAGGAGGCCAAGAAGCACTTCTTCAAGGTCCCCCGTATCCAGGGCACCATCCCGCACCCCATCCAGGGCGAGAAGGCCGCGGGCGTCGTCCTGCTCAAGCCTGCTTCCCCCGGTACGGGTGTGATCGCCGGTGGTCCGGTGCGCGCCGTTCTGGAGTGCGCCGGCATTCACGACGTGCTGTCGAAGTCGCTCGGCTCCGACAACGCGATCAACATCGTGCACGCCACGGTGGAGGCGCTGAGGGGCCTGCAGCGTCCCGAGGAGATCGCCGCCCGTCGTGGTCTGCCGCTCGAGGACGTGGCCCCGGCTGCTCTGCTCCGGGCGCGTGCAGGGGTGGGTGCGTAATGGCTCGCCTCAAGGTCACGCAGGTCAAGTCCTACATCGGCAGCAAGCAGAACCACCGTGACACCCTGCGTTCGCTCGGCCTGAAGCGGCTGAACGACGTCGTGGTCAAGGAGGACCGCCCGGAGATCCGCGGCATGGTCCACACCGTCCGCCACCTCGTCACGGTCGAGGAGGTCGACTGACATGGGAGAGCAGTCTCCGCTGAAGGTCCACAACCTCCGTCCGGCCCCGGGCGCCAAGACCGCCAAGACCCGTGTCGGTCGTGGTGAGGCCTCCAAGGGCAAGACGGCCGGTCGTGGCACCAAGGGCACCAAGGCCCGCTACCAGGTTCCGCAGCGCTTCGAGGGTGGGCAGATGCCCCTCCACATGCGTCTGCCGAAGCTCAAGGGCTTCAAGAACCCGTTCCGCACCGAGTTCCAGGTCGTGAACCTGGACAAGCTGGCCGCGCTCTACCCCGAGGGTGGCGAGGTCACGGTGGCCGACCTGGTCGCCAAGGGCGCGGTGCGCAAGAACCAGCTCGTCAAGGTGCTCGGCACCGGCGAGGTCTCCGTGGCGCTGCAGGTGACCGTTGACGCGGTCTCCGGCTCCGCCAAGGAGAAGATCACCGCCGCGGGCGGCTCGGTCAACGAGCTCGTCTGAGAGTGATGTCCCACCCGGCCGGGGATGTTCCGCACTTTCGTGCGGGGCATCCCCGGTTGGTCATTCCGGGGATGGATGCTCGCCGGTAAGGTGGGCCGGGCTAGTCTTGCGAAGCCTGTGTGCTGACGCGGGTCCGGCAACCCCATACGTTTTGCAGTCCCACCATTCGTAGCTTTCAACACCGTCACCTCCCGCCGAAGAGGCGGGGGGCGCAGGAGGCACCGTGCTCACCGCGTTCGCCCGGGCGTTCAGGACGCCCGACCTGCGCAAGAAGCTGCTGTTCACGCTGGGCATCATGGTGCTGTTCCGGCTGGGAGCACACATCCCGGTCCCCGGGGTCGACTACCAGGTGGTCAACTCCTGCATCAAGGCGGTCGGGGGGAACCAGGGCCTGTTCGGTCTGGTGAACCTCTTCAGCGGCGGCGCGCTTCTGCAGCTCACGATCTTCGCGCTCGGCATCATGCCGTACATCACCGCGAGCATCATCCTGCAGCTGCTGACCGTGGTCATCCCCCGCCTGGAAGCCCTCAAGAAGGAGGGCCAGGCCGGCCAGACGAAGATCACGCAGTACACGCGCTACCTCACCGTGGCGCTCGCGGTCCTGCAGGGCACCGGCCTGGTGGCCACCGCCCGCTCCGGCAGCCTCTTCCAGCAGTGTCCCGACCGGTTCAACATCGTTCCGGACCAGTCGATCTTCACGACGATCACGATGGTCATCACGATGACCGCGGGCACCGCGCTGATCATGTGGCTGGGTGAGCTGATCACCGACCGCGGCATCGGCAACGGCATGTCGATCCTGATGTTCCTGTCGATCGCGGCCGGCTTCCCCGGCGCCCTGTGGGCGATCAAGAAGTCCGGCAACATCGGCGGCGGCTGGGTCGAGTTCGGGGCCGTGATCCTCGTGGGTCTGGCGATGGTCGCCCTGGTCGTCTTCGTCGAGCAGGCACAGCGCCGCATCCCCGTGCAGTACGCGAAGCGCATGATCGGCCGTCGTTCCTACGGCGGCACGTCCACCTACATCCCGCTGAAGGTGAACCAGGCGGGTGTGATTCCCGTCATCTTCGCGTCATCGCTCCTGTACATCCCGTCACTGGTCGTCCAGTTCAGTGGATCCACGTCTACCTGGGCAAACTGGGTCAGGGACAACCTGGTCAAGGGCGACCACCCGATCTACATCACCGCGTATTTCCTGCTGATTGTCTTCTTTGCCTTCTTCTACGTGGCCATCTCCTTCAACCCCGAAGAAGTCGCGGACAACATGAAGAAGTATGGTGGGTTCATCCCGGGCATCCGGGCTGGTCGTCCCACCGCGGAGTACCTCAGCTACGTGCTCAACCGCATCACGTGGCCGGGCGCGATGTACCTGGGTCTGATCGCCCTGGTGCCCACCGTGGCGCTGGTGCTGTTCAACGCGAACCAGAACTTCCCGTTCGGCGGGACGAGCATCCTGATCATCGTGGGTGTCGGCCTGGAGACCGTGAAGCAGATCGAGAGCCAGCTTCAGCAGCGTAACTACGAAGGGTTCCTCCGCTGATGCGCATCGTCCTCGTCGGGCCTCCCGGGGCCGGCAAGGGTACGCAGGCCGCGTACCTTGCCAGGAACTTGTCGATCCCGCACATCTCCACGGGCGACCTCTTCCGGGCGAACATCAGCCAGGGCACGGAGCTGGGCCTCAAGGCCCGGGAGTACACCGATGCCGGACGGCTGGTCCCCGACGAGATCACCATCGGCATGGCCAAGGACCGCATGCTGCAGCCGGACGCCGGGAACGGCTTCCTGCTCGACGGCTTCCCGCGGAACGTGGGCCAGGCCCAGGCGCTCGACAAGATCCTCGCCGAGACCGGGATAGCGCTGGACGCCGTCCTGGACCTGGAGGTCCCCGAGGAAGAGGTCGTCAAGCGGATCGCCGGTCGCCGGCTGTGCCGCAAGGACGGCGGCCATGTCTTCCACGTGGCCTACAGGCCTCCGGCGGTCGAGGGCGTGTGCGACGAGTGCGGTGGTGAGCTGTACCAGCGGTCGGACGACACCGAGGAAAAGGTGCGAGTCCGGCTGGAGGAGTACCACAGCAAGACCGAGCCGATCATCGACTACTACAAGCAGCAGGGCCTGGTGCGCACCATCTCGGCCCTGGGCAAGGTCGCCGAGGTGACCAAGCGGGCGATGGACGCGCTGCACGACAAGAAGGACACGGGCGACAGCGCCGCCTGAACGCACGTGTGACCGTTACGGCCGCGGTGTCCCCGAGGACGCCGCGGCCGTACCGTTGAGGTAATCCGGTGGACGAAGGAAGGCGAGAGCCGATGGTGGAGATCAAGAACCCCGAGCAGATCGCGAAGATGCGCGCGGCGGGTCTGGTCGTCGCCGCCATCCACGAGGCCACCCGCGAGGCGGCCGTCCCCGGGGCCACCACCAAGGATCTCGACGACGTCGCCCGCAAGGTCCTGGCCGACCACGGGGCCAAGTCGAACTTCCTGGGCTACGGCGGCTTCCCCGCCACGATCTGCACCTCCGTGAACGACGTCGTCGTCCACGGCATCCCGGACACCGCGACCGTCCTGAAGGACGGCGACGTCATCTCCATCGACTGCGGGGCGATCGTCGACGGCTGGCACGGCGACGCCGCCTACACCGCCTTCGTGGGCGGCGGTCACGCTCCGGAGCTGATCGAGCTCAGCCGGGTCACCGAGGAGTCCATGTGGGCCGGCATCGCCGCCTTCCGCAAGGGCGACCGGCTGGTGGACATCTCCCGTGCCATCGAGACCTACATCCGCCGGCAGCCCAAGCCCGGCGGCGGCAAGTACGGGATCATCGAGGAGTACGGCGGTCACGGCATCGGCTCGCAGATGCACATGGACCCCCACCTGCTGAACTACGTCTCGCGCAAGCGCGGCAAGGGTCCCCGGCTGGTGCCGGGCCTCTGCCTCGCGATCGAGCCGATGGTCAGCCTGGGCACCCCGCTCACCCATGTCCTCGAGGACGAGTGGACGGTCAAGACCGACGACGGCACCTGGTCCTCCCACTGGGAGCACTCCGTCGCGCTGACCGAGGAGGGACCGCTGGTCCTGACCGCCCTCGACGGCGGCAAGGCCAAGCTGGCGGAGTACGGGATCACGGCCGCGCCGGACCCGCTCGCCTGAGCGCCCCCCTCGGGGCCGCTTAACGATCATCTTTCGGGGGCATACACCCCGGATTCGTCTTTCAGGAACGGCTGACGTAGACTGTCACGTCGGCTCGCGTATGCCTTCAGGCATGCCAAAAGCCGATCAAGGTAGCCGATCCCGAAAGCAGGACATGGCCAAGAAGCAAGGCGCCATCGAAATCGAGGGCACCGTGATCGAGTCTCTGCCGAACGCTATGTTCAAGGTGGAGCTGCAGAACGGTCACAAGGTCCTCGCGCACATCAGCGGCAAGATGCGCATGCACTACATCCGCATCCTCCCCGATGACCGGGTCGTTGTGGAGTTGTCTCCCTACGACCTCACGCGCGGACGGATCGTCTACCGCTACAAGTAGATCTCACGACCCGGAGAACCTGACATCCCATGAAGGTCAAGCCGAGCGTCAAGAAGATCTGCGACAAGTGCAAGGTGATCCGCCGTCACGGCCGGGTCATGGTCATCTGCGACAACCTGCGCCACAAGCAGCGCCAGGGCTGACGCACGCCGACCTGCACCTCGCAGTTCTTCTCGCGACGCGAGCAACTCACGTACATACGCAGCGCCCGTCGGGCCGGATCCGTCCGGCTGACGACACCTCCGGCGGGGGCCGGGGACCTGGTCCGTACCTCGTACGGCGGCCAGGAGCGGCGTTGCGGAAGACCCCCAACACCAACAGGAGCCATTGAATGGCACGCGTTTCAGGTGTTGACATCCCGCGCGAAAAGCGCGTGGAAGTCGCCCTCACCTACGTCTTCGGCATCGGCCGCACCCTGGCCAAGGAGACCCTCGCCGCCACCGGCGTGAACCCGAACACCCGCGTTCGCGACCTGGACGAAGAGGACCTCGTCAAGATCCGCGAGTACGTGGACGCCAACATCAAGACCGAGGGTGACCTCCGTCGCGAGATCCAGGCGGACATCCGCCGCAAGGTCGAGATCGGCTGCTACCAGGGCCTGCGCCACCGCCGCGGCCTGCCGGTCCACGGTCAGCGGACCCACACCAACGCCCGCACCCGCAAGGGCCCGCGTCGCGCCATCGCCGGCAAGAAGAAGCCGGGCAAGAAGTAGTCCTCAGCGGACGCTCGTCAGCGGTCTTCGCTGTAGGACCGACCACCTCCACCGGGAGTAACCACATATGCCTCCGAAGGGCCGTCAGGCCGGCGCCAAGAAGGTGCGCCGCAAGGAGAAGAAGAACGTCGCTCATGGGCACGCCCACATCAAGAGCACGTTCAACAACACCATCGTTTCGATCACGGACCCGTCCGGCAACGTGATCTCCTGGGCCTCTGCCGGCCACGTCGGCTTCAAGGGCTCGCGCAAGTCGACCCCGTTCGCCGCGCAGATGGCCGCCGAGTCGGCCGCCCGCCGCGCGCAGGAGCACGGCATGCGCAAGGTCGATGTGTTCGTCAAGGGCCCCGGCTCCGGCCGTGAGACCGCGATCCGCTCCCTCCAGGCCACCGGCCTCGAGGTCGGCTCGATCCAGGACGTCACTCCGACCCCGCACAACGGATGCCGCCCGCCGAAGCGCCGGCGCGTCTGATCAGCAATCCGCTGAGCAGGTAGGAGACAAACAGGAATGGCGCGTTACACCGGGGCCGACTGCAAGCGTTGCCGTCGGGAGAAGCAGAAGCTCTTCCTCAAGGGGAGCAAGTGCGAGAGCGCGAAGTGCCCGATCGAGATCCGTCCTTACCCCCCGGGTGAGCACGGACGCGGGCGCACCAAGGACAGCGAGTACCTGTTGCAGATGCGCGAGAAGCAGAAGTGCGCGCGCATCTACGGTGTCCTTGAGAAGCAGTTCCGCGGGTACTACGAGGAGGCGAACCGCAGGACCGGCAAGACCGGTGAGAACCTGCTCCGCATCCTCGAGTCCCGGCTGGACAACGTGGTCTACCGGGCGGGCTTCGCCAAGTCGCGTGATCATGCGCGGCAGCTGGTCCGTCACGGCCACTTCCTCGTGAACGGCGTCAAGATCGACATCCCGTCGGCCCGTGTCGTCGCGAACGACATCGTCGAGGTCCGCCAGTCCTCCCGTAACCTGACGCCGTTCGCGGTGGCCCAGGGGGAGGCCGGCGAGAGGACCGTCCCGGCCTGGCTGGAGGCGATCCCCTCGCGTCTGCGGATCCTCGTGCACAACCTGCCCGAGCGCCCGGTGATCGACACCCAGGTGCAGGAGCAGCTGATCGTCGAGCTCTACTCGAAGTAGCAGGGCTCACGGTCCCGGGCGGTGCGGCGCTTCTGGCGCCGCACCGCCCGTACCCTTGAAGCCTCGGCATCAAATAGTGGGTGCCGAAGACTGGAGGCATTACCTCATGCTGATCGCTCAGCGCCCTTCGTTGACCGAAGAGGTCGTCGACGAGTTCCGTTCCCGGTTCGTGATCGAGCCGCTGGAGCCGGGCTTCGGCTACACCCTCGGCAACTCGCTCCGCCGCACTCTCCTCTCGTCGATCCCCGGTGCCGCTGTCACCAGCGTCCGGATCGACGGCGTCCTGCACGAGTTCACCACCGTGCCGGGTGTCAAGGAGGACGTCACCGACCTCATCCTCAACATCAAGTCCCTGGTCGTCTCCTCGGAGCACGACGAGCCGGTCGTGATGTACCTGCGCAAGCAGGGCCCGGGTGTGGTCACCGCCGCCGACATCGCGCCCCCGGCCGGTGTCGAGGTGCACAACCCCGACCTCGTCCTGGCCACCCTGAACGGCAAGGGCAAGCTGGAGATGGAGCTGACCGTCGAGCGCGGTCGCGGCTACGTCTCCGCCGTCCAGAACAAGCAGCAGGGCCAGGAGATCGGCCGCATCCCGGTCGACTCCATCTACAGCCCGGTGCTCAAGGTCAGCTACAAGGTCGAGGCGACCCGTGTCGAGCAGCGCACCGACTTCGACAAGCTGATCGTCGACGTCGAGACCAAGCCCGCGATGCGTCCCCGTGACGCCGTGGCCTCGGCCGGCAAGACCCTCGTCGAGCTGTTCGGTCTCGCCCGCGAGCTGAACGTCGACGCCGAGGGCATCGACATGGGCCCGTCCCCGACGGACGCCGCCCTCGCGGCGGACCTCGCGCTCCCGATCGAGGAGCTCGAGCTCACCGTCCGCTCCTACAACTGCCTCAAGCGCGAGGGCATCCACTCCGTGGGTGAGCTCGTCGCGCGCTCCGAGGCCGACCTGCTCGACATCCGCAACTTCGGTGCGAAGTCGATCGACGAGGTCAAGGCGAAGCTGGCCGGCATGGGCCTGGCCCTGAAGGACAGCCCGCCCGGATTCGACCCGACCTCCGCCGCCGACACCTTCGGTGCGGACGACGACGCCGACGCCGGCTTCGTCGAGACCGAGCAGTACTGATCCGACTGCCTCCAGGCGTCCGCCTGGAGGGTCCTGACACCGGTACCTGACACGGCCGGTGCAGATCTGAGGAGAAACACCATGCCGAAGCCCGCCAAGGGTGCCCGTCTGGGCGGCAGCGCCGCGCACGAGCGTCTGCTTCTCGCGAACCTCGCGAAGTCGCTGTTCGAGCACGGTCGCATCACCACCACCGAGGCCAAGGCGCGCCGTCTGCGTCCGGTCGCGGAGCGCCTGATCACCAAGGCGAAGAAGGGCGACATCCACAACCGTCGCCTGGTGCTGCAGACGATCACGGACAAGGGCGTCGTCCACACGCTCTTCACCGAGATCGCCCCGCGGTACGAGAACCGCCCGGGTGGTTACACCCGCATCACCAAGATCGGTAACCGTCGCGGCGACAACGCGCCGATGGCGGTCATCGAGCTGGTGGAGGCGCTGACCGTGGCCCAGCAGGCCACGGGCGAGGCGGAGGCCGCGACCAAGCGCGCGGTCAAGGAGGCCGAGGCCAAGACCGAGGCTCCGGCCGAGGTCGAGGACAAGGCCGAGGCCACCGAGGCTCCGGCCGAGGAGTCCAAGGACGCCTGACGTCCTGACCGGACGGGCCCGCACCCAGATCGCTGGGGGCGGGCCCGTCCGCGTGTTTGAGAGGATCTGCGGGTGAGCGTGAGCGATGAGGTGGAGCCCGGTCTCGTCCGGGTACGGCTGGACCTGGCCTATGACGGGGCGGAGTTCTCGGGCTGGGCGAAGCAGCGCAGCAGGCGGACCGTGCAGGGGGAGCTGGAGTCGGCCCTGCAGACCGTGCTGCGGCTGCCCGATCCGGTCGAACTGACCGTCGCCGGGCGCACGGACGCGGGTGTGCACGCCCGCGGGCAGGTGGCCCATGTGGACCTGCCGGAGGACGTGTGGGCCCGGGAGGGCGACAAGCTGCTCCGCCGGCTGGCCGGGCGGCTGCCCTGGGACGTACGGGTGTGGAAGGTGTCGCAGGCCCCGGCGGGCTTCAACGCGCGCTTCTCCGCGATCTGGCGCCGCTACGCCTACCGGGTCGGCGACCACCAGGGCGGGGTGGATCCGCTGCTGCGGGGGCACGTGCTGTGGCACGACCGGCCGGTGGACGTCGACCTCATGAACACGGCGGCGGACAAGCTCCTCGGGGAGCACGACTTCGCGGCCTACTGCAAGAAGCGGGAGGGGGCGACGACGATCCGCACCCTCCTGGAGCTGCGCTGGGAGCGGGACGCCTCCGGGCTCGCCGTGGCGACGGTGCGGGCGGACGCCTTCTGCCACAACATGGTGCGCGCCCTGGTCGGGGCGATGCTGCTGGTCGGCGACGGCCACCGGGCGGTCGGCTTCCCCGGGGAGGTCCTCGCGGGACGGGTGCGGCACTCGGCGGTCAACGTGGTGCGGCCGCACGGGCTGACCCTGGAGGAGGTCGGCTACCCGGCGGACGAGTTGCTGGCGGCGCGCAGCCGTGAGGCCCGCAACATGCGGAGCCTGCCGCTGCCGCGGGCCTGAGGCCCGGGCCGCTCACCCCCGGCGGCGCAACGCCGCGACCACCTGGGTGAGGACGTACCCCGAGCCCAGCGTGGTCAGCGCCAGGGGGACGGGGCGGAGCCGGTCGTGGAAGGCACCCCACCAGGAGAAGCAGGCGGCCGGGGCGAGCAGCAGCAGATACAGCGCGCGCATCGCCCACCAGCGGGCGGGGAAGCGCACCGGGGTGCCCCGCGGCGGGAGCGGCATCGCGCCGTCCTCCGTGGTGAGGGTGTCCCTGACGCCGGAGAGGAAGCCGCGCGGGGCGAGCACCCGGGCTCCGGGCACCCCGTCGAGGGTGGCGGAGCGCTCCCCGAAGCCCTCCGGCAGCGCTGGCAGGCCCAGTGCCGCCACGGTGTCCGCCAGCCGCCGTCCGGGGGCGTCCATGGCGCGCAGCAGCGCCGTGAGGGGGCGCGCGTCGGCGACGCCATAGGCGGCGGCGAGGGCGGCGGCCGTCGCGCCCGCGGTCTCCAGGGAGGGCACGGGCGCGCCCGGTGCCCATTCGTGGCCGGCGAGCTTCCTGCCCTTGGCGTACAGCGTGATGCCGTACCGGTCGCCCGAGCGCTGCAGGACGACGGCGGGCCACTTCTCGCCCGTCGTGAAGAGGTCGACCGCCCCCGCCAGGCTGCCCTCCCCGGTCAGCTCCACGTGGGTGAAGGCCGCTCCCGCCGGGGCCAGCCGCAGCCCGGTCCGGCACAGCAGCGCGGCCTGGGCGACGGCGGTGAGCGGCGCGGAGGCCACCGCCAGGCTGCGCGGCGCCCAGTCGGGAGCGCCGGCCGGGACGGGGACCGCGGGCGGGGCACCGAAGAACGGGGTGCGGGTGGCGACCTGCACGCGCACCCCCGTCCGGACGTCGAGGAAGTGCCGGCGCGGGTCCCCGCCCAGGTGGGCCCACGGGAAGCTGGTGGCGTGCACGCCGATGGCGCGGAAGACGCGCAGCGCCTCCTCCCAGCGGCCCGCGCGCACCAGCATCAGCACGAGGTGGTTGCGGAACCCGGCCGCCTCCGGGTCACCGGGGTCGTACCAGCCGGACAGCTCCAGGGCCCGGTCGACGGCGGCGGCGACACGGTGCGGCGGGATGGAGTCCGCACCGGACGGGTCGTCGGCGGCGGGCCCGCCCGCGACGATCTCGTACTCGACGGCGGCGAGCAGCGGCAGCGCGTTGATCTTCGAACCGGGCAGGGCCTCCTCGGCGGCCTGCTCCGCGAAGTCGAACATCTCGCGGTGGGTGCCGTACCACTTGGCGCACAGGTACTGCAGGGCGGAGGCGTGGCAGCCGTAGTGGTGCGGGGCGCGCTCCACGGCCTCGGTCCAGTACGCGTCGAAGATCTCCCGGGAGGACTGCATACCGCGTGCGTGGGTGAGGGCGATGCGCCACGGCACGGGGTCGGCGGGGTTGAGCTCGGCGGCGGCGCCGATCACCGGCACGGCGTCCTTGAGCAGCGCGAAGAAGGCCTTGAACTGCTCGGGCGAGACCTCCGCGGCGCGGGCGCCGCTGCGTATCTCCCAGGCCTGGTGGATGCGCAGGTCGGCCCTGACCAGCGCCGCGTCCGGGTCCTCGGGGGCAGCGGCGAGCCAGGCGTCCAGCCAGCCGGGGTTGTGCAGGGCGAACTGGGCCAGTTCGGAGACGTACACGTCCCGCTGCTCCCACTGGCAGCCCAGGCGCGTGGCGGACAGCAGCTCCCGGGCGGGAGCGTGGTCGCCGGTGCCCGCCGCGGCGAGGGCGGTGCGCAGCGCGACGTCCGGCACGTCCAGGACGACGGCCTCGTCCGGCGGCAGGCCGGCCCCGACGGCGGTGCCGTGGCGGAGCACTCGGGGCAGGGTCAGCAGCGTACGCAGGGAGGGCATGCCGTTCCGGTCGGGTCGCGTGGGGTCAGTTGGCCGGCGAGGCGGCCGCGGCGGCCATGGCGGCGTCGGCCTGCTCTTTGCCGCGCTGGACGATGCGGTTGAAGGCGTAGTTGAAGCCGTCCTGGCCGGCCTGGCGGGAGGCGGTGTCGGAGCTGGTCGCCGCGGTGCCGTTCTTCGGGCCGGAGATGGTGAAGTAGGCGTAGCGGCCCACGGCACCGGACTTGGACCAGCAGGCCACCGCGTGGCAGAAGTCGCCGACCCCGCCGCCGCCCAGCGGGCGCACGAACTTGTTGGTCCTGGCCAGCTTCTTGGCGGAGGCCGCGTCCTTGAAGACGGCCACGCCGACGGTGACCGCGGAGCCGCCGCGGGTGTAGGTCACCCGCATCATCCGGGTGCAGCCGCTGCCGGAGAGGGCGGCCGAGAGCGAGCCGGTGGCGCCGGCGGCGCAGTCGCGGTTCTCGGCGGAGCGGGTCTTGGTGTAGGTGCGGCCGTCCACCCAGTCCAGCTTCTTCCCGGGGAAGAGGGTGCCCACGGCGAGCGGGGCGGTGTCCTTGGCCGCGGTGGACAGGAAGTCGAGCGGGCCGTACGTCGGGCCGGGGGAGACCTCGGAGAAGGAGGGCTCGGGCGGCAGCGCGACCTCGGAGGCGGGCGCGGAGGCGGTCTCGGTGGGGGAGGGCTCGGGGCTGCCGGAGGTGACCACCGCGGTGGCGACGATCCCGGCGACGGCGGCGACGGCGAGGACGCCGCCGCCTATAAGGAGCAGCCGGCGGCGGCGCGCCCCGGCCTCCGCCTCGTCGGCGAGCGCCGACCAGTCGGGCTCGTTGCCGGCGGGCGGCGTGGACTGCGGCTGCGAAGGACCGCGGGTGCCCTGACCGGGCACGGGCGGCGACCAGTCGGCGGGCGGCGTCCAGGCCGGCCGCTGCGGCTGGTGGTCGGGGCCGCCGACGATCTGGCCGCGGAGCACCTGGCGCCGGTCACCGGTGCCCTCCGGCGCGCCCTGCTGTCCCGGCGGTGCGGTCCATCCTTCGTTCGGGTGATACGGCTGCTGCGGCCCGTCAGTCATGGCGCGGATTCTATAGAGGGGAAAACCAGTTTGGCGGCGGGCGACCGGGCTACGAGAATCCACGGCATGGGACATGTGGACGTTGCGCATCTGGAGTATTACCTGCCGGACGGCCGGGTGTTGCTGGGCGACGTCTCGTTCCGGGTGGGCGAGGGCGCCGCGGTGGCCCTCGTCGGGGCGAACGGCGCCGGCAAGACGACTCTCCTGCGGCTGATCTCCGGTGAGTTGAAGCCGCACGGCGGCACGGTGACGGTCAGCGGCGGACTCGGTGTCATGCCGCAGTTCGTCGGCTCGGTACGGGACGACCGCACCGTGCGGGACCTGCTGGTGTCCGTGGCGCCGCCGCGGATCCGCGAGGCCGCCGCGGCCGTCGACGCGGCCGAGCTGGAGATCATGGCGCAGGACGACGAGGCCGCCCAGCTGGCCTACGCGCAAGCGCTCAGCGACTGGGCCGAGGCCCGCGGCTACGAGGCCGAGACGGTCTGGGACATGTGCACGATGGCCGCGCTGGGGGTTCCGTACGAGCGGGCCCAGTGGCGTGAGGTGCGGACGCTGTCGGGCGGCGAGCAGAAGCGGCTGGTGCTGGAGGCGCTGCTGCGCGGCACCGACCAGGTGCTGCTGCTGGACGAGCCGGACAACTACCTCGACGTCCCCGGCAAGCGCTGGCTGGAGGAGCAGCTGGGGCAGACCAGGAAGACCGTGCTGTTCGTCTCCCACGACCGGGAGCTGCTGGCCCGCTCCGCCGAGAAGATCGTCAGCGTGGAGCCGGGGCCGGCCGGCTCGGACGTGTGGGTGCACGGCGGGGGCTTCGCCACGTACCACGAGGCGCGGCGGGAGCGGTTCGCCCGCTTCGAGGAGCTGCGGCGGCGCTGGGACGAGGAGCACGCCCGGCTGAAGAAGCTCGTGCTGACGCTCCGCCAGCAGGCGGCGATCAGTCCCGACATGGCCTCCCGCTATCGTGCCGCGCAGACCCGGCTGCGGAAGTTCGAGGAGGCGGGGCCGCCGCAGGAGCCGCCGCGCGAGCAGGACATCCGCATGCGGCTGTCCGGCGGCCGCACCGGCGTGCGGGCCGTCACCTGCGCACGGCTGGAGCTCACCGGGCTGATGAAGCCGTTCGACCTGGAGGTCTTCTACGGGGAGCGGGTGGCCGTCCTGGGCTCGAACGGATCGGGCAAGTCGCACTTCCTGCGGCTGCTGGCGGGGGACCCCGGCGTCCGGCACACGGGGGAGTGGAAGCTGGGCGCGAGGGTCGTGCCGGGGCACTTCGCCCAGACGCACGCGCACCCGGAGCTGATGGGCCGCACTCTCGTCGACATCCTGTGGACGGAGCACGCCCGCGACCGCGGCAAGGCGATGTCGGCCCTGCGGCGCTACGAGCTCGACCGGCAGGGCGACCAGCGCTTCGACCAGCTGTCGGGCGGGCAGCAGGCGCGTTTCCAGATCCTGCTGCTGGAGCAGGCCGGGGCGACGGCACTGCTGCTGGACGAGCCGACGGACAACCTGGACCTGGAGTCGGCGGAGGCCCTCCAGGAGGGGCTGGAGGCGTTCGACGGGACCGTGCTCGCGGTGACGCACGACCGCTGGTTCGCCCGCAGCTTCGACCGGTACCTGGTCTTCGGCGCGGACGGGGTGGTCCGGGAGGTGCCGGAGCCGGTGTGGGACGAGACGCGAGTGGTGCGGGAGCGGTAGCCCCCGCACCTGCGGCGGCTCCGGCGGCGGCCGGTGCGGGCACGCCCCGCGCCGGCTGTTTTGACCCGAACAGCAGACCGCGGGTATTCTGCAGGTTCGTTATGCGTATTGGCTTGCTCGTTCTCACGTGAGAGGCCGCTACGCCGGTCCACCGGGCCGATGACCAGCGTTCGCCCCGCGGTATGCGTCGCCGCAGGCGACAGGGCTGTCGTGATCGTCCGGGTGGCCTTGTCAGGACCCACTCACTGAAGAAGCGAAGGCTACGACCGTGCGTACGTTCAGCCCCAAGCCCGGCGATGTCCAGCGCCAGTGGCACGTCATTGACGCGCAGGACGTCGTCCTGGGCCGTCTGGCGTCCCAGGCCGCGTCCCTCCTCCGGGGCAAGCACAAGCCCGTGTACGCGCCCCATGTCGACACTGGTGACTTCGTCATCATCATCAACGCCGACAAGGTGCACCTCTCCGGCAACAAGAAGCAGCAGAAGCTCGCCTACCGCCACTCGGGCTTCCCGGGCGGTCTGCGTTCCGTCCGCTACGACGAGCTGCTCGACAAGAACCCCGAGAAGGCCATCGAGAAGGCCGTCAAGGGCATGCTGCCCAAGAACAGCCTGGGCCGCCAGATGCTCTCGAAGCTGAAGGTGTACGCGGGTGCCGAGCACCCGCACGGCGCCCAGCAGCCGGTTCCGTTCGAGATCAGCCAGGTCGCGCAGGGCTAGTCCCGGCCACCACCGACACAGAAAGCATCTGAGGAGCATCGTGGCCGAGACCACCCCTGAGACCCCTCTCGTCGAAGACGGCGAGATCGTGGAGACCATCGAGATCCCGGAGGAGTACACCTCCGAGTCCCTCGCCTCCCGCTTCGGCGAGCCCCAGCCGGCCGCCGGTACGGGCCGCCGCAAGGAGTCCGTCGCCCGCGTCCGGATCATCCCGGGCTCCGGCAAGTGGACGATCAACGGTCGCACCCTTGAGGAGTACTTCCCCAACAAGGTGCACCAGCAGGAAGTCAACGAGCCGTTCAAGATCCTCGAGCTCGACGGCCGTTACGACGTCATCGCCCGCATCAACGGCGGCGGCATCTCCGGCCAGGCCGGTGCGCTGCGCCTGGGCGTCGCCCGCGCGCTGAACGAGGCGGACGTCGACAACAACCGCGGCCCGCTCAAGAAGGCCGGCTTCCTGACCCGCGACGCTCGCGAGATCGAGCGCAAGAAGGCCGGTCTGAAGAAGGCCCGCAAGGCGCCGCAGTACAGCAAGCGCTAATCACCACGCGCGCGCTGCTCTGCACGTACGCCCCGGAGGCACTTTGTGTGTCTCCGGGGCGTACGCATTCCGGGGGGTATAGGCGTATAACCGGATGAACGCCCGTTGAACGAACGCGGGGCGACGCACGGCAACATCTCGGAGGAAAGACTGTGGGACGACTCTTCGGTACGGACGGTGTGCGCGGCGTCGCGAACGCCGATCTGACGGCCGAGCTGGCGCTCGGACTGTCGGTCGCGGCGGCGCATGTGCTCGCCGAGGCGGGGACGTTCGAGGGCCACAAGCCGGTGGCCGTGGTGGGACGGGACCCGCGGGCGTCCGGAGAGTTCCTGGAGGCCGCCGTGGTGGCGGGGCTCGCCAGCGCGGGCGTCGACGTGCTGCGGGTGGGCGTGCTGCCGACCCCGGCCGTGGCCTATCTCACCGGCGCGCTCGGCGCGGACCTGGGCGTGATGCTCTCCGCGAGCCACAACGCGATGCCCGACAACGGGATCAAGTTTTTCGCCCGGGGCGGCCACAAGCTGGCGGACGAGCTCGAGAACCGTATCGAGGCCGTCTACGAGGAGCACCGCACCGGCGCCCCCTGGGACCGCCCGACCGGTGCCGGCGTGGGCCGTGTGCGCGACTACGACGAGGGCTTCGACCAGTACGTCGCCCATCTGATCGGCGTCCTGCCCAACCGCCTGGACGGCCTGAAGATCGTTCTGGACGAGGCGCACGGCGCCGCCGCCCGCGTCTCCCCCGAGGCCTTCGCCCGCGCCGGGGCGGAGGTGGTCACCATCGGCGCCCAGCCGGACGGCCTCAACATCAACGACGGCTGCGGCTCCACCCACCTGGACCTGATCAAGGCCGCCGTCACCGACCACGGCGCGGACCTCGGCATCGCCCACGACGGCGACGCCGACCGCTGCCTGGCCGTGGACCACCAGGGCAACGAGGTGGACGGCGACCAGATCCTGGCCGTTCTGGCGCTCGCCATGCGCGAGGCGGACCGGCTGCGGAAGAACACCGTCGTCGCCACCGTCATGTCCAACCTGGGCTTCAAGCTCGCCATGGAGCGCGAGGGCATCGACCTCGTGCAGACCGCCGTGGGCGACCGCTATGTGCTGGAGTCCATGAAGGAGCACGGCTACGCGCTCGGCGGCGAGCAGTCCGGGCACGTGATCATCCTCGACCACGCCACGACCGGCGACGGCACCCTCACCGGCCTCATGCTGGCCGCCCGGGTCGCCGCCACCGGCCGCACGCTGGCCGACCTGGCCGGCGTCATGGAGCGGCTGCCGCAGGTCCTGATCAACGTCCGGGACGTCGACAAGAACCGCGTCGGGTCCTCGCCCGAGCTGGCCGCCGCCGTGGCCGAGGCCGAGACCGAGCTGGGCACCACCGGCCGCGTGCTGCTGCGCTCCTCGGGCACCGAGCCGCTGGTCCGGGTCATGGTCGAGGCCGCCGACATCGACCACGCCCGCTCCGTGGCCGGCCGGCTCGCCGACGTCGTGAAGTCCGCGCTCGGCTAGGACGGCACGGTCCGGGCCGGCGGGGCCTACAGCGCCCCCGCCCCCGCCCCGGCCCCCGCCCCCGCCCCCGCACGCCGCCTGCGCTGCATCGCCCAGAACCCCTTCTGGGCGAGCAGCGTCAGCACGCCCGCGATGACGATGCCCGCCAGGTTCACGCCCAGCTGCACCGAGGACCCCCACAGCTCGCGGTAGTCCCCGTAGGACAGGGCGAGCGCGGCGTTGGCGGCGGCCGGCACGGTCGTCACGGAGATGGCCACGCCGACCAGGGCCCCGGACTTGGACGAGGTCAGCGAGAGGATCCCGGCGATCCCGGCGAGGAAGGCCACCACGAAGGAGCTCGCGTCCGGCTGCCAGATGAACCCGGTGGACGGATGCGGCTTGGTGAAGTCGTCGACGCCGAAGACCCCGAGCGCGTCCATCAGATAGGTGAAGCCGCCGGTGAGCACCATCGCCACCGGGAAGCCCACCAGGAGTGCCACCAGGGAGCGCCGCGCCAGCCGCCACTGGCGCTGGACCAGACCGGTGCACACCCCCGCCAGGGGCCCGAACTCAGGGCCGACCACCATCGCGCCGACGATCAGGATCGCGCTGTCCAGCATGACCCCGCAGGCCGCCAGCATCGTCGCCAGCGACAGGAACGCCAGATAGGTGACGGTGAGGGTGGACTCCTCGTGCGTCGCCTCGGTGAGCGACTCCCACAGCACCGCGTCCGCGCCCTCGCCGGGTGCCTCCTCCTCGGCCCGCTCCGCACGGCGCGACAGGGACAGGTCGACGTGCTCCACCGCGATCGAGCCGGTGTCGGCGATCCCCAGCTCCCGAAGGCCCCGCAGCAGCTCGTCGCCCGCCTCGCGGGCCACATCGCACAGGACGAGGTCTCCGCTCGGATCGCGCGCGGCACCCGTCAGCACCGCGACGTGGGCGGTGCCCACGGTCCGTTCGATCAGGGCCACGACGTCGTCGGTCCGCCCGGCCGGGACGATCATCCTCAGATGCAGCACGCGGGCAGGCTATCCCCGAAGAGCGGGAAGCGGCCCTACAGCTTGCGCAGTGAGAGCTTCTGCACCTTGTGGTCGGGGCCCTTGCGCAGGATCAGCGTGGCCCGGCCGCGGGTCGGGAGCACGTTCTGCACCAGGTTCGGCTGGTTGATGGCGCGCCAGGTGTGCCGGCCGTACTCCATGGCCTCCTCCTCGGAGACCTCGGTGTAGCGGTGGAAGTACGACAGGGGGTTCTGGAAGGCCGTCTCGCGCAGCTTGCGGAAGCGCGCCAGGTACCACTGCTCGATGTCCTCGGTGCGCGCGTCCACGTACACGCTGAAGTCGAAGTAGTCGGCGAGCGCGACCCGGGTGCGGCCGTCCTTGCCGGGCAGCGCGGGCTGCAGGACGTTCAGGCCCTCGACGATGAGGATGTCGGGCCGCCGTACGACCAGTTCCTCGCCGGGCACGATGTCGTAGATCAGGTGCGAGTAGACGGGCGCGCGCACCTCGTCCTTGCCGGCCTTCACATCGGCCACGAACCGGGTCAGGGCACGCCGGTCGTACGACTCGGGGAAGCCCTTGCGGGACATCAGCCCGCGACGCTGGAGCTCGGCCTTGGGCAGCAGGAAGCCGTCGGTGGTGACCAGTTCCACCCGGGGGTGCTCCGGCCAGCGGGCGAGCAGCGCCTGGAGGATGCGCGCGGTGGTGGACTTGCCGACCGCGACGCTGCCGGCGACCCCGATGACGAAGGGCGTGCCGGTCTGCGAGCCGTGGCCGTCGCCGGTGTCGTCGAGGAAGGTGTTGACCGCGCCGCGGAGGCCGTGGCTGGCGCCGACGTAGAGGTTGAGCAGCCGGGACAGCGGCAGGTAGACGTCGATCACCTCGTCCAGGTCGATGACGTCACCGAGTCCGCGCAGCCGCTCGACCTCGTCCGCGGTGAGCGGCAGGGGCGTGCGGTCGCGCAGCGCGCTCCACTCCGCCCGCGTCAGGTCGACGTACGGCGTGGGCTCGGCGCGGCGGCGCGTGGGGTGTGGCGAAGTGGTCGGCGGCACGGATTCATTGTTGCGCCGGGATGAACGGCGCTCACGCCGGGGGTCGGGCAGCCCGCCGCCGGAGCCGTCGTCAGCCGAATGTCAGCCGGATGTCAGTGGCATCCGGGACAGTGGTGCGCAACAGAACAACACCGAGCGAACCATGACGGGGAGGGCATCGCGGATGAGTTACGCGATCCAGGCGGAGGGCCTGGTCAAACGCTTCAAGGAGACCACGGCCCTGTCCGGCGTGGACCTGGCCGCGCGCAGCGGCACGGTGCTCGGTGTGCTCGGTCCCAACGGGGCCGGCAAGACCACGGCGGTGCGCATCCTGGCCACGCTGCTGCGGCCGGACGCCGGCCGGGCCTTCGTCGGCGGCCACGACGTGGTGCGGGAGGCGGGCGCCGTGCGCGCTCTGGTCGGGCTCACCGGGCAGTACGCGGCGGTCGACGAGATGCTCACCGGCCACGAGAACCTGCTGATGATCGCCCGGCTGCTGGGCCTGCCGCGCCGTGAGGCCCGCGCCCGGGCGACGCGGCTGCTGGAGGAGTTCCGGCTCGCCGACGCCGGCGGCCGGGCCGCCAAGACCTACTCCGGCGGCATGCGCCGCCGCCTCGACCTCGCCGCCAGCCTGGTGGGCCGGCCGCGCGTGCTCTTCCTCGACGAGCCGACCACCGGCCTGGACCCGCACAGCCGCAACGAGTTGTGGGACATCGTCCGCGGCCTGGTCGGGGACGGCACGACGGTGCTGCTCACCACGCAGTATCTGGAGGAGGCCGACCAGCTCGCCGACGACATCGCGGTCATCGACCGCGGCCGGGTGATCGCCGAGGGCACCCCGGACGGGCTCAAGGAGCAGGTCGGCGGGCAGGTGCTGCAGGTGCGGCCGATGGTCGCGGAGCAGTTGGAGAAGGTCCTCGCGATCGTCTCGGCGACCGCCGGGCCCACCGCCAAGGTCGAGTCCGGCCTGGTCACCGCGCCGGTCAACGACCCGGAGCTGATGCCCGCCGTCGTACGGCGGCTGGACGAGGCCGGGGTGCGGGTCAGCGAGCTCACGCTGCGCCGTTCCAGCCTCGACGAGGTGTTCCTGTCCCTGACCGGGCACCGCGCGGTGGAGGAGACGACGACGGACGAGGACAAGACGGAGGCCCTGGTATGAGCGCGGTGACCCTGGACGTGATGCCGGCCGCCAAGGTGCGGCCCTGGGACGGGGTGCAGCAGACCTGCACCCTCGCCTGGCGCAACCTGGTGCAGATCAAGCACAACCCGATGGAGCTGATGGACCTCAGCGTCCAGCCCATCATGTTCGTGCTGCTGTTCACCTACGTCTTCGGCGGCCAGATGGCCGGCTCGCCGGACGCCTATCTGCAGTACGCGCTGCCCGGGATCATCGTGCAGAACGCCCTCTTCGCGACCATGAACACCGCGATGGGCCTCAACATCGACCTCACCAAGGGCGTCCTGGACCGGCTGCGCTCCCTGCCGATCGCCCGTTCCGCGCCGCTCATGGGGCGCGTCGTGGCGGACCTCGGCAAGCAGCTGTGGTCGCTGCTGCTGATGCTGGGCCTGGGCATGCTCATGGGCTTCGACGTGAACGGCGGCGTGCCCGGCGTGCTGGGCGCGGCGGGCCTGCTGCTGGCCTTCGCGGTCGCCATGTCCTGGATGACGCTGCTGATCGGGATGCTGGTCTCCGAGCCGGAGAAGGTGATGACCTTCGGCTTCGTGCTGGTCATGCCGCTCACCTTCACCTCCAGCGCCTTCGTCCGGGCCGACACCATGCCCGGGTGGCTCAAGGCGTGGGCGGACGTGAACCCGGTCACCCGCCTGGCCGACGCCGTGCGGGGGTTGATGACGGGCAGCGGTGAGGTCGGCGGGCCGGTCATGTGGTCGCTGCTGTGGGCCGCCGGGATCGCGGTGGTCTTCATCCCGCTGGTGATGCGCGCCTACCGCGCGCGCAGCTGACCGCGCTCCCCGGGACGCCCCGGACCGTCCAGGTCCGGGGCGGTCGCAGGTTCGATGTCCGGCGTTCGCCGCCTAGAGTTCTCCTCATGTGCGGAATCGTTGGATACGTGGGCGGCCAGTCCGCCCTCGACGTTGTCATCGCGGGGCTGAAGCGTCTCGAGTACCGGGGATACGACTCGGCCGGCGTCGCCGTCCTCGCCGACGGGGGCCTGGCCGCGGCCAAGAAGGCCGGGAAGCTCGCCAACCTCGAGAAGCTGCTGGACGAGCGACCGCTGCCGACCGGCCCCGCCGGTATCGGACACACCCGCTGGGCCACCCACGGCGGCCCCACGGACGCCAACGCGCACCCCCACCTGGACAACGCGGGCCGGGTCGCCGTCGTGCACAACGGCATCATCGAGAACTTCGCCGCCCTGCGCGCCGAACTCGCCGAGCGCGGCCACGATCTGCTCTCCGAGACCGACACCGAGGTCGTCTCCCACCTCCTCGCCGAGGCCTACTCCTCCACCGGGGACCTCGCCGAGGCCATGCGCCAGGTCTGCAGCCGCCTCGACGGCGCCTTCACCCTGGTGGCCGTCCACGCCGACGAGCCGGACGTCGTGGTCGGCGCCCGCCGCAACTCCCCGCTCGTCGTGGGCGTCGGCGACGGCGAGAACTTCCTCGCCTCCGACGTCGCGGCGTTCATCGCGTACACCCGCGAGGCCATCGAGCTCGGCCAGGACCAGGTCGTGGAGCTGCGCCGCGAGGGCGTCACCGTCACGGACTTCGAGGGCAAGCCCGCAGACGTCCGCCCGTACCACATCGACTGGGACGCCTCCGCCGCCGAGAAGGGCGGCTACGACTACTTCATGCTCAAGGAGATCGCCGAGCAGCCCAAGGCCGTCGCGGACACGCTGCTGGGCCGGATCGACGCGAGCGGCCTGCTCACCCTCGACGAGGTGCGCATCCCCGCCTCCGTGCTGCGCGAGGTCGACAAGATCGTCATCGTCGCCTGCGGTACCGCCTTCCACGCCGGCATGATCGCCAAGTACGCGATCGAGCACTGGACCCGCATCCCCTGCGAGGTCGAGCTCGCCAGCGAGTTCCGCTACCGCGACCCCATCCTCGCCCCGCGCACCCTGGTCGTCGCCATCAGCCAGTCCGGCGAGACCATGGACACCCTGATGGCACTGCGGCACGCCCGCGAGCAGGGCTCCAAGGTGCTGGCCATCTGCAACACCAACGGCTCCACCATCCCGCGCGAGTCCGACGCCGTGCTCTACACGCACGCGGGTCCCGAGGTCGCGGTCGCCTCCACGAAGGCGTTCCTCACCCAGGTCGTCGCCTGCTACCTCGTCGCCCTCTACCTGGGCCAGGTGCGCGGCACGAAGTGGGGCGACGAGATCCTCGCCGTCATCCGCGAGCTCTCCCAGATCTCCCGCCAGGTCGAGCAGGTCCTGGAGACCATGGAGCCGGTCCGCGAGCTGGCCCGCTCCCTCAAGGACAAGAACACCGTCCTCTTCCTCGGCCGGCACGTGGGCTACCCGGTCGCGCTCGAGGGCGCGCTCAAGCTCAAGGAGCTCGCCTACATGCACGCCGAGGGCTTCGCCGCCGGCGAGCTCAAGCACGGCCCCATCGCGCTCATCGAGGAGGACCTCCCGGTCGTCGTCGTGGTGCCGTCGCCGCGCGGGCGTTCGGTCCTGCACGACAAGATCGTCTCCAACATCCAGGAGATCCGGGCCCGCGGGGCGCGCACCATCGTCATCGCCGAGGAGGGCGACGAGTCCGTCGTCCCCTACGCCGACCACCTGGTGCGGGTGCCGCAGACCCCGACGCTGCTGCAGCCGCTGGTCGCGACCGTGCCGTTGCAGGTCTTCGCGTGCGAACTGGCCACGGCCCGCGGCAACGAGGTCGACCAGCCGCGGAACCTGGCGAAGTCCGTCACGGTCGAGTGACGACACCGTGATCATCGGGGTGGGCATCGACGTCGCCGAGATCGACCGCTTCGAGCAGTCCCTCGAACGCACTCCCGGCCTGGCCGAGCGGCTCTTCCTCCCCGGCGAGCTCCACCTTCCCAGTGGGGCCCGCCGGGGCAGCGCCTCCCTCGCGGCACGCTTCGCCGCGAAGGAGGCGGTCGCGAAGGCGCTGGGGGCCCCCGGGGGGCTGCACTGGTCGGACGCGGAGGTCGTCACGGAGGATTCGGGACAGCCGCGGCTCATCGTCCGGGGGACGGTGGCGGCGCGGGCCGAGCAGTTGGGGGTGCGGGCGTTCCACATCTCCCTCAGCCATGATGCGGGGGTCGCGTCGGCGGTGGTCATCGCCGAGGGGTGACCCGGTCCGAGGTACCCCGTGTCGCCGTGTGCGGGTCGTTCGCGCCCATTGCGGCCGGTGTTCGTGTCCGGGTGGTTGCGTCCGCTGCGCTGCCCACGTCAGGCGCCGCGTGCTCCGCTGGCGTCTTGGCGCTTCGGCATCTCGTTGCGGTGGGTGCCGGCCGGTTGACGGGCGGCCGACCGCGGGGTGTGGTGGGTCGTCATGTGTCCCGCCGTCTCGCGCCCTTCGGGCGCAAAGATGCGGGCTGCGGATGGGGAGGGTGGGGGCGGGCCTTCGCTGCGGTGTGCGGGTGGGTGGCGGGCGGGGGTTCAGGCGCCGGAGCGGGGCCGGTTGTTCATGGGCGCGGGTCTCGTTGCCGTCCGCGGGTATAGATGGCTGGTTGCCACGCCCACCGTCCGTGGGTGGCGCGCCCGCTGTAACGGGCGTCTGCGGGTGCTTCCCCGGCAGCACAGCGCTCGGCGGGTGGTCTGCCGAGATCGGGCTCTGTTTCGCCGACATAGTCGGTGAAAGCGGGCCCGATCATCTCCGGCTCAAAGATCGGGCTCTGTTCCGCCGACTATGTCGGCGAAAGCGAGCCCGATCTCCCGTGGACCCCCGGCCAGCACCCCGAATCAGCCGCAGACGCCGGTCACGGCAGGCGCGCCCACCACCCAGCGAAGGCGTGGAAGCGGCCATCTCTACGCGCGGACGGCGACGAGACCCCCGCCACCGGAAAGGCACCCGCTCCGGCGCCTGAACCCCCGCCACTCACTCACCCGCACACGCCCGACGAGGGCCCGCCCCACCCTCCCATCCGCAGCCCGCCGCTGTGCGACCGAAGGGCGCGAGACGAACCCGCACCCACCCACCGGCCCCACCCCCGTCACACCACCCCGACGGCGTGCAGCGGTGCGGCGGGAGGGGGCGTGGCGGGGTGCGCCCGTGTGGGGTGCCCCCGGTCGAAGACCGGGAGGGGTGGGGGAGAAACCGCGACCGCGACCGCGAACGACCCGCACACAACGACGGCGCGCAACCACGACCCCACGGTGGGAACATGGCCGCATGCGGCAGGCCTACAGCGTGGAGACCGTACGGACGGCGGAGCGCGAGCTCATGGCGCGGCTTCCCGAGGGAGCCCTGATGCAGCGGGCGGCGGCAGGCCTGGCCGCCGCGTGCGCGAACGCGCTCGCCCCCGGGCGCGGGGTCTACGCGGCCCGCGTCGTCGTGCTCACCGGCAGCGGGGACAACGGCGGCGACGCGCTGTACGCGGGCGCCCGCCTGGCCCGGCGCGGGGCGGGCGTCACCGCCGTGCTGCTGGCGCCGCAGAAGGCGCACGCCGGGGGCCTGGCGGCCCTGCGCGCCGCGGGCGGCCGCACCGTCGCCCCGGACGGCGCCGAGGCGCTGATCCACCGCGCCGACCTCGTGCTGGACGGCATCGTGGGCATCGGCGGCAAGGGCGGCCTGCGCCCCGAGGCGGTGCCGCTCGCGGAGGCGGCGCACGCGTCCCGCGCGGTCGTGGTCGCCGTCGACCTCCCCAGTGGTGTGGACGCCGACACCGGCGAGGTGCGGGGCGCGGCGGTGCGCGCCGACATGACGGTCACGTTCGGCACGTACAAGCCGGGGCTGCTCATCGACCCCGCCGCCGGGTACGCCGGCGCGCTGCGCCTGATCGACATCGGCCTCGGCCCCGGCCTGGATCGCGTCCCGCCCGACCTGGAGGCGCTGCAGCACGCCGACGTCGCCGCCCTTCTGCCCGGCCCGGACGCCGAGAGCGACAAGTACCGGCGCGGGGTGATCGGCGTCGTCGCGGGCTCGGAGCGCTACCCGGGAGCCGCCGTTCTCGCGGTGGCGGGCGCGCTGCGCGCCGGCGCGGGGGCCGTACGGTACGTGGGGCCGGCGGCGGGAGCCGTACTGGCCCGCTTCCCGGAGACGCTGGTGTCGGCCGGGCCGCCGCGCAAGGCCGGCCGGGTCCAGGCCTGGGTGGTGGGCCCGGGGCTGGGTGACGGGCCGGAGGCATGCCGCGCGGTGGACGACGTGCTCGCCTCGGACGTGCCCGTGCTCGTCGACGCGGACGGCCTGCGGCTGCTGGACCGGGCCATCGTGCGCTCCCGCAGCGCGGGGACCGTACTGACCCCGCACGCGGGGGAGGCGGCGGCACTGCTCGGCGTGGCCCGCGAGGAGGTGGAGGCCGGGCGGCTGGACCATGTGCGGCGCCTGGCCGCCGCGTTCGGCGCGACGGCGCTGCTGAAGGGCTCGACGACGCTGGTGGCGTCCCCGGAGCCGGGGGTCCAGGTCCGGGTCAACCCCACCGGCACGTCCTGGCTGGCCACGGCAGGCAGCGGGGACGTGCTCTCCGGGATCACCGGTTCCCTGCTGGCCGCGGGCCTCGCCCCGCGCGACGCGGCCTCTGTCGGCGCCTATCTGCACGGCCTGTCGGCGCGGGTCGCCGCGGGCCCGGTGGGCGCGCCGATCGCCGCGCACGACGTGGCCGCGGCCCTTCCGGACGCCTGGCGCGACATCAGGTCCTGACCCGCCCTCAGTTGGGCGAAACGGGTGGAGTCCGCCGACGCGGCGTTCCGGGCGGCGGCCGCACGTCAATTTCTGTGTTCATGGGAACGTATGCCAGAAGCTGGGCCCGGCTGCTCACCGCGGCAGTGGTCGCCCTCACCGCCCTCGGGGCGCACACGACGGCCGCCGCGGAGGACGACGAACGGCCGGTACCGGTCGACCGGCTCGTCCCCGGGGTCCCCTTCGGCCCGGACGCCTCCCGGCAGGTCGACACCCCCGACCAGGGCGCCCCGCCCCGCCGGATCGGCATGTCGGCCACCGAACCGGTGCGCAGCGCGGTGCCGGCGGAGGACGCGGACGACGACTACGTGGACCCGCAGCTGGTGGAGTTCGTGCCGGCCAAGGACGTCGAGCGGGCCCGTACGTTCGAGGAGGAGCGGAAGGCCGAGGAGGAGAACGAGGACCCCTACTACGACGACGGGGAGAACGCGGAGCGCCCGGAGTACTGCACGGCCTTCACCGGCCCCTATCAGCGGGAGGTCGAGAAGCGCCTGGGGCTGCGCGTCAACGGCAGGCAGTCCGCGGCCGACTGCGCGGCGATCCGGCACTACCAGCAGGCCAGGGGCATCGTCCCCGGCACGGGCTTCGCGGGCCCCACCACCTGGGGCCACCTCCGCCTCGACGAGGCGCGCAGGAAGGGCCCGAACGCCTCCCGCCGGTGTCCGGCCCCGTTCCGGGGCGGGCGCATCGTCTGCATCGACCTGAACCGGCAGATCCTGTGGGTGCAGAGCAGCCGCACGAAGACCGTCTTCGGTCCCGTCGCGATCCGCAGCGGTCGCAAGGGCTACCTCACCCGCACCGGCCGTTTCTCCGTCTACTGGCGCCACAAGAACCACGTCTCCGACATCTACGACGCCCCGATGCCCTACAGCCAGTTCTTCAGCGGGGGCCAGGCGATGCACGCCACGCCCGGGAGCGTCTACAAGGCGCCCGGTTCGCACGGCTGCATCAACCTCTCGAACCGCAACGCGCGCCTGCTGTGGAACTTCCTGAAGCTCCACGAGCCGGTCTACGTGTGGGGCAGGAAACCCAGCACGTGACGGCGGCACAGGCTGCGCCTGAGACACTGGGCGCGATGGATGAGACGAATCTGCGCGCCCAGGCCACGATCGACCTCGCCGCTCTGCGGTCGAACGTCGAGGCGCTGAGGGCCCGCGCCCCCCGCTCCGGGCTGATGGCCGTGGTCAAGGCGGACGCCTACGGCCACGGCATGGTGCCGTGCGCCCGGGCGGCGCTGGAGGCGGGCGCGGGCTGGCTCGGCACGGCGACGCCCGACGAGGCGCTGGCGCTGCGCGCCGCCGGGATCACGGCGCCCGTGCTGTGCTGGCTGTGGACGCCGGGCGGGCCGTGGCGGGCCGCCGTCGAGGCGGACGTCGACGTGACCGTCAGCGCGCTGTGGGCGCTGCGCGAGGTCTCCGCGGCCGCCGCGGCGGCCGGCCGTACCGCGCGGATCCAGCTCAAGGCCGACACGGGCCTGGGCCGCAACGGCGCCCAGCCCGCCGACTGGCCTGACCTGGTCGACGCCGCGCGGGCCGCGGAGGTGGCGGGCCTGGTCAAGGTCACCGGGCTGTGGTCGCACTTCGCGTGCGCCGACGAGCCCGGCCACCCCTCGATCGCCGCGCAGCTCGCCGTCTTCCGCACCGCCCTGGAGACCGCGGAGCGTGCCGGACTGCGCCCCGAGATCCGGCACATGGCGAACTCCCCGGCCACTCTGACCCTGCCCGAGGCGTACTTCGACCTCGTCAGGACCGGGGTGGCGATGTACGGGATCTCGCCGATCCCGCAGGTCGGCGGCCCGGCGGACTTCGGGCTGCGGCCGGTGATGACGCTGTCGGCGCGGCTGGCCTCGGCCAAGCGCGTCCCCGGCGGGCACGGTGTCTCGTACGGCCACCACTACACGACGCCCGGCGAGACGACCCTCGCCCTGGTGCCGGTCGGATACGCCGACGGCGTCCCGCGGCACGCCTCCGGCACCGGCCCGGTGCTGGTGGCGGGCAAATGGCGGACGGTCGCCGGGCGGGTGGCGATGGACCAGTTCGTGGTCGACCTCGGGGGCGACTCCGCCGACGCGGGTGACGAGGCAGTACTGTTCGGCCCTGGTGACCGCGGTGAGCCGACCGCCGAGGACTGGGCGCGCGCGGCGGGCACCATCGCGTACGAGATCGTCACTCGGATCGGGACCCGGGTGCCGCGCGTCTACGTGGGTACGTAAACGCGTAGCCGAGGGGAAGCAGCGTACGACCATGACGGACAGCGGCAGGACAACGGGGACGACGATCGAGGCGGTGGCCGAAGCGGCCGCCGCTTCCGGTCGTTGGCAGCGCGCCGGGATCGTCGGCGCGGCGATCGGCGTCGTCGCGGCGGGCGCCGCCGCGGGTGTCGCGCTGGAGCGCGCCACGGTCGGCCGCGGCATGCGCAAGCGCGCCCGGCTCGCCCTCGACCTGGCCGGGCCCTACGGCTCCCTGCGCGGGATGCCGGGCCGGGCCGCGGCCGAGGACGGCACCGAGCTGTACTACGAGGTCGAGGAGGCGGACCCGGCGGCGATCGACGCGGCCGCGCCGCCGCGGCGCTGGCAGCTGTTCCGCCGGAACGGCCATGCGCCGCCGCTGACCGTGGTCTTCTCTCACGGCTACTGCCTCAACCAGGACTCCTGGCACTTCCAACGTGCCGCGCTGCGCGGGGCGATACGCGCCGTCTACTGGGACCAGCGCAGCCACGGCCGCTCCGGCCGCGGCAAGGACCAGGCGGACGGCGGGCCCGCGACGATCGACCAGCTCGGCCGCGATCTCAAGGCGGTCCTCGACGCCGCCGCGCCGGAGGGACCGTTGGTGCTGGTCGGGCACTCCATGGGCGGGATGACGGTCATGGCGTTCGCCGACCAGTTCCCCGAGATGGTGGCCGAGCGAGTGGCCGGCTTCGCCTTCGTCGGTACCTCCTCCGGCAAGCTGGCCAGCGTGACGCTCGGTCTGCCGGCGGCCGGCGCGCGGGCGCTGCGGGCGCTGGCTCCGGGGGTGCTGCGCATCCTGGGCGCCCAGGTCGACCTGGTGGAACGGGGGCGCCGGGCGACAGCCGACCTCTTCGCCGGGATCATCAAGCGCTACTCCTTCGGCTCCGAGGTGGACCCGGGGGTCGCGCGCTTCGCCGAGCGGATGATCGAGTCCACCCCGATCGACGTCGTCGCCGAGTTCTACCCGGCCTTCACCGAGCACGAGAAGAGCGAGGCGCTGGACGTCCTGGACGGACTGCCCGGGCTCGTACTGGCTGGGGACAAGGACCTGCTGACGCCCAGTGAGCACAGCCGCGCCATCGCCGAACGCCTGCCGGACACCGAGCTGGTCGTGGTGCCCGGCGCCGGGCACCTGGTGATGCTGGAACACCCCGAACTGGTCAACACGCACCTTGCCGCGCTGCTTGCCGAGGCGGCCGACGCCTCGCGCGCCCCGTTTCCGCAGGCGCTGCGCGAACTGGCGGTGCCGCCGCCCGGCTCATCGGAGCGGGCGGACCGGGTGGCCTCCGGCGGCGCGTAGCATTCGGGCACATGGGCATGGAAGCCATCGGCATGGAAGCGACCCGGGTCACCGTCAAGACCCCCGACCGGATGCGCGAGCTGGGGCGCCGTCTCGCGCCCCTGCTGCGCGCCGGCGACCTCGTCGTCCTCAGCGGTGACCTGGGCGCGGGGAAGACCACGCTGACCCGTGGGCTCGGGGAGGGGCTGGGCGTCCGCGGCGCGGTGACGTCGCCGACCTTCGTGATCGCGCGGGTGCACCCCTCGCTGAGCGGGGGCCCGGCCCTCGTGCACGTGGACGCGTACCGGCTGACCGGCGGCCTCGACGAGATGGAGGACCTGGACCTCGACGTCTCGCTGCCGGAGTCGGTGGTCGTGGTCGAGTGGGGCGAGGGCAAGGTCGAGGAGCTGTCGGAGGACCGGCTGCAACTGGTGATCCACCGCGCGGTGGGCGAGGTGGCGGAGAACGGTCAGGAGGACCACGACGTGCGCGAGGTCGTCGTCAGCGGGGTCGGCGCGCGCTGGGCGGGTGCGGATCTGACGGGGCTGGGCGCCTGAGCGGCGCGTAACCGTTCCGACAAGCTGTCGGGAAGATGTTGCGTGCGGCACGTCCCACGTGTTCTGCTGGAGTCCAGGAGCTGGTTAGGGCTGCCTAACCCGACCCCGTCGGACCCAGGAGGCATCCATGTCGGCCCACACGGCCCCGGAGCCGGAGCCGGGTTACTCGATGCAAGAGCTGCTCGCGGCGTGCGCGGCGGCGAACGCGGTGTGCACCCCGCCGGCAGAGCCGGAGGCGCCGGAACCGGAAGCGACGCCGGAAGAGCCCGTGAAGCGGCCCGAGGCGGACGCGGCCTAGACCTGCTCCAGGGCTTGGCCCATGCCCGGCCGGGGTGGTTCCGGACGCCGGGATCCGGATCCGCCGGAACCGGCGGGGACGCCGCACGCGAGGGGCGCGGCGTTCGTCGCACCCCCGTGGGCGTTCACTCTTTCGGGGGAATCAGCGGACGACGACGATCTTGCTGCCGATGGTCGCGAACTTCCACAGCGCCGCGCCGTCCTTCCGCTTCTCGCGGATACCGCCGGTCTGCTGGCCCGGCGGAGGGGGATCGGGCAGCGAGCCGTCCTTCGCCGCGCTGAAGCCGATGACCACGCTGTCGACGGTCGTGAACCGCACCACGTTCTCGACCGGCACACCGTCGCCGCCGACCCCGCCGGCGCTCCGGGAGGTCACGGAGTACGTGCCGGGGGCCGGGTCCACGGTGCCGGGGACGACCACATAAGTGGTGCGCGCCTTCCCGTCGGTGCCGACCAGCCACACGCGGTCCGCGCGCAGGGAGTAGACGACCCTGGTGCCGCTTCCGGAAGCCGGGGGCAGCTCGTGGGCCTTCTTCGGCGCGGGGGAGGCGGAGGCCGCCACGGAGGTGTCCGTGCCGCCCGTGTCCAAGGGACGGACGTTCTTGGCCATCTCGCTCGCGGAGCCGGAGGCCTGGACGGCGAGCACGCCGACGGCGGCCAGAGCGGCTGCGGTCAGTCCGGTCACGATCGTCCCTGAACCGATCCTTGCCACGGCTTTCCTCCGGAGGTGGGCGTCACGCTGGGTTGACGTTAGCAGCCGGGCCGCACCGCCACGGGAGCGCCGTCCCGGCCCGCGGCACTGGCCCCGTCCTGGCAGGGCCACCCCGGTGAACGCCGTAGGCTGAACGCGTGCTGCTGCTTGCCTTCGATACCGCAACCCCCGCCGTCACGGCCGCCCTGCACGACGGCCGGCGCGTACTCGCAGAGTCGACCGAGATCGACGCGAGGCGGCACGGGGAGCTGCTGATGCCCGCCGTGGACCGCGTGCTGCGCGAGGCGGGGACCGACCTCGGCGCCGTGACCGGGATCGTGGTTGGCGTCGGCCCCGGACCGTACACGGGGCTGCGCGTCGGCCTGGTGACCGCCGTCTCCTTCGGCGATGTCCTCGGCGTCCCCGTGCACGGGATCTGCACCCTCGACGGCCTGGCGTACGCCGCCGGGATCGAGGGGCCGTTCACCGTGGCGACGGACGCCCGCCGCAAGGAGGTCTACTGGGCGCGGTACGAGGGTCCGCGGACCCGGCTGACCGATCCGTCCGTGGACCGGCCGGCCGACATCGCCGGCGAGGTCGCCGGGGTGCCGGCGGTCGGCGCGGGCGCCGCCCTCTACCCCGAGGTGTTCACGGACATCCGCCCGCCCGCCGACCAGTCCGCCGCCGCCCTGGCCGCGCTCGCCGCCGCGAAGCTGGCGGAGGGCGAGGAGTTCCTTCCCCCGCTGCCGCTGTACCTGCGCCGCCCGGACGCCCAGGTGCCGGCCGGCTACAAGGCGGTCCTGCCGAAGTGACCGCGGTGATGCGCGAGATGCGCTGGTGGGATCTGGACCCGGTGATGGAGCTCGAGCAGGCGCTCTTCCCGGACGACGCGTGGTCGCGCGGCATGTTCTGGTCCGAACTGGCCGACGCGCGGCACCCGTCGGCGACCCGGCACTACGTCGTGGCCGAGGACGGGGACCGGCGCGTCGTCGGCTACGCGGGCCTGGCCGCCGTCGGCGGCACCGGGGACGTGCAGACCATCGCCGTCGCCGCCGAGCAGTGGGGCACCGGCCTCGGCGCCCGGCTGCTCGGGGAACTGCTCCATCAGGCCACCGCCTTCGAGTGCCACGAGGTGCTGCTGGAGGTGCGGGTCGACAACATCCGCGCCCAGCGGCTGTACCAGCGCTTCGGCTTCGAGCCGATCGGCTTCCGCCGCGGCTACTACCAGCCGGGCAACGTCGACGCGCTCGTGATGAGGCTCGGCGAGCTGCCGGCATCCCCTGACGTACCGGGACTACAAGGAACAGAGACCACCCATGGCTGACGAGCCCCTTGTCCTCGGCATCGAGACGTCCTGCGACGAGACCGGTGTCGGCATCGTGCGCGGGCACACCCTGCTCGCCGACGCGGTCGCCTCCAGCGTGGACGAGCACGCCCGCTACGGCGGCGTCGTCCCCGAGGTCGCCAGCCGCGCGCACCTGGAGGCGATGGTCCCCACCATCCAGCGCGCGCTGAAGGAGGCCGGCGTCGCCGCCTCCGACCTCGACGGGATCGCGGTCACCGCGGGTCCCGGCCTCGCGGGCGCGCTGCTGGTCGGCGTGTCGGCTGCCAAGGCGTACGCCTACGCGCTCGGCAAGCCGCTGTACGGGGTCAACCACCTCGCCTCCCACATCTGCGTGGACCAGCTGGAGCACGGGGCGCTGCCCGAGCCGACGATGGCGCTGCTGGTCTCCGGCGGCCACTCCTCCCTCCTGCTGGCGCCCGACATCACCGGCGACGTGCGTCCGCTGGGCTCCACCATCGACGACGCGGCGGGCGAGGCCTTCGACAAGGTGGCCCGTGTGCTGGGCCTCGGGTTCCCCGGCGGCCCGGCCATCGACCGTGCCGCGCGCGAGGGCGACCCGAACGCGATCCGCTTCCCGCGCGGCCTGACCGGCTCCCGCGACCCGGTGTACGACTTCTCGTTCTCGGGGCTGAAGACCGCGGTGGCCCGGTGGATCGAGTCCAAGCGCCGCGAGGGCGTGGAGGTGCCGGTCGCGGACGTGTCCGCGTCCTTCCAGGAGGCCGTCGTCGACGTCCTCACCCGCAAGGCGATCCGGGCCTGCAAGGACAACGGCGTCGACCATCTGATGATCGGCGGCGGTGTCGCGGCCAACACCCGGCTGCGCTCGCTGGCGCAGGAGCGCTGCGAGGACGCGGGGATCATCCTGCGCGTGCCGCGGCCCAAGCTGTGCACCGACAACGGCGCGATGGTCGCGGCGCTCGGTGCGGAGATGGTCGCCCGCGGCCGCCCGTCCTCCACCTGGGACCTGCCGGCGGACTCCTCGCTGCAGATCACGGACGTGTCCGTGCCGGGCCACACGCACGACCACGGCCACGGCCACACGCACGGCCACGACCACGACCACGTCCACGAGCTCAGCAAGGACAACCTCTACTCGTGACCGTCGCCCTCATGTGGGAGGCCCGCGCCGTCGAGGGCCGCGGGCCCGAGCTGCTGGCGTGGGCCCGCGCGCGGACGCTGGCGCCCGCCCCGCTGCGCCGCGAGACCTTCGCCGCCCCTCAGGACCGGGTCCTGGTCATCACCTGGTGGGACGCCCCGTACGACGCCGAGCTGCCCGAGCTGCCCGAGCCGGACGGGGGGCTGGCCCGGCGGGCCGTCCACCGCTGGCGCTTCGAGTCGGTGGAGGACGGCGCCTAGGGAACGCCTGGGGACGGCCTGGGCACGGTCATGGTCCGGCCCGGGCGCGGTCCCGGCCCGGGCGCGGTCCCGGCCCGGGCGCGGCGCGGGCATCCCCCTGGTCCGGACCTGCGCCCCGGGGCGCGATGGGGCCCGTCCTATGATGTGTCCGGCGTCGATCGCAACCGGGCTTCTGTCTCGGCGCCCCCCGAGCAGGCGTCCTGCCGGACGACCGGTGTCCGGGAGGCGTTCTCGCAGGTGGCGAAGTACGCGTGTCCGATTCCGGCTGTGCCGTCCTCTTCGATCTCGACGGCGTCCTCCTCGACAGCCGGCGGGCGATGCGGCAGGCGATCCTCGACATCGCCCGCGCCGCCCTGGGCGAGCCCGTCGACGAGAGCCGTCTGCCGGCCGGACTCGACCACCTTCCCCACCACGACCTCCTGGCGCGTCTCGGCGTGACCGACGAGGAGACCGTGTTCGGCGCCACCTGGGAGGAGGCGCTCACCCTCGCCGGGTGGGGCGCGTCACCGTTCCCGGGCGCGGCCGGCGTGCTGCGCGACCTCGCGGCCTCCGGCACGGCGATCGGGGTGGTGACCATGCAGCCCGCGAGCCGGGTGGCGCGGCTCGTCCCCGCGGAGCTGTCCTCGTACTTCGGTGTGGTGGTCGGATGGGGCGACGCGGAACCCAAGCCCTCCGGGAAGGGGATCCTGCTCGCGCTCGACCGCCTCGGGGTGCCCCCGGGCCGTGCGTGTTTCGTGGGCGACAGCCCCTCCGACGTCGCCGCCGCGGCGGCCGCCGGGATTCCTTCGATCGGCGCGGTCTGGGGGTACACCGGCCCCGCGCTGGAGAAGTGCGACCCCACCGTGCTCGCCGGTGCCCTCACCGACGTGCCGGGCGTCGCGAGGCGCCTGCTCGGCCGGTCCTAGCCGGAGCCCGTCGTCACCTTCCCTCCCCCAACCTTCGGCCGGGGGGCGCCGGGAGGAGTCCCCGGGCAACGACACTCCCCTCGGCCTTCGGCCCGGGGGAGTTGTCGCATCGTCCGCGTAGCCCACTGCGAGGACGACTCTCCGCCTAGGGATGCACCGCACGTGGGGGCACCTCCCGGCGGTAGCGGGGGGAGCCGATGTGACGACAGGCTTCAGCCGGGCTCAGCCCGGGTCAGGCGCTCGGCGGCGCCGAGGGGGCGGCGGAGGACGCGGCCGGCGCGCCCAGCAGCATGCTCGGGGCGCCCGCGACCCGGGTCAGGAAGACGGTGGCCGCGTTGGGCCCCTGGGGCTTGACCCGGCGGCGCAGCTCCTCCGGCTCGACGGCCGAGCCGCGCTTCTTGACGGTCAGTACGCCGATCCCGCGTTCACGCAGCAGCGCCTTGAGCCGCTTGAGGTTGAAGGGCAGCACATCCGTGATCTCGTACGCGGTCGCCCAGGGGGTGGCGTGCGGCTCGTCCGAGGTGACGTACGCGATGGTCTCGTCGATCAGCCCGCCGCCGACCCGTGCCGCCACGTCGGCCACCAGGTGGGCGCGGATGACCGCGCCGTCCGGTTCGTACAGCCAGCGCCCCACGGGACGCACCCGGGGGTCGGGCAGCCCGGCGGCGGGCAGGGTGGCACCGGCCGGCAGCAGTGTGGCGCGGCGGGCGCCGGGCGCGGTGCCGAACCACAGCACGGCCTCCTTCACATCGCCGTGGTCCGAGACCCACTCCGCCTCGGCGTCCTCGGGCACGGCCTCGTGCGGGATACCGGGCGCCACCTTCAGCGCGGCCAGCGGTGCCTTCCGGGCCGCCGCCACCGCCCACGACAGCGGCGGGGAGTACGCCTCGGGGTCGAAGATCCTGCCCCGTCCGCCGCGCCGGGCCGGGTCGACGAACACCGCGTCGAAGCCGTCCGTGCCGACCTCCGTGACATCGGCGCACCGCACCTCGATCAGCCCGGACAGCCCCAGCGCCTGCACGTTGGCCCGCGCCACCGCGCAGGTCAGCGGGGACCGGTCGACGGCCAGCACCTCCACCCCGGCGCGCGCCAAGGGGATCGCGTCCCCGCCGATCCCGCAGCACAGGTCCGCCAGCCGGCGCACCCCGAGCGCAGCGAACCGCGCCGCCCGGTGCCCGGCCACCGACGCCCGCGTCGACTGCTCGACCCCGTCGGGCGTGAAGTACATCCGGTACGCGTCCTCCCCGAACTTCGCCGCCGCCCGCTGCCGCAGCCGTGCCTGGGTCAGTGCCGCCGACACCAGCCCGGCGTCGTGCTCGCGCCGCAGGCGTGTGGCGGTCGCCAGTTCGGCGGCGGGGTCGTAGTCCCGCAGGGAGGCGAGCAGCGACTGCCCCTCGTCGGTCAGCAGTGCCGAGAACGCGTCAAGATCCACGCTGCCCATTGTCCCGCGGCGCCGGCGCGTGGCGGACCTGCCCGGTACGGGCGGCCGCCGCGCCCGCGGGACCATCGGGGCGGTACGCCGACCGGCTGCCCGGGGGCGGAGACGCAGCCGCAACGGGTCGGGGCCGGCGGCGGTCGCACAGATGTCGTGGTCCTCGCCCGGCGGGGTGGGGTGCGTGCCGAGGATCCGTCAGCGGAAGCCCGCGGCCGGCCGCCGGCCCCGGGAGCTGCCGAGCGGCCTCGGCGAGGGCCGCGCCGCCCCGGCGCCCCGTCCGAACTCCGGGAGGAGACCGGCCTCGTGGGCTCCGCGCGGGCGGGGTGCGCGACGGTTCCGCCCTCGCCGCGCCGGGCGCGGCGAGCAGGACGCCGCGGCGATCCGGGCAGCCGCCCCGGGCCCGGAACCCGGCGCCGGGGCAGGGCGTTCCCCCATCGGAAACGCGTCCAACACGGCGCGGCGTTGGCACTCCGCTTGACCGAGTGCTAAGCGCGTCCTAATCTCGGACCTGGCACTCAGCCATGCCGAGTGCCAGCACAAACGCGACGGGCAGGTCCGGCACCCGCGACGACGGGCCTACCAGGTCGCCACCCCAGACAGACACTCCCGTGAGCCCTTTGAAGGGGGAGGTCGGATCGTGACGACCACCAGCACCAAGGTTGCCATCAAGCCGCTCGAGGACCGCATCGTGGTCCAGCCGCTGGATGCCGAGCAGACCACCGCCTCCGGCCTGGTCATCCCGGACACCGCCAAGGAGAAGCCCCAGGAGGGCGTCGTCCTGGCCGTCGGCCCGGGTCGCTTCGAGGACGGCAACCGCATCCCGCTCGACGTCAAGGTCGGCGACATCGTGCTGTACAGCAAGTACGGCGGCACCGAGGTCAAGTACAGCGGCGAGGAGTACCTCGTCCTCTCGGCTCGCGACGTCCTCGCGATCGTCGAGAAGTAGAACCGGCGCCGCTCTTAACCGAGAAATGCCGTGACCACGCCCCGGGCACACCGAGTCCACGCACGGACCGGGGACCCGGGGCGCGGTCTTTGACGAGAACCCAAAGACGAGGAATTCCGCCGGTATGGCCAAGATCCTGAAGTTCGACGAGGACGCCCGTCGCGCCCTCGAGCGTGGCGTCAACAAGCTCGCCGACACCGTGAAGGTGACCATCGGCCCCAAGGGCCGCAATGTCGTCATCGACAAGAAGTTCGGCGCCCCGACCATCACCAACGACGGTGTGACCATCGCGCGTGAGGTCGAGATCGACGACCCGTACGAGAACCTCGGCGCGCAGCTGGTGAAGGAGGTGGCGACCAAGACCAACGACATCGCGGGTGACGGCACCACCACCGCCACCGTGCTGGCCCAGGCGCTGGTTCGCGAGGGTCTGCGCAACGTCGCCGCCGGCGCCTCCCCGGCCGCCCTGAAGAAGGGAATCGACGCGGCGGTCAAGGCCGTCTCGGACGAGCTGCTCGCCACCGCCCGCCCGATCGAGGGCAAGGAGGACGTCGCCGCCGTCGCCGCCCTGTCCGCCCAGGACAAGCAGGTCGGCGAGCTGATCGCCGAGGCGATCGACAAGGTCGGCAAGGACGGTGTCATCACCGTCGAGGAGTCCAACACCTTCGGCCTGGAGCTGGACTTCACCGAGGGCATGGCCTTCGACAAGGGCTACCTGTCGCCGTACTTCGTGACGGACCAGGAGCGCCAGGAGGCCGTCCTGGAGGACCCGTACATCCTCATCACCCAGGGCAAGATCTCCTCCATCCAGGACCTGCTCCCGCTGCTCGAGAAGATCCTGCAGGCCGGCGCCTCCAAGCCGCTGCTGATCATCGCCGAGGACGTCGAGGGCGAGGCCCTGTCCACCCTGGTGGTCAACAAGATCCGCGGCACCTTCAACGCGGTCGCGGTCAAGGCCCCCGGCTTCGGCGACCGCCGCAAGGCCATGCTGGGCGACATCGCCACCCTCACCGGCGGCACCGTCGTCGCCGAGGAGGTCGGCCTCAAGCTCGACCAGGTCGGCCTGGACGTGCTCGGCACCGCCCGCCGCGTGACCGTCACCAAGGACGACACCACCGTCGTCGACGGCGCCGGCGACTCCTCGGAGATCACCGGCCGGATCAACCAGATCAAGGCCGAGATCACCGCGACCGACTCCGACTGGGACCGCGAGAAGCTCCAGGAGCGCCTCGCCAAGCTGGCCGGCGGCGTGTGCGTCATCCGCGTCGGCGCGGCCACCGAGGTCGAGCTCAAGGAGAAGAAGCACCGTCTGGAGGACGCCATCTCCGCGACCCGCGCCGCGGTCGAGGAGGGCATCGTCTCCGGTGGTGGCTCCGCGCTCGTCCACGCGGTCAAGGTGCTGGACGACAACCTCGGCAAGTCCGGCGACGAGGCCACCGGTGTCGCGGTCGTGCGCCGCGCCGCGGTCGAGCCGCTGCGCTGGATCGCCGAGAACGCGGGCCTGGAGGGCTACGTCATCACCTCCAAGGTCGGCGAGCTGGAGAAGGGCCACGGCTTCAACGCCGCGACCGGCGAGTACGGCGACCTGGTGAAGGCCGGCGTCATCGACCCGGTCAAGGTCACCCGCTCCGCCCTGGAGAACGCCGCCTCCATCGCCTCCCTGCTCCTCACCACCGAGACCCTCGTGGTGGAGAAGAAGGAGGAGGAGCCCGCCGAGGCCGGTCACGGCCACGGTCACGGCCACTCCCACTGAGCTGTTCCGCGAAGGCCCCCCTTCCCGCCCGGGAACGGGGGCCTTCGGGCTGCCCGGGGCCGGCGCGCGGCCCGGCCGTCACGAGGGCAGCCTGATGACGCCCATCTGGCTGAGCATGCCGAGCGAGTCCCAGTGCCACCAGCCCTCCGCGATCCTGCCGCCCTCGAAGCGGAAGGTCGTCGTGCCGACGACGGAGACCTCCTTGCCGCTCGGCGGCATTCCGCGCATCTCCCCGGAGTTGGTGCCGCGCCAGCTCCAGCGGGTCACGACCCGGTCGCCCTCGGCGATCTGGTCCTCGACGGTGAACTCGAAGTCCGGGAAGCCGTGCCGGTAGGCCAGGGTCTCCTCGCGCAGGGCGTCGGGGCCGATGGTGTCCACGTCCATCGCGATGTCGTGGTCGATGTACGCCGGCGTGAACATCTCGGCGTACGCGGCGGGGTCGTCCCGGCCGCACAGCTCCCTCAGGTAGCGGCGGCACGTCTCCTTGCCGAGCTGTTCGTCGCGGACGACGTCCAGGTCGGTGAAGGTCGGGATCTCCTCGCAGAGGGCGACCATCTCCTCGAAGATCCGGTTGGTCTCGGGGAGCGTGGAGTTCCGCATCGCCTCCTCGTAGGAGGGGAACTCGACGATCTCCACGAGGTGGTCCGGCCCGGACCGGTCCCGGCCGACCATGGAGTGGGTGGCGGTGCGCTTGCCCTTCGTCGCCTCGATCCAGGTGTCCATGAGCCGGTTCATGTCGTCGTGCCTGCTGGTCCTGCAGTCGATGATCTGGACGAATGTCATGGCGGCCTCCCGGGGGCCGTGTGGTGGGCGATCCCCGAGTCCACCGCCCATTTTATGGCGGAATGACCGACCCCCGGCGACCGTCCTAGTCGCGGGGATAGGCCGGCCCGAAGCGCCGCCCCGCCTTCGTCGAGACCCGGCCGAACGCCCCGCTCGGCGCCAGCTTGGCCGCGGCGACCGCGGCCTTGTAGCGGGGGTCGGGCACGCTCAGGGAACGGCCGCGGGCCAGATCGCGGACGGCCGCCGCGACCACCTTGTCGGCGTCGAGCCACGCCCAGCCGGGGATGTTGCCGGTGTCCATCCCGGCCCGCTCGTGGAACTCGGTGCGGACGAAGCCCGGGCACAGCGCCAGCAGCCGCACACCCGTGCCCGCCAGTTCGCGTGCCAGGCCCTGGGTGAAGCTGACGACCCACGCCTTGCTCGCCCCGTATGTGCCGCGCGGCACGAAGGCCGCGACGGAGGCGACGTTGATCACGAATCCGCGTCCGCGCTCCCGCATGGCCCCGGTCGCGGCGCCGGTCAGCCGCAGCACGGCCTCGCAGTGCACCTTGAGCATGGTCAGCTCGTCGGCCATCGGCACGTCGCCGAAGGCTCCCCGGTTGCCGAAGCCCGCGTTGTTGACCAGCACGCCGACCGGGCGCTCACGGTCGCGGAGCCGGGCCTCGACCGCCTCGATGCCCTTGTCCGTCGACAGGTCGGCCGGCAGCACCTCCACGGTCACCGCGTACGCGCGCCGCAGCTCGGCGGCGCACTCCTCCAGCCGCTGCTCGTCGCGCGCGACGAGGACAAGGGCGTGACCGTCGTTCGCGAGCCGGCGCGCGAAGGCCGCGCCGATGCCCGCGGTGGCTCCCGTGATGAGTGAAGTCGTCATGTCCCGCAGGCTAGTGGCCCCCCGTGCGTCTGCGGGCCGCGGCGCGTACCTCCTCCGGGAGCGCGTTCGCCGCGAGCAGCCGGGGGAGCAGCTCCGGCTCCAGGGTGACCGCCCGGAAGGTCAGGGCGACCGTCACCCCGTGGTCCGGGCGGTGGACGACCTCGACCGGGTCGCCCGCCCGGATCTCCCCGGGCTCGGCGACCCTGAGGTAGGCGCCGGGCAGCGCGGCCCGGGTGAACCGCTTGATCCAGCCGCCCTGTTCCAGCCAGCCCTGGAACGTGGCGCAGGGGACGCGCGGGCAGGACACCTCCAGGACGGCGCCGCCCGGGCCGCCGATCCGCCAGCGCTCACCGATCAGGGCGCCGTTGACCTCCAGCCCCAGGGTGGTCAGGTTCTCCCCGAACATGCCGTTGCGCAGCGGCAGGTCCAGTGCGCGTTCCCAACCGTCCAGGTCCTCGCGGGCGTAGGCGTAGACCGCCTGGTCGGCGCCGCCGTGGTGCGCCACGTCGTACACCCGGTCGCCGGCGAGGCCGACCGCGCCGGTGCCCTTGGGGCCCGGGGCGGTCACCGCGACCGGGCCCGGCACGGGATGCTTGTCGATGCCCGTCGTCCCGGAGTCCTTCCACGGGTTGGCGCGGGGGCGGCCCACGTTCACCGAGAGCAGCTTCATGCTCCGACGGTACGGTGCCGGTGCGCCGCCCGGCGAAGCGTTTTGCGGCTCAGCGGGCGAGCACGGCGAGCAGCCGGTCCACGTCCGCGCCGGTGTTGTACAGGTGGAAGGCCGCCCGCAGATTGCCGGCCCGGGCCGAGACCCGGATGCCGGCGGCGGCCAGCCGCTGCGCGGCGTCGCCCAGGCCCGGGACGGCGACGATCGCCGAGGCGCGCGCGCCGGACGGCACCGGCTTGTGGCCGAGTCGCAGCAGACCCTCCCGGAAGCGCTCGGCCAGCGCGACGTCGTGGGCGCCGACGGCCTCGACGCCCAGTTCCTCGATCAGCCCGAGCGAGGCGGCCCCGGCCAGGTACGGCAGCAGCGGCGGCAGCACGTCGAACCGCCGTGCGGAGCGGGCGAGATGCGCGACCGGCCCATAGCAGTCGCCCCACGGGTCCTCGGCCGCGTACCAGCCGGCGAACTGCTGCGACAGCCCGTCCTCGGCGCCCTCCCGCACGGTCAGGAAGGACACCCCGCGCGGGGCGAGCAGCCACTTGTAGCCGCCGCACACGACGTAGTCGAAGCCGTCCGCGCGCAGTGGCAGCCACCCGGCGGCCTGGGTGGCGTCGACGAGGACGCGCGCCCCGTGCCGCGCCGCCGCCTCGCGGACCGCCGCGAGGTCGGCGACCCGGCCGTCCGCGGACTGCACCGCGCTGACCGCGACGAGGTCGGTGGTGGGACGTACGGCGTCGGCGACGCCTTCCAGGGGCACGGTGCGTGTGGTGACGTCGGCCCGGGAGGCGAAGGGGTTGACCAGCGAGCTGAAGTCGCCCTCGGCCAGCACGACTTCCGCTCCGGCCGGGAGACCCGCGGCGATCATGCCGACGTGCGTTGTGACGGAGGAGCCCACCGAGACGCGGTCGGCGGCGACGCCGGTGAGGCGGGCGTAGACGGCGCGGGCGGCGTTCACGGCGCGCTCGTTGCGCACCCAGTCGTCGGTGCCGTCGGACCAGGCGGCCACGGCGCTGCGCAGCACCTCGGCGGCACGGCGCGGCCCGATGCCCGACGAGGCGGTGTTGAGGTAGGTGACCCCGGCGTCCAGCGCGAATTCCCCGGTGATGTCCATGGTTCCTCAGCGTGCGCCCCCGGTTGCCCAAAGTCCATCATCGATCCCCGGGCGGAACCCCCAAGCAATGCTTATGCTCGGAGCGTGTTCGAGGCCCGTCACCTCCGCGTGCTGCGCGCCGTGGCCCGCACCGGCTCGCTGTCGGGCGCCGCGCGGGAGCTGGGCTGCACGCAGCCGGCGGTCAGCCAGCAGATGAAGGCGCTGGAGCTCGCGGCGGGCACCCCGCTGCTGGTCCGCGGCGGGCGGACGACCCGGCTGACGGAGGCGGGCGAGGCGCTGGCACGGCACGCGAGCGGCATCCTCGCGGGGCTGGCCGCCGCCGAGGAGGAGGTCGCGGCCATCGGGGGCCTGCGCGCCGGGCGGGTGCGGCTGGTGTCCTTCCCGAGCGCGGGCCCGTCGCTGGTGCCCACCGCGCTGGCCGCGATGCGCGCCGCGTACCCGGACGTACGGATCACGCTCGCGGAGGCGCAGCCGCCGCACGCGGTGGAGATGCTGCGCGGCGGGGAGTGCGAACTGGCGCTGGTCTACCGCTACGAGGACGACGACGGCGCCGGGGGCGCGGCCGACTGGGAGGGGCTGTCGGCGCGCCCGCTGCTCCGCGACCGGCTCTTCGCGGTGCTGCCGGCCGGGCACGCGCTCGCCCGCGGCGACGGCCCGGTGCGGCTCGGCGACCTGGCGGAGGAGCCGTGGATCGCGGGCTGCCCGCACTGCCGGCGGCATCTGGTCGAGCTGTGCGCGCGCGAGGGCTTCACGCCGCGGATCGACTTCGCCACGGACGACTATCCGGCGGCGATTGGACTGGTGGCGGCGGGGATGGGGGTGTCGGCGCAGCCCGGCCTCGCGCTGGAGGCGGTACGGCTGCGCGGGGTGGCCGTCAGGGAACTCGGCCCGGCGGTACGCCGCCACGTGGTGGCGCTGACGCTGCCCGACCTTGCCCAAGTGCCGGCCGTGGACATGATGCTGGGGCGGCTGCGGCTCGCGGCCCTGCGCGACCCCACGGCGGGCTGAGGACGCACCGCTGCGGGTGCCCCGTCGCTTGTGACGAAACGTTTCCTCGGTGGCTGGTGGCCGGTGTGTCAGTGACTGCCGGTGGCGTGCGAGCTCATGACCCGGTTGCGGGACCGGCCCATCATCTCCTCGCGCTCGTCCTCGGTGAGTCCGCCCCAGACCCCGTAGGGTTCGCGGACCGTCAGAGCGTGCGTCGCACACTCGGCGCGCACGGGGCAGCGCATGCACACCTCCTTCGCTGCGGCCTCACGCGCGCTCCGGGCGGCGCCGCGCTCTCCCTCGGGATGGAAGAACAGGGAGCTGTCGACACCGCGGCAGGCGGCGACCAGCTGCCAGTCCCAGAGGTCGGCGTTGGGGCCCGGGAGGCGGGAGAAGTCTGCCATTGCTCATCTCCTCGAGAGGTGGCCTGCAGGGGACACCGCCCAGACGAAGCTCTGGGGGAGGTGCTGTCGACCGTACATCTACTGTCGAAGTAGATGTAAATATGATTCATCACAAAATCGCCAACGAACTCCCGCCATGCGGGTAAAAAGCCTCCAAACAGGCAAAATCTGACATTGCCCCCCGGTCGGCGGGGGGTCTGTGCTGCAAGCGGGCGCCCGTCGCATCGGGTTTTGGGGCCCGGTCTGCCGCCGCGACCTGCGACGTTGCTGATCCGTGTCGGTCCGCGCACGGAGAGTGCGGGAGACGGTCGCCAAACTCCGTAACTCTTTCGAGTGAGGGTCGTTGAAGGTGCGGAAGTGGTTGGCGGTCGAACTAATCGGGCAGACGCCCGAGGACGTCAGCCCCACCGGTGAACGATTCGTACAGCCTGGAGGCTCAACGTGACGCGGATCAGCTGCGGAGGACGGTCATGACTTCCGTTCTCGTCTGCGACGACTCCCCGCTTGCCCGAGAGGCCCTGCGCCGCGCGGTTGCGACCGTGCCCGGCGTCGAGCGTGTAACGACCGCGGCCAACGGCGAGGAAGTCCTCCGCCGCTGGGGCGCCGATCGCTCGGACCTCATCCTCATGGACGTCCGGATGCCCGGCCTCGGCGGTGTCGAGACCGTACGGCGGCTGCTGTCCGCCGACCCCGGCGCCCGCATCATCATGCTCACGGTCGCCGAGGACCTGGACGGGGTCGCCCTCGCGGTCGCCGCCGGTGCCCGCGGATACCTGCACAAGGACGCCTCGCGCGCCGAATTGCGGGCCACGGTCACCCAGGCGCTCGCCGACCCCACGTGGCGGCTGGCGCCGCGCCGGCTGCGCTCCGCGGAGATGGGCGCCGCCCCGACGCTGACCGCCCGCGAGATCCAGGTGCTGGAGGGCATGAGCCACGGCCGCTCCAACGCCGAGATCGGTCGTGAGCTCTTCCTCTCCGAGGACACCGTCAAGACGCACGCGCGACGCCTCTTCAAGAAGCTCGGCGCCTCGGACCGGGCCCACGCGGTGGCGCTCGGGTTCCGCTGGGGCCTGGTGCGCTGAGGCAGCGGCTTTGAGGGCTGAGGGGCCGATGAGCTGTGGGGCGGCTGTGCGGCTGCCCCGCTCGTACCGGTTTCCGCGCCGAGGGCGCATGCTTGAGGTATGGACTCTCGGGGACACGGGCGGGCGGGGCGGCGGGTGCACGACATGACTACGGCCGGTGCGGTCCCTCGAAACGTTCCACACGGCTCGCCGCATAACGCTTCGGACCAGAACCACGGGTGTGAGCCCACGGAGCGGCCCGCGGCGATGCACTATGGATGGATGCGCGACGAGGCCACCGGCAATGAGACAGCCATAGGGGCTCTCGTACGTCGAGCCGTGGAGGGGGACGAGCAGGCGACCCACGACCTGCTCGCCCATGTGCACCCGCTCGCCGAGCGCTACTGCCGTACCAGGCTGTCGCGGCTGCCGGGCGACGCGCGCCACTTCGTGGACGACCTGGCGCAGGAGGTCTGCCTCGCGGTGCTGTGCGCCCTGCCCCGCTACCGGGACCAGGGCCGGCCCTTCGAGGCCTTCGTCTTCGGCATCGCGGCGCACAAGGTCGCCGATCTGCAGCGGGCCGCCATGCGCGGCCCGGGCTCGACGGCGGTGCCCTCCGACGAGATGCCCGAGCAGCCGGACGACTCGCTCGGCCCCGAGGAGCGGGCGCTGCTCAGCAGCGACGCGGAGTGGGCCAGGAAGCTGCTGGCGAATCTCCCGGAGCACCAGCGCGAGCTGGTGCTGCTCCGCGTCGCCGTGGGCCTCACCGCCGAGGAGACCGGTCAGGTGCTCGGCATGTCGCCGGGGGCCGTCCGCGTGGCGCAGCACCGAGCGCTGTCCCGGCTGCGGGCGCTGGCGGAGGAAGCCGCCGCGGGCGCGCCCGGTCTGAGCGCCTAGGGAGCTCCCCCTTCGCCCTCGTCAGGGGGCGGAATGGGTTTCCCGCGGGAGCCATTAGCATTGAACATCTCGCCGGGCAAGACCATGGGGAAGGTGTCATGACACTGAACGCCGACGGAGTAGCCGAGAAGTTCGGGCTGCTCGGACTCACCTACGACGATGTACTGCTGCTCCCGGGTGCGTCGGACGTCGTGCCGAACCAGGTCGACACCCGGTCGAGGGTCTCCCGGAACGTCAGCGTGAACATCCCGTTGCTGTCGGCGGCGATGGACAAGGTCACCGAGGCGCGGATGGCCATCGCGATGGCCCGTCAGGGCGGTGTCGGCGTCCTCCACCGCAACCTCTCCATCGAGGACCAGGTCAACCAGGTCGACCTGGTGAAGCGGTCCGAGTCCGGCATGGTGACCGACCCGATCACGGTCCACCCCGACGCCACCCTGGCCGAGGCCGACGCCCTGTGCGGCAAGTTCCGCATCAGCGGTGTCCCGGTCACGGACGCCGCCGGCAAGCTGCTCGGTATCGTCACCAACCGCGACATGGCCTTCGAGAGCGACCGCTCCCGCCAGGTCCGCGAGGTCATGACGCCGATGCCGCTGGTCACCGGCAAGGTCGGCATCTCCGGTGTCGAGGCGATGGAGCTGCTGCGCCGGCACAAGATCGAGAAGCTGCCGCTCGTCGACGACGAGGGCCGGCTCAAGGGCCTGATCACGGTCAAGGACTTCGTGAAGGCCGAGAAGTACCCCAACGCCGCGAAGGACGCCGAGGGCCGGCTGCTCGTCGGCGCCGCGGTGGGCGTCGGCGACGAGGCGTTCCTCCGCGCGCAGCGACTGGTCGAGGCGGGCGCGGACTTCCTGGTCGTCGACAGCGCGCACGGCCACAGCCGCGGCATCCTCGACATGGTCGCCAAGGTCAAGGCCAACATCAAGATCGACGTGGTGGCCGGCAACGTCGCCACCCGCGACGGCGCCCAGGCGCTGATCGACGCCGGTGCCGACGGCATCAAGGTCGGCGTCGGCCCGGGCTCCATCTGCACCACCCGCGTGGTCGCCGGTGTCGGCGCGCCGCAGGTGACGGCGATCTACGAGGCCTCCCTCGCGGCGGGCCCGGCGGGCGTCCCGGTGATCGGCGACGGCGGCCTGCAGTACTCCGGCGACATCGCGAAGGCCATCGCGGCCGGCGCGGACACCGTCATGCTGGGCAGCCTGCTCGCGGGGTGCGAGGAGTCGCCGGGCGAGCTGCTCTTCATCAACGGCAAGCAGTTCAAGTCCTACCGCGGCATGGGCTCCCTCGGCGCGATGCAGTCGCGCGGCCAGGCCAAGTCCTACTCCAAGGACCGCTACTTCCAGGACAACATCCTCTCCGAGGACAAGCTCGTCCCCGAGGGCATCGAGGGCCAGGTCCCCTACCGCGGCCCGCTCTCCGCGGTCGCCCACCAGCTCATCGGCGGCCTGCGCTCCTCCATGGGCTATGTCGGCTCCGCGACGATCCCCGAGCTCAAGGAGAAGGGCCGCTTCGTGCGCATCACCGCGGCCGGCCTCAAGGAGAGCCACCCGCACGACATCCAGATGACCACCGAGGCGCCGAACTACCACGGGCGCTGACGGATCCACCGGATCCACGGATCACCGGGAGCCCGCGGCCCCGTACGGCCGCGGGCTTTCGCCTGCCCTCCCTGGGATACTGGACGGGCAAGCCACGAAGGAAAGGCATAGCGACAGTGACTGAGATCGAGATCGGGCGGGGCAAGCGCGGCCGCAGGGCGTACGCATTCGACGACATCGCCGTCGTCCCGAGCCGCCGCACGCGGGACCCCAAGGAGGTCTCGATCGCGTGGCAGATCGACGCCTACCGCTTCGAGCTGCCCTTCCTCGCGGCCCCGATGGACTCGGTGGTCTCCCCGGAGACCGCGATCCGCATCGGCAACCTCGGCGGCCTGGGCGTGCTCAACCTCGAGGGCCTGTGGACCCGCTACGAGGACCCCGAGCCGCTGCTCGCCGAGATCGCCGAGCTGGACGACGCCGCCGTCACCCGGCGCCTGCAGGAGCTGTACGCGGCGCCGATCAAGGAGGAGCTGATCGGCCAGCGCATCAAGGAGGTGCGCGACGCCGGCGTGGTCACCGCCGCGGCGCTCTCCCCGCAGCGCACCGCCCAGTTCTCCAAGGCCGTGGTCGACGCGGGCGTGGACATCTTCGTCATCCGCGGCACGACGGTCTCCGCGGAGCACGTGTCCGGCTCGCACGAGCCGCTCAACCTGAAGCAGTTCATCTACGAGCTGGACGTCCCGGTCATCGTCGGCGGCTGCGCCACGTACACCGCGGCGCTGCACCTGATGCGCACCGGCGCGGCGGGCGTCCTCGTCGGCTTCGGCGGCGGCGCCGCGCACACCACCCGCAACGTGCTCGGCATCCAGGTCCCCATGGCGACCGCGGTCGCCGATGTGGCCGCGGCCCGCCGCGACTACATGGACGAGTCCGGCGGCCGCTATGTGCACGTCATCGCCGACGGCGGCTTCGGCTCCAGCGGTGACCTGCCCAAGGCGATCGCCTGCGGTGCCGACTCGGTCATGATGGGCTCCCCGCTGGCCCGCGCCACCGACGCGCCCGGCCGCGGCTTCCACTGGGGCATGGAGGCCACCCACGAGGAGCTGCCGCGCGGCAAGCGCATGAACCTGGGCACCGCGGGCACGACCGAGGAGATCCTGCTCGGCCCCTCCCACGCTCCCGACGGCTCGATGAACTTCTTCGGCGCGCTGCGCCGTGCGATGGCCACGACCGGCTACTCCGAGCTCAAGGAGTTCCAGCGGGTCGAGGTGACGGTGTCGCCGGCGCAGCACCGCTGACCGCTCCCGAAGCCGTACCGGGGCCCGGACCACCGCGCGTGGTCCGGGCCCTTCGTCATGCGCGGACGCCGCGGACCGACTCACGTGATGTCGGACACGTCGCGCCGTCCGCCGGTCCGGACGCGGGACCGCCCCTGCCGTGAACGCGCAGCCTGGGCCGATCAGTTCGAGCCAACCGCGGCGGCAACCATTCCGTAACCAAAAGTTTCCGTTTCTACTTATATGCAAGATGCACATAACGGACACCCGAGGTCCCTCTGGTATCTGGCGTCGCGAGAAGTCTCATATATGCTTCCGATGCTCGGCTGCGTGTTCGACTTGTGGAGGCCGAGTAAAGGGTGGGGGTATACGGGCCGCCGGTCCGGGGAGTGAAAATGAGTTCTCTTCAACCTGTGTTCGCGGGGGGAAGCCGGGGGCGGCAGCCTGCCGTGAATCGCCGTCACGCGACGCGCAAGCACGCCCTGCAACTCGGGTTGCTGCCGATGCCGCCCACGGACCGCGAGAAGTATTCGTACGCCAAGCGGCATCTGTGGGTCCTGACGATCTTCTCGCTGGTCAGCTTCTGCTGCCTGGTGGTGAGCCAGTTCAAGCTGGCGCAGTCCACGCCGTGGATGTGGATCTACATGCCACTGCTGGTCTTCACCGTGGTGTACTACCTGATCTCGCTCCGGGTCAACGCGCTGACCAGGGACTTCGACATGAAGGCGCACAAGCGTCTCGTGCGCGAATGGCGTCCGGAGGTGTATCCCTCCGTCGACGTCTTCCTCCCCGTGTGCGGTGAACCCATCGAGGTCCTCCACAACACGTGGACCCATGTGCGCGCCCTCGCCGACCGCTACCCCGGCCGGTGCGTTCCCTTCGTCCTCGACGACGGCGCGAGCCCCGAGCTGGCCGCCATGGCAAGGGACTTCGGGTTCCGCTACGGCACCCGGGAGAATCGCGGCTGGTTCAAGAAGGCGGGCAACCTCCACTTCGGCTTCGAGCAGACGGATGGGGAGTACATCCTCATCCTCGACGCCGATTTCACACCGCGTTCCGATCTTCTGGAAGAACTGATTCCGTATATGGCGGCGGACGAGCGCATCGGCATCGTCCAGTCCCCGCAGTTTTTCCGCGTCCTCGATTCGCAGAACTGGATCGAGCGGGGCGCCGGCGCCGTGCAGGAGCTGTTCTACCGCTCCGTGCAGGTCGCCCGGCAGGGCAGCGATGGCGCGATCTGTGTGGGTAGTTGCGCCGTCTACCGGCGGGCCGCGCTGGAGACCAACGGCGGCACCACGCTGATCGAGCACTCCGAGGACGTGCACACCGGCTTCGACCTCCGCAACCTCGGCTGGGACGTGCGCTACGTGCCCGTCCCCGTGTCGACCGGCGTGTGCCCGGACAACGCGGGCGCGTTCTTCAACCAGCAGTACCGCTGGTGCTCCGGTTCGATGAGCCTGCTGGGAAGCCGCAAGTTCTGGGACTCGAAGATCAAGTTCTCCAGCCGCATGTGCTACATGTCCGGCTTCTTCTACTACATCCACACGGCGCTGTTCACCTTCGCGGCGCCCATCATCCCGATCGTGCTGCTGCTGGCCATGCCGGAGAAGCTCCGGGTGGAGAACCTGGCGCTCGTCGTGCCGAGCATCCTCTACACCACGATCATCTTCCCCCTGTGGCACCGTGCCCCGTACCGTCTCGAGGCCTGGGCCGCCCGCATGATGTACGGCTGGGCGCACGTCTTCGCCATCTGGGACATCCTCCGCAAGAACCGGATGGGCTGGCAGCCCACCGGGTCCTCCGGCGCCAAGAAGAACAAGACCCGGCGCTTCTGGATCGGCATGTGGGCCTGGGGCGGCGGCACCGCCCTGCTCTGGGTCGGCGTCGCGGTGTGGCGGATGCTGTCGATGGACCCGCTGGACTTCGCCCTCGTCCTCTCGTCCGGCCTCTTCTACGCGGTGGTCGTCGGGCGTGTCCTGGTGCAGCCGCGAGCGGGGAGCGCGGCATGAGGTCGACGGCGAGGATCATCCGGACATCGGCCGGGCTGGTGGCGGCGGCCCTGCTGGCGCTCACCGCCTGCAGCCCCTCCGGGTCCGGCTCGCCGGCGGCCCACAAGCCGGACGGTTCCAACGAGGCGAGCGCTCCGGCCTCCCTCCCCTATGACGTGCGTCCGCTGCTGCGGCCCGACAAGAAGTACTTCGGTGTCGCGGAGGACAAGGCGCCGCATTCGATGGCGCCGGTGGAGAAGTACGCCGGGATGACCGGCAAGCAGCCCAACCTGGTCGCGTACTACGCGGAGTGGGGTGCCGGTTTCGACGCCTCGGGCGTGCGGAAGGCCTGGCAGTCCGGCGCCATCACGCTGATGTCGTGGGAGCCCTTCCACATCTCCCTGGCCGACATCGCGGCCGGCAAGGACGACGACTACATCAGGGAGTACGCGACCGCGGTCCGCAAGCTCAACCTGCCCGTGGTCCTGGACTTCGCCGACGAGTTCAACGGCGGCTGGGAGAACTGGGGCACCAAGCACGTCACGGCCGCCGAGTTCGTGGCCGCCTGGCGGCACATCCACGACGTCTTCGCCGATGTCGGCGCCGCCAACGTGATCTGGGCCTGGTCGCCCAACGTGATCAACCCGGTGAAGCAGGTCAAGCTGAAGCCGTACTACCCCGGCGACGGGTACGTCGACTGGATCGGGATGATCGGCTACTTCACCCTGCAATCGGACAACGCCTTCGACAGCGTCTTCGGCCCGACGATGCGCGAGGTCCGCACCTTCAGCAAGAAGCCCTTCATCATCGTCGAGACGGCCGCCGAGCCCGGCGAGCGCCGGCGTGCCGACGTCCGCAACCTCTTCGAGGGCGTCGCAGCCGATGACGATCTCCTCGGATTCGTCTGGTTCGACTACCGCAAGCGCGCCGACTGGCGCCTGAAGGTGAGCCCGCTGGCCCTGGCCGAGTTCAAGCGCCTCGCCGCCGACGACCGCTTCGGCTTCGACGTCCGGAAACCGTGATGGAACCTGAGACCAACGATGCGCGCTACGCGGCGCGCCAGAGGTGGAACCGGCAGCCGGCGGCATACGCCCCCTACCCGCCGCAGGAGGAGACCTACGAGGACTACGGGGCGCACGAGGCGTACCCGCAGCAGGAGGCCTACCCGCAGCACGAGGGCTACCCGCAGCACGAGGCGTACCCGCAGCACGAGGGCTACCCCTCGTACGAGTCGTACACCCACGCCGGCCAGTACCCGGACCACGAGCCGGAGCCCGAGCCCGCCTACCACGTGCCGGAGAGCCCCGAGGCCGGCTGGGACGCAGCGCCCAGCCGCCGCAGGGACTGGGTCAGCCGCGCCATCCTGCTGGCCATCCTGGCCATCCAGGCAGTGCTGTCGCTGCGCCTGGACAACACGGCCTTCCAGGACGAGGCGCTCTACCTCTACGCCGGGCACATGGAGATCGCCAACCTCCTGCACGGCACGCCCACCCCGATCGACTACAACTCGTACTTCTCGGGCTCGCCCGTGCTGTACCCGGTGCTGGCGGCCGCCGTCGACGGAACCTTCGGCCTGATCGGCGCCCGGCTGCTCAGCCTGGCGTTCATGCTGGGCACCACGACCCTGCTCTACGCCTTCACCCGGCGGATGTTCAACGAGCGGGTGGCCCTGGTGGCGGCCGCGATGTTCGCGGTCACCCAGTCGGCGATCGTCATGGGCAACTTCGCCACCTACGACGCCGCCGCGCTGTTCCTGCTCGCGCTGACGACCTGGATCGTGGTGCGGACCGACCGCGCGCCCATCGCCGCCGTGCTGCTCGCGGCCCCGATCGCGGTGCTTGCCGTCGGGGTGAAGTACGCCTCCGCCCTGTACCTGCCGACGATCGTCGTGCTCGCGGTGCTGACCTCCTGGCCGCACCGGAAGTGGCGTGCGCTGCTGCGCGGTGTGCTGCTCGCCGTCTTCGTCGGCGGCCTCATCCTGATCGGGGCGAAGTACACGGACGTGCTGTCCGGCGTCCAGCAGACGACCACCAACCGCGAGCACGGCACCGACAGCACCTGGTCGCTCATCGAGAAGTCCAGGGACTGGGGCGGTCTGATGTTCCTCACCGCCTGCGGCGGACTGGTGTCGTACATCCGGCGGAGCCGGATGAACGAGTCGCCGCTCTCCCTGCGCATGAGCGGTCCGGGCTGGCGCTGGCGGACGCTGCTCGCGTTGACCCTGTGCGGGACGGCGCTGCTGGCCCCGGCCTACCAGATCCACCTGCACACCTCGGTGTCGCTCTTCAAGCACATCGGCTTCGGCCTGCTCTTCGCGGCGCCGATGGCGGGCATCGGCGTGACCCGGCTGGTGGGCGCGCACTTCCGCTACCCCCAGCTCGGGATACTCGTCTGGGTCGTGATGCTGTGCCTGGGACTGAGCCAGTCCACCTGGCGCTTCGGGGTCTGGTCGGACTCCAGCCAGCTCGTGGCGGCGATCAAGCCCCATGTGAGCAAGGAGGGGCGCTACCTCGCGGAGACCTACGAGGTGCCCATCTACTACCTCAGGGACCGCACCAACCAGCGCCAGTGGACGTCGACCTTCTTCATCTCCTACGAGGACAAGAAGGGCAAGACCCACACCGGGCGCGACGGGTACCGCCAGGCCATCAAGGACGGCTACTTCGACATGGTGGTCCTGGACATGGTGACCACCCCGGAGATGGACGAGTACATCGCCGGGCAGATGAAGGGCAGCTCCCACTACCGGCTGCTGGGCAACGTGCCCTTCAAGAATTCCTCCGGCCACGGCGAGTACCGCATCTGGATCAAGCAGTAGCCGCACCTACGGATTTTTGTGAGGAGAGACCGTGGCCCTGCGGCTCACCGTCTTCGGCACCGGATACCTCGGTGCCACCCATGCCGCCTGTATGGCGGAGCTCGGTCACGACGTGCTCGGCGTGGACGTGGATCCGGACAAGATCGCGGCGCTGCGCGCCGGCCGGGTCCCCTTCTACGAGCCCGGGCTCGAGGAACTGCTGGCCAAGCACACTGCCTCCGGGCGGCTGCGCTTCACGACCTCGTACGAGGAGGCCGCGGCCTTCGGCCGGGTGCACTTCGTGTGCGTCGGCACCCCGCAGCGCAAGGACTCCGATGCCGCCGACCTGCGCCATGTCGACGCGGTCGTGGACGGGCTGCGCGCGCACCTCGGCGACGCCCCGGCGCTGGTGGTCGGCAAGTCCACGGTCCCGGTGGGGACGGCCGAGCGGCTCGCCGAGCGACTGGAGGGGAAGGCCGAGCTGGCGTGGAACCCCGAGTTCCTCCGCGAGGGCTTCGCGGTGCAGGACACGCTGCGCCCCGACCGGCTGGTGCTCGGCGTACGCTCCGAGCCCGCCGAGGCGCTGCTGCGGGAGGTCTACGCCCCGGTCATCGACGCGGGCACGCCCGTGGTCACCGCCGACTTCCCCACGGCGGAGCTGGTGAAGACGGCGGCCAACGCCTTCCTCGCCACCAAGATCTCCTTCATCAACGCGATGGCCGAGGTGTGCGAGGCAACCGGCGCCGACGTCTCGGTGCTGGCCCGTGCGATCGGCCACGACGAGCGCATCGGGTCCCGCTTCCTGCGTGCCGGGATCGGCTTCGGCGGCGGCTGTCTGCCCAAGGACATCCGGGCTTTCGCCGCGCGTGCCGAGGAACTGGGCACCGGTCGGTCGCTGGCCTTCCTCCGCGAGGTCGACGCCATCAATCTGCGGCGTCGCGAGCGGACGGTGGAGCTGTCGCGCGAACTGTGCGGCGGCAGCCTCGAAGGCAAGCGGGTGGCCGTGCTGGGCGCGGCGTTCAAACCCGACTCGGACGACATCCGTGACTCGCCGGCCCTGGACATCGCCTGTCGCATCCACCTCCAGGGCGCCGAGGTCACCGTCTTCGACCCCGAGGCCATGGACAACGCCCGCAAGGCGTACCCGGCGCTGGGCTACGCCGTCTCGGCCCCGGACGCGGTGCGGGGCGCCGACCTGGTGCTGCACCTCACCGAATGGCCGCAGTTCGGGGCGCTGGATCCGGCCGAACTGGCCGCCGCCACCGCCCGTCCCCGGATCATCGACGGCCGGGGCTTCCTGGACGGCGCCCGTTGGGCCGCCGCCGGCTGGGAATTTCACGCCCTGGGCCGTCCGGCCCAACCGAGACAGGAGCGACCGTGAACACTCTCGATCCGGCCCACTTCCCCCCGTCGTGGGGGAACGTTCCACTGACGGTCGTCATGCCCACGTACAACGAGGCGGCGAATCTGCCGAGGATCGCGGACATCGTGATGCGGCTGCCGCTGCCCGGCCTGCATCTGAAGGTCGTGGACGACTCGAGCCCCGACGGAACGGGTGCGCTCGCCGAGCAACTGGCTGAGAAGTACAACGAGTTCGGCCTGTATCCGCGCATGAGTGTACTGCACCGCACCGCCAAGGACGGCCTGGGCAGGGCCTACACGGAGGGCATGCTGGCCGCGCTCGACGAGGGTGCCGAGTTCGTGGTGCAGATGGACGCCGACGGCAGCCACCCGGCCGACGTGATCCCGCAGATGCTGGGCACCGCGCTGTCCACCGGGGCGGGCTTCGTCGTGGGCAGCCGGTACGTGGACGGCGGCTCCCTGGACGAGGAGTGGGGCAGGCACCGGCAGTTGCTGTCGCGTTTCGCCAACCGCTACGCGCGGACCATCCTCGACACCAAGATCCGCGACATCACCGCGGGCTTCAACCTCTGGCGTGCCGAGACGCTGCGCGACGTGGACCTGCGGACGCTGGACAGCGCCGGCTACAGCTTCCAGGTGGAGCTGAAGTTCCTCGCGGCGCGCAACGGCCACAACGGCGTCGAGATCCCGATCCGCTTCGAGGAGCGCACCGAGGGCGTCTCCAAGATGAACCTCGCGACGCAGATCGAGTCGGCGCTGGTGCCGCTGCGACTGCGGATGCGCAACCGCCGGAGCTGAACCGGAGACCGCCGGCCGCGGCGGGCCGGCGGACGACCCAGAGGCCACGAGTCACGAGACTGCCGAGACAAGGGACATGACTTCACCATGAGCGGACGGCACGCGCTTCCTTCGCGGTTGGGGCACCTGTACCGCGAGATCGCGAAGTTCGGCCTGGTGGGGCTCTCGGGATTCGTGGTCAATCTCGGGGTCTTCAACTTCATCAGGCACGTCGCCCACTGGCAGACCGTGCGGGCGAGCGTCCTGGCGACGGTCGTGGCGATCATGACCAACTACCTCGGCCTGCGGTACTTCACCTACCGCGACCGCGGCCAGGACGGCCAGGGCGGCCAGAAGAGGGAGCTCGGGCTCTTCCTCTTCTTCAGCGCGGTCGGCCTGGTGATCGAGAACTCCGTGCTCTACATCACCACATACGGATTCGGCTGGGACGGCGCGCTCGCCAACAACGCCTTCAAGTTCGTCGGCATCGGCGTCGCCACCCTCTTCCGCTTCTGGTCCTACCGGACGTGGGTCTTCAAGACCGCCACCGGTGACACGGGGGCGACCGTACCCGTCCAGCGCGGCGGAGCGCCCGCCCACCACACTCCGCCGGCAGCGCCGCCCTCCGAACCCCTCCTGAACGTTTCCTGGGAGAAGACATGAGCGAAGCGATTCTCCTCGTCGGCGGCAAGGGCACCCGGCTGCATCCGCTGTGCACCTTCACCCCCAAGCCCCTGCTGCTCGTCGCCGGTGTGCCGCTGCTCACCCATCAGCTGGCCCGCGCCGCGGCCGCGGGGGTGACCCGGATGGTCTTCGCGACGTCCTACCTCGCGGAGCTGTTCGAGCGGGAGTACGGCGACGGCGCCGGACTGGGCCTGGAACTGGTCTACGTCACCGAGACCGAGCCCCTCGGCACCGGGGGCGCGATCCGCAACGCCGCCCGCCATCTGACCTGCGGCCCCGACGAGCCGGTCCTGGTCTTCAACGGCGACATCCTCAGCGGCCTCGACATCCGCGGCCTCCGGGACGGACACCGCGCCTCCGGAGCCGACGTCAGCCTGCACCTGACCCGGGTCTCGGACCCCCGGGCCTTCGGGCTGGTCCCCACCGACGAGCGGGGCAGGGTCACGACGTTCCTGGAGAAGCCGGAGCGGCCGGAGGAGATCGTCACCGACCAGATCAACGCGGGCTGCTACGTGTTCACCCGCTCCGTCATCGACTCCATCCCCGGGGACCGGGTGGTCTCCGTCGAGCGGGAGACGTTCCCCGGCCTTTTGGCGGCCGGCGCCCTGCTGCGCGGCGTCGTCGACGAGACGTACTGGCTGGACCTCGGCACGCCGGCGGCCTTCGTCACCGGGTCGGCCGATCTGGTGCGCGGGTTGGTGTCCTCGCCCGCGCTCCCCGGTCCGACGGGGGAGGCCCTGGTCCTGCCGGGGGCACGGGTCGACCCGACGGCGGTGCTGACGGGGGGCACCGCGGTGTGCGAGGGCGCCGTCGTGGAGGCCGGTGCCGTGGTCGAGGGCAGTGTCGTGCTGCCCGGGGCGAGCATCGGGCGGGGGGCGCTGGTGCAGCGGTCCGTGGTGGGACGAGGGGCGGTCGTCGGCGAGCGCACCAGCGTGGTCGGCGCGGTGGTGGGCGACCACGCCCACGTGGGCCCGCACAACGAGCTCCCGACGGGCGTGCGCGTCGACTGCGGCGTCCGCCTTCCCGAGAGGGCGGTCCGCCTCTCGGCCCCCACCTCCCCGGCCTGAGTCCCGGGCGGCTCACAGCCGCGCGGCCGCCCCGACCGGGGTGGCCCCGCGGGTGTCCAGCATCAACTGGGCCTTCACCGCCAGACCCTGCATGTCGTACGTGCGGTGGTGCTGGAGCAGGACCGTCAGGTCGGCATGCGCCGCGGCCTCCCACAGGGAGTCGGCGCGCGGGACCGGGCGGTCCAGCACCCGCCACTGCGGGGTGTAGGGGTCGTGGTAGCTCAGCTGCGCGCCCAACTCGACGAGGCGGGCGCCGATCTCGGGGGCGGGCGAGCGCTCCTGGTCGGGCAGATCGGGCTTGTAGGTCACGCCCAGCAGCAGGACCCGGGCCCCGCGCAGCGACTTGCCGTGCTCGTTGAGCAGGGCCGCGGCGCGCTGCACCACGTACCGCGGCATGCGGGCGTTGACCTCCTGCGCGTACTCGACCAGGCGCAGCGGGTGGCCGCGGACGCGGCCCTGGTACGGCGGGTGGCCCGGGTCCAGCGGCATCGTGTGGCCGCCGACACCGGGGCCGGGGCGGAACGCCTGGAAGCCTTGGGGGCGGGTCTCGGCGCAGCGGATGACGTCCCAGACGTCCACCCCGATGTCGTGGCAGAACACCGCCATCTCGTTGGCCAGGGCGATGTTGACGTGCCGGTAGTTGGTCTCCAGCAACTGCACGGTCTCCGCCTCCCGCACGCCCCGGGCCCGGACGATCCGCTCGGTGAACCGGCCGTAGAAGGCGGCGGCGGCCTCCGTGCAGGCGGGAGTGAGCCCGCCGATCACCTTCGGCGTACCGGGGTGCCGGGCCGGGGCGTACGCCAGGTGGAAGCCGTGCCCGGCCCGCAGCCCGGACCCCTCCTCCAGCAGCGGGCGCAGGAAGTCCTCCGTGGTCCCCGGGTACACCGGCGACTCCAAGACCACCGTGGTGTGCGGCCGCAGCTGCGCGGCCAGCGCGCGGGCGGCCTCCGCCAGCGCCGTCAGGTCCGGCTCGCCGCGCTCCCCGAGCGGGGTCGGCGGACACAGCACGGCCGCCCGCACCCGGCCCAGCGCGCCCGGGTCCGCGGTCGCCCGGAATCCGCCCGCGAGCATCCGCCGCACGTCCGCGGCGGCCAGCGCCCCGCAGGGCACCCGGGTGCCGGAGTTGATCGCCTCCACCACCCGCTCGTCCGGGTCGTACCCGATCACCCCCAGCCCGGCGGTGCCGGCCGCCTGCGCGAGGGGCAGCCCGGCGTGGCCGAGTCCGATGACTGCGAGGTCTGTGGGCATGGGGGTCCTCTCGGGCGGCGGGGCGCGTCCTGGTACGCATGGGTACCCAAATGGCGCGAAATCAGGCTAACCAGACAGGTAGCTGATATGACTGCACGCCACGCGGGCTCCCGCCCGGGGGGTGCGCGGGGTGCGCGGGGTGCCCCTTGCGGCCCGTTGCCGTGTGCGGCGCCGCTGTGGTTTCGGTTGGGGGTTTCCCGCCCGCCCTCCCTCCCCCAACCTTCGGCCGGGGGTGCCCCCATCCGGCGCGGTCAGTGACCGCGCCGCTGCGTGTGTGGGTGGGCCGGGGTCGGGGCCTCCGGGGCTGGGCATTCTGGACCGCATATTTATGTGCATGGCGGGCACCTGCTCTTGTCGTCCCGGATGCCGCAC
>NZ_JBEZXR010000027.1:0-103276 GCF_040638135.1 Streptomyces sp. NPDC026673 | reverse complement strand
ACGTCGAAGTACTTCGCCATCTGCCGAGCTTATGCCGTACCCGAGTACCGCACTCGCGGGGCCGCGCCCCGTCGTCGCAACCACCGCTTCGGACATGGACAAGACCTGCCACCCACGCTCCTGGAAGCCGCAGCCGGCAGCGGTGTCAGGTGAAACTTCGATGAGACGAACAGCTCAGTCGTCAATCTCCGGTGAGACCGGTGCATCTTCGCTGAGACAGGACAACGGGACAGCTCGGAAGGGCCTTGCCGTGCGACTGTTACCGATATATCGTTGACGCATCGCGACCGTTCAACGATGGAAGGAGCGTCATCGTGCGTTCCCATGGAAACGGACACTTCGGGCCCGGCCATCGCGGCCGCGGCGACCACGAGCACGAGGGACTGCGGGCGGCGTTCGGCCCGTTCGGGCCGCCTTTCGGCGGCGGCGGGGGCCCGTGGGGTCCCGGCCCGTGGCACGGCGGACGGGGCGGCAGGGGAGGCCCGCGCGGCAGGGCGCGGCGCGGCGATGTGCGCGCCTCGATCCTGGCGCTGCTCGCCGACCGGCCCATGCACGGCTACGAGATGATCCAGGAGATCGTCGAGCGCAGTGGCGGCGCGTGGAAGCCGAGCCCCGGCTCGGTCTACCCGACTCTGCAACTGCTGGAGGACGAGGGTCTGATCAGCAGTGCGTCGGAGGGCGGCAAGAAGCTGTTCACGCTCACCGAGGCCGGCCGCACCGAGGCCGAGGCGGGGCCCGACGCCCCCTGGGAGGAGGCCGGGCGCGGCATCGACTGGGAGGCCATGAACGAGATCCGCAAGGCGGGCGCCGGCCTGGTCGACGCCTTCCGGCAGGTCTGGGCGACCGGTACTCCCGAGCAGCGCGACAAGGCGCTGACCGTGGTCAACGAGGCCCGCAAGAAGCTCTATCTGATCCTCGCCGACGAGGACTGACCCGGAGGCGGGGGAGGGCCCCGTACACCGGTGGCCCGGGACGTGCGCGTCCCGGGCCACCGGCGTGTGCGGGCGGGACCGTCAAGGGCAGTCCTCGCCGAACTTGACGGCCTTGAAGGCGACCGGCTGCCCCTTCAGCCCGGTGCCCGCGGCCGGCGACTGCGAGCAGACCTTCCAGTTGCCCTCCAGGAGGACGAACCGGCCCTGACCCGAGGAGTCCTCCGCCGTGATGCTGGTCGAGGTGGTCAGCGAGGCGCGGGCCACCTTCAGCGACTTCCCGGTGAAGTCGGGCATCGTCGTGCCCGCCGGCGTCGGCGGGGGGGCGTCCCGGGCGGGACAGGACTCCTCGAGTTTCACGGCGCCGAAGTCGATGGTGGCGGTGGTGGGCCGGCGCCCCGGCTCCGGGCGCTGGAAGCAGATCTTCCAGTCCCGGTCCCAGACCTGGTCGCGGCCGCGGCCCTGTGCGTCGTGCGAGTCCAGGCGGTAGAAGCCGAGGGACTGGGCCTTGTCCTGGGCGGTCTGCAGGCCCATGCCGACGAAGGAGGGCAGATCGGCCGGCTCCGCGGTGGCGGAACCGTCCGTGGGCGCCCGCCCGTCGCCGGCGGCACCGCCGTCGGCGGGATCGCAGGCCGTGACGGCGGCGGCGAGCACGGCGAGCGCGAGGGCGGCGGCGGTGCGGGTGATGTGCATGGGCGGGCTCCCCTGTCGTTCCGTCGGCCCGGCGTTGCCTGGGCAAGCGGTACCGTACCCGGGCGGAACGGATGAATGCCGCACCGTCCTCGGACGGGTGACGATCGGTCAGGTGCTCGGACCGGGGTGTCCACCGCCGCTCCCGAGCGGCCTGGGAGGGGCTTGCCACGGCCCCCTGTGTCGCCGGCTCTCGGGCTCACCGGCTCGCGGATCCTCCGTTGCCAGCGGTGTCCCCGGCGGCGGCCGGCTCGTGCCGGGCCCCGCACGTCCCGCGGACGACCAGCCGGGTCGGCAGTACGCGCGGCGGGAGCGGACGCGGGGGCTCCGGTCCGAGCAGGTCACGCAGCGCCGCGACGGCCGCGGTGCCCAGGGCGCGGTGGTCCTGGGCGACCGTGGTGAGCGCGGGACGCACGAGCGTGGCCGCGTCGATGTCGTCGAAGCCGACGACCGCCAGGTCGCCGGGGACGCGGCGGCCCGCGTCCGCCGCGGCGTGCAGGGCGCCGATGGCCATCAGGTCGCTCGCCGCGAAGAGGGCGGTCGGGGGGTCGGGAAGGGCGAGCAGCCGTCGGACGGCGTGGCGTCCGCTGTCGAGGAAGAAGTCGCCGGTGACGACGTACTCCTCCGGCAGCGGCAGGGCCAGGCGCGCGCAGGCGGCGCGGAAGCCGGACAGCCGCTCCGCCGCGGGGGCGAGTTCCGGCGGCCCGGTGACGGTGGCGATCCGGCGGTGGCCGAGGGAGTGCAGGTGGGCGACGGCGGACTCGGCCCCGGCCGTGTTGTCGGAGGCCACGCCGACCGTGCGGGGTCCGTCGAGGGTGACGTCCAGCCCGGCGCAGGGGATGCCCGAGGCGGCCAGGGCGCGCAGGGCGCGGTCGTCGACGGGCCGGCCCATCGCGATGACGCCCTCCAGGCTGTGCCGCCGCACGGCCTGGACGTACGTCGTGTCCGGGTCGTCCGGGCCGGCCGTGGTGAGCAGCATGAGGTGGTACCCGGCGTCGGACAGGGCGGTGCGCACCGAGCTCAGCAGACCCTGCAGGAACGGGTGGTGGAGCCCCCGCGACTCGTGTCCGGTGTCCCACAGCAGGCCGATGGTGTCGGAGCGGCGGCGCACCAGGGTGCGGGCGGGCTCGTTGGGCGCGTAGCCCAGTTCGCCGGCGAGCCGCCGGATGCGTTCTCGGGTGGCCTGGCTGACGTCGGCCCGGCCGTTGAGCGCGCGCGAGACGGTGGCGGTGGACACCCCGCTGCGCCGGGCGAGTTCCCGGAGGGTGATCGCGGGGCCGGTCCTGGGCGGGGGGACGGAGGAGGGGTCGGGCTCCTGGGTTCGCAGTACGGTCACAGTCTTGACGATATGTCATGTCAGCGTCAGGCTTTCGGGTGCGACAGCAGCCGGAAACGTTTACGGCCAGTGCCCATAAGGGCCCGGACAGGAACGGGATGCCTGCGATGCCAGCGAACGAACCGCGCACACGCCACCTCCGCAACCGGTTGAGAAGTCTCCTCGTCCTCTCGACCGCGGCCGCCTGCGCCGCCGCGGTCGCCTCCGTACCCGCCCAGGCCGACGGGCCTGTCTACACCCGGGCCGGAGCCCCCGTGGAACAGCGCGTGAAGGACCTGCTCAAGCGGATGACGCTGCAGGAGAAGATCGGCCAGATGGACCAGATCGCCGTCGCCCGCATCCAGGGCGACTGCGAGTGGAGCGGCGGCGAGCTCAACGAGAGCTGCATGAAGACCGTCCTCGCCGACTACCCCGTCGGCTCGGTGATCTCCGGCGGCGGCATGACCCCGGCCAGGAACACGCCCCAGGACTGGGCGAAGATGGTCAACGCCGTGCAGAAGTACGCGATCACCAACACCCGCCTGCACATCCCGATCCTGTACGGCGTGGACGCGGTGCACGGCCACAACAACGTGCTCGGCGCCACGATCTTCCCGCACCAGATCGGCCTCGGCGCCACCTGGGACCCGGGAACGGTGAAGGACTCCGCCGCCGCGACCGCCCGCGCGGTGGCCGCCACCGGCATCGACTGGAACTTCTCCCCCGTCGCCGACCTCGCCCGCGACCAGCGCTGGGGCCGCTACTACGAGACCTACGGCGAGGACCCGCTGCTCGCCGGCACCCTCGCCGCCTCCGCGGTCACGGGCATCGAGCACGCGGGAGGGTCCAAGCGCGTCGCCGCCAGCGTCAAGCACTACGGCGGTTACTCCGAGCCTTCCAACGGCCACGACCGCGTGCCCGCCGACGTGTCCGTCCGCTACCTCCAGGACACCCTCCTGCCCTCCTACCGGCAGGCGGTCCGGGCGGGCGCCAAGACCGTGATGGTCAACTCCGGTGCCGTCAACGGCGTACCGGCCACCGCGTCCACGTACCTGCTGACCAAGGTGCTCCGCCAGCAGTGGGGCTTCAAGGGCGTCACGGTCAGCGACTGGGAGGACGTGCGCGCCCTCCAGACCCGCTACAGGATCGCCGCGGACTACCCGGAGGCGATCGCCCTCGCCGTCAACGCCGGCCTCGACATGGCGATGGAACCGTACTTCGCCAAGGAGTGGAGCACCGGCCTGAAGACGGCCGTCGACCGCGGACTGGTGTCGACCCGGCGCATCGACGAGGCCGTCGCCCGCATCCTGCGGCTGAAGTTCGAGCTCGGCCTCTTCGAGCACCCGTACGTGGACCCCGCCAAGGCCGACAAGGCCGTCCTCGGCACGGACACCGCCCTCGCGCGGCGGGCCGCCGCCGAGTCGCAGGTGCTGCTCCGCAACGAGGGCGGCGTGCTGCCGGTGCGCGCGGGCACGAAGCGGATCGTGGTGGCGGGCACGTACGCCGACGACATCAACGACCAGGTCGGCGGCTGGACGATCGGCTGGCAGGGCGTGCCCGAGGGCGTCGACCTGCCCGGGACGACCATCCTGGAGGGCATCCGCGCGGCGGCGCCCTCCGGCACCGAGGTCGTACGGGCCACGACCGCAGACGACGCGGTGGAGCGGGCGAAGGACGCGGATCTGACCGTGGTCGTGGTCGGCGAGAAGGCCGCGGCCGAGGGCGCGGCGGACAGCCCGCGCCCGGAGCTGTCGGCCGACCAGCAGGCACTGGTCAAGGCGTTGAAGGCGAGCGGCAAGCCGGTCGTCACCGTGGTCGTCGCGGGCCGTCCGCTGGTCCTGGGCGACGCGGCGGGCACCGACGGCCTGCTGATGTCCTGGCTGCCCGGCACCGAGGGCGGTGGAGCCGTCGCCGACGTGCTCTTCGGCAAGGTCAACCCCAGCGGGCGGCTGCCGGTCTCGTGGCCGAAGGACATCGGCAACGAGCCGCTGTACTACCAGCAACTGCCCGGCACGAACGGCGGGCTGGAGTCCACGTACGACGTGCTCCACCCCTTCGGAGCCGGCCTGTCCTACACGACGTACGCCTACGACGCCCTCACCGCCGACGCCAGGGGCGTCAAGGTGACCGTGTCCAACACCGGGGCGCGGGACGGCGACCTGGTGGTCCCGGTCTACGCGTCGCGGGCGGTCAGCCAGGTGCTGTGGCCGTCCCGCAAGCTGGTCGCCTTCACCAAGGTGCACCTGAAGGCGGGCGAGAAGAGGACCGTGCGGCTCGGGTTCGCGCGCGACGCGCTCGCGGTGACGCCGGGCGACATCGACGGCGCGGGTACGCGACGCGTCGAACCCGGCAGGTACACCTTCACGGTGGGGGACAAGAGCGCCGACGCGGTGCTGCGTTAGGCGGCGGGCGCCGGGGACCGCGGGCGGGCGCGACCGCGGTTCCCGGCTTCCGGGGTCATCGCGTGCTACTCGACGAGACCGGCGAGCTTGCGCAGCGACTCGTTGAGGGCGGCGGTGGCGGTGTCCTTGAGCTTGCCCGCCATGAGGGCGACGGCCGCGCCGTTGAAGGCGCCGTCGATACGCACGTCGGTCTGGTCGCCGTCCGGCGTCAGGCTGTAGCGGGTCAGCAGGTCCACGGCCATCGGGCCCTTGCCCGCGATCTCGAATCCCCGCCCGGGCTCGACGGAGGTGACCTCCCAGGTCACCTCGGCCGGGAAGCCCATCAGCTTCATGTTCTCCCGGTAGGTCGCGCCGGTCTCCAGCGGCGCGGGGCCGCCGTCGGGGAAGCCGGTGTGGGTGGTGCTCCACCGCGTGTGCGAGCTGAAGTCGGTGAGGGTGTTCCAGACCTTCTCGGCCGGAGCCGCGATGCGGGCCTGTGCGGAGACCTCGGCCATACGACCACACTCCCTTGTGTCGGCGAGTGAACGGAACGTAACGGCCGCGGGGGGAAGTTTCAATACTGACGACCAGTCAGAAACGGTGAACGTGTCCCAGGACGCCCTGGGGTGTACGCGGGCCCTGTGCCTGGGCCCTTGAGGACGGAAGTCCGGCCGCGCCCCTGCCGGCACCGGCCGGCAAGCCGGTGCCGGCGGGGGCACCTCGGATGGCACAGTGGTGGGATGCGATCTCCTGACACGGGTGTCCCGGGGCGGGCGAGCGGGGTGGTGGGGGGCTGGGTCTGGAGCGAGAACGTCCGGCCGTTCCTGGAACTCCTCTCCCATTACAACGGCCATGACTTCGATCGCACCGACTGGGAGACCGTCGAGCTCGGCCTCGCCGGCACGGACGACGAGAGTCCCGACGGCTGGTACGGGTATCCGCTCGTCGGCCCGGACCGCCGCGTGGACGTGGAGTTGGCGCGTGCCGCCGGGTGCTGCCTGGTGATGGTCCGCGTGACCGGCGTCGACGACCCGGAGCTGTGGGTGCGGGCCGACACCCTGGTGGGGGCGTTCAGCGCGTCCGGCGGCGGTTGCCCCTGTCGCTGAGCCGGGCGGCGTCCGCGGGCGTGGAGCACGTGCCGCCCCGGCCCTGGCGGGGGCGGGGCGGCACGTCGGTCCCGTCGTCCGGGTCAGGGACGGACGACGAGTTGGAAGGACTGCGCGGCGGAGCCGTCGCAGGGGCGCTGGACGAGCTGGGTGCCGCTGGGGTCGCCGGTGGGGGCGGTGAGGCACTTGCCGCTGTGGCGGGCGGTGAAGTGGTAGCGGCCGGCGGTCTCGGCGACCGGCTTCCACTGCTGGTTGGCGCCCCCGCCGTACGTCCAGAGCTGGAGCGGGGCGTTGTCGGCGGTGGAGACGTCCGTGACGTCCACGGCCTTCGTGGTGTCGTTGCGGGCGGCGAGACGGGTGTAGCCGCCGTCCGTGCCGAGGACGCGGAAGTCCTGGGCCGTGGTGGAGTTGCACGTGTACTGCTGGATCGCCGTGCCGTTGGCCGTCGCGGCGGCGCGGGCGTCCACGCAGCGGCCGCTGCCGGCGTTCACCAGGGAGTACCAGGCGGTCTCGGAGATCGGATCGGTGGGGGTGGGGTCCCCCGTGGAGCCGGTGCCGAGCCACTTGAGGCCGTCGAGGAGGAAGGTGTTCTGGGTGGCGCTGGCGAAGGTCGACGACAGGGCGGTGTTCGTGTCGTAGTTCATCGCGTTGTGGCCGAAGTTGGCGTACAGCATGCGGTACTTGGTGTTGGTCCACAGGATCGGGTAGTAGCCGCTGTACCACGACTGGTTCGGGTCGGTGCCCAGGGGGAAGCTGACCGGGTCGACGGACGCCAGGATGTCGATGTCGGGGTTGGCGCGAAGGTCGTTGCTCCAGCTGTACCACTCGCTCACCGACGAGGTGAACGTCGCGGGCAGGTGCCCGGTGGAGGGGTGGGAGCGGTCCTCCGTGCGCAGGGTGGCGGTGGTCGGACCCCAGGTGTTGGAGCGGAAGTTCCCGCTGCCGAGGAACTGGTTGTAGTACCACGGCCAGCTCTGCGCCGAGGTGGTGAAGGCCGACACGTGGAAGCCCATCCAGGCGCCGCCGCCGCGCATGTAGGCCTCGAAGCCGGAGCGCTGGGCGGCGCTCTGCGGGGCGTCGTCGAGGAACAGGACGACCTGGTACTGACTCAGTGCGCCGGCGTCCGTCAGCAGGTTCCAGTTGGTCGTCGAGGTGTAGGTGAAGCCGTTGGCGGCACCCGCCTGCGGGAACCACTGGTTGGCTTCCCTGACGAAGCTGATGTGGGCGGCGTCCCAGGTCCCGTTGTAGAACGCCAGCACCTTGAAGGGGGCGGCGGCGGGAGCGGACGTGGCCGGGCCCGCGACGGCGCCCAGGAGTACGGCGAGCAGCAGTAAGAGGCGGGCGGCGACGCGCCGCGCGGAGGTCGTGGCACGGGTCATGGGGGGAGGTCCTTCCCGGTCGGCGGGCGCGTGTGGGGGGCGCCGGTGGGGGAGCGGGGTGGAGAAGGGAGGTGGGGGGAGGCGGTGGGGAGGCCTTCGTCAACTCGTGATTTAAGGAGTGAAGGAAGGGTGCAGTCAAGACTTTGGTACAGACCAGTACCGTCCGCCCAGGTGGCGGTCGTTTGATCAGCGGGTCCGGGCGGTGGCTGCCGACGCCCGGACCGGTCCGGGAGGGCCGGCCGGAGGGGCGTGTTCAAGTGTTGACCGGCCCGGCGCCGGGCAACAGGGGTGGCCGGGGTGTGGGGAATCCGCTGCCATCTGCGTGAATCCCTTTACCCGGGCCCGAGTTGAGGCAGTACCACGATCCCGCCGGCGTTCGAAATCCGTAGCGCGACCTCTTGACGTGTCCGCTGCAGAAGCCTAACTTCACGCCGTGAAGAAAGGTCGTTCCGACCTTTGAGCCGCTGTCGCCGGCCGGGCGCGTGCGCCCGGCCACCCCCCACTTCCGCCCCCCACCTCCCCCCGCCCCAGCTCCGTCATCCCGCGCCATGCCGTCGCCCCCTTCGGCATGCCCGCTCACCTCCCCCCCCACGGCGCCGCGCCCCGCGCGGCACAGGAGTCATCCATGAGAACCCTTGGAGCGCCGCCGCCCGGCACCCCCGTCGGCGGCCGGCCCCGACGCCGCGTCGTACCGCTCGCCCTGGCCGCCCTGTTCGCCTCGGGCCTGTCCGCCGTCGCGCTGACCGCGCCGCAGGCCCAGGCCGCCACCCTCCCCACCGGCTGGGTGACCGTCGCGGCCAAGCACAGCGGCAAGTGCGTCGACGCGGCCGCCGCGGGCACCGCCGACGGCACCGCGGTCCAGCAGTACGCCTGCAACGGGACCACCGCGCAGCAGTGGCAGTTCCAGCCGACCAGCGACGGATACGTCCGGGTGAACAACCGCAACGACGCCGCCAAGTCCTGGGACGTCACCGACGTCTCCACGGCCGACGGCGCACCGGTCCAGCTCTGGTCCTACTCCGGCGGCGCCAACCAGCAGTGGCTGCCGGTCGAGGAGACCGGCGGGACGTACCACTTCGTCAACCGCAACAGCGGCAAATGCCTCGACGTGCCCGCGGCCTCGACCGCCGACAGCGCGCGCATCCAGCAGTACACCTGCAACGGCACCGCGGCCCAGTCGTTCAGCCTCGGCTCGACGGACGCGCCGCAGAACCCGCCGGGCACCCCCGACCTCGGCCCCAACGTCTCCGTATTCGACCCGTCGATGTCGTCGGCGACCATCCAGGGGCGGCTCAACCAGGTCTTCGGCCAGCAGGAGTCCAACCAGTTCGGCGCGCAGCGCTACGCCCTGCTCTTCAAGCCGGGCAGCTACAACGTGGACGCCAATGTCGGCTTCTACACCCAGGTCGCGGGCCTCGGCCTGTCGCCGGACGATGTGACGATCAACGGCGCGGTCCACGCCGAGGCCGACTGGTTCCAGGGCAACGCCACCCAGAACTTCTGGCGCTCGGCGGAGAACCTCTCCGTCAACCCGGCCGGCGGCACCGACCGCTGGGCGGTCTCGCAGGCCGCCCCGTACCGGCGCATGCACGTCCGCGGCAACCTGCAGCTGGACGACGGCGGCTGGTCGAGCGGCGGCCTGATCGCCGACTCCAAGATCGACGGCCAGGTGCGCTCCGGATCGCAGCAGCAGTGGCTCTCGCGGAACAGTCAGTGGGGCAGCTGGACCGGCTCCAACTGGAACATGGTCTTCGTCGGCGACGTCAACGCCCCGGCCAACACCTTCCCCAGCCCGCCCTACACCACGGTCGCGCAGTCGCCGGTCACCCGCGAGAAGCCCTTCCTGTACGTGGACTCGGCCGGCGCCTACAAGGTCTTCGTCCCCGCGCTGCGCACCAACACCCAGGGCACGACCTGGGCGGGCGGCAGTCCGGCGGGCAGCTCCCTGCCGATCGACCAGTTCTTCGTCGTCAAGCCCGGCGCCACCGCCACCGACATCAACGGCGCCCTCGCCCAGGGCAAGAACCTGCTGTTCACGCCGGGCGTCTACCACCTCAACCAGACGCTGAACATCAACCGGGCCGGCACCGTGGTCCTGGGCCTCGGCCTGGCGACCGTCATCCCGGACAACGGCATCACCGCCGTCAACGTGGCCGACGTCGACGGCGTGAAGATCGCCGGGCTGCTCATCGACGCGGGCACCACCAACTCGCAGACGCTGATGCAGGTGGGCCCCGCGGGCTCGTCCGCGCGGCACACGGCCGACCCGACCTCGCTGCACGACGTCTTCTTCCGCATCGGCGGCGCCGGCGTGGGCAAGGCCACCCAGAGCCTGGTGGTCAACAGCTCGAACGTGATCGGCGACCACATGTGGCTGTGGCGGGCCGACCACGGCAGCGGCGTCGGCTGGAACAGCAACACCGCCGCCAACGGCCTGATCGTCAACGGCACGAACGTGACGATGTACGGCCTGTTCGTGGAGCACTACCAGCAGCACCAGGTGATCTGGAACGGCAACGGCGGCCGCACCTACTTCTTCCAGAACGAGATGCCGTACGACCCGCCCAACCAGGCCGCCTGGATGAACGGCTCCACTCGCGGCTACGACGCCTACAAGGTCAGCCCCTCGGTGACCTCCCACGAGGCCTGGGGCCTGGGCAGTTACTGCTACTTCAACGTCAATCCGTCCGTCGTCGCCGATCGCGCCTTCGAGGTGCCCGCGGTGTCCGGGGTCCGCTTCCACAACATGGTGACGGTCTCCCTCGGCGGTACGGGCACGATCAGCCACGTCATCAACAACAGCGGCGGCCCCTCCAACTCCGCGAACAACGTGGCCAATCTCGTCTCCGGTCCCTGACCCCGGCCGGATGACACCAGGCGGGGTGCCGCCGTCCGCACGGCGGGCGGCGGCACCCCGCCCCCGGGCATGCCCACGCGCCCGCGCGCGGTCACCGGCACGCCCGTCGGCGGCCGGCACGAGGGGGTTGACGCCGGGCTGGTCTAGTCCATAACGTCTGCGGCCATCAGCTGTTCATGTAGTGAGGCAATGTTCACCTACATGAACGGCTGCTCAAGTCCCCCGCTCCATCCAACGGCTTGCCACCCCCCACAACGCGCACCCCTGGTGCGCTCATGACAGGAGCCGTCCTGTGCTGAAATCCGCCGTCAGAGCGCTCACCGCGGCCCCCGCCGTCCTCGCGCTGGCCGCCACCGCCGTCGTCGCCGGCGGCGGCAGCGCGAGCGCCGCCGCCAACCCCGGCCCGGGCTTCCCCGCCCAGTACGCCGCGCCGTACGTCGAGACCTGGAACTCGCCCTCCGCGATGGCCAACGCCCGCAACGCCACGGGCCTGAAGTACTTCACGCTCGCCTTCGTCATCGACGGCGGCGGCTGCAACGCCATGTTCAACGGCGACACCCCCGTGACCGACGCCGGCTGGACCTCCGCCGTCAACTCCCTGCGGGCGGCCGGAGGCGACGTCATCGCCTCCTTCGGCGGCGCCTCCGGTACCGAGATCGGCGTCTCCTGTACGAGCGTGTCCGCGCTCAAGGCCCAGTACAAGAAGGTCGTGGACGCCCTCAACCTCACCCGCATCGACCTCGACATCGAGGGCGGCACCCTGAACAACACCGCCGCCAACGACCGCCGCAACAAGGCGCTCGCCCAGCTCCAGCAGGAGTACGCGGCGGCCGGCCGCAAGCTCGACGTGCAGTACACCCTTCCGGTCAACCCGACCGGTCTGGAGTCCAACTCGATCAGCCTGCTGAACAACGCCAAGAGCAACGGGCTGAACGTCAACCTCGTCAACATCATGACGATGGACTACGGACCGGCCATGGACATGGGCAAGGCGGCCACCGACGCCGCCACCGCCCTCCACGGTCAGCTCGGTGCCATCTGGACCACCAAGACCGACGCGCAGCTGTGGGCGATGGAGGGCAACACCCCGATGATCGGGGTCAACGACACCACCGCCGAGACCTTCACGACCGGCAACGCCACCACCCTCGCCAACTTCGCCAAGTCCAAGGGCATCCAGGAACTCGCCTTCTGGGCGGTCGGTCGCGACAAGGCCTGCGCGACCAACGGCCAGCTCTCCGACACCTGCAGCGGCACCCCGCAGAGCGCCTGGCAGTTCTCGAGCATCTTCAACACCGTCACCGGCGGCACCACTCCGCCGCCGCCCACCGGCTCCACCGGCCAGATCACCGGCCTCGGCGGCAAGTGCGTCGATGTCGCCGCCGCGAGCAGCGCCAACGGCACGGCCGTGCAGATGTACGACTGCAACGGCACCACCGCCCAGCAGTGGACGGTGGGTTCCGACGGCACCGTACGGGCCCTCGGCAAGTGCATGGACCTCACGGCCGCCGGCACCGCCAACGGCACCAAGGTCCAGCTGTACGACTGCAACGGCACCGGCGCCCAGGTCTGGCAGCGCGGCAGCGGCGACACCCTGGTGAACCCCGCCTCCGGCAAGTGCCTGGACGTCACCGACAAGTCCACCGCCAACGGCGCCCGGCTGCAGATCTGGACCTGCGCCGGCGGCACCAACCAGCAGTTCCACCTCCCGGCCTGACGAGGCCGCTCCTACGCCGCCCGGCGCACGGCAGGACCGCGTGCGCCGGGCGGCCGCATGCCAGGATCGCGTGCGCCGGGCGGCCGCATGCCAGGATCGGAGCGTGACCGACGACCAGGCCGAGACCCGGGCCGGCAGCCAGGCCGAGACCCGGGCCGAAGACCGGCCTCCCGTGACCGCCGACGCCCTCCGCGAGCGCATGCGCTCCGCGCCCGTCCTCGCCGGGCCCCTTCCGCGCTTCGACCCCGCGACGGCCGGACCGGAACCTGGGCAGGTGTTCGCCCGCTGGCTGGCGCACGCGCTCGACGACGGAGTGCCGGAGCCCCACGTCATGACCCTCAGCACGGCGGACGCCGCGGGCCGCCCGTCCGCCCGGGTGCTCATGCTGCGCGGCATCGACCTCGACGGCCTCGCCTTCGACTTCGCCTCGGACGCCGCCAGCCGCAAGGGCCGCGAGCTGGCGGACCGCCCCTACGCCGCCCTCAGCTGGTACTGGCCGGCGCACGGCCGGCAGATCCGGGTGACCGGCCCGGTCGAGACCCTGGACCGCGCGACCGCCCGCCGGGACTTCCTCGCCCGCCGTGAGGCATCCCGGGTCGCGGGCTTCACCGGGGTGATGAGCGCCCCGATGGAGGGGCGCGCCGCGTACGAGGAGGCCCGCCGCCGGGCCACCGAGCACATCGCCGCCCACCCCGACGACGTGCCGGAGGGCCACACCGTCTACCGGCTCGCCGCCGAGGAGGCCGAGTTCTGGCAGGGCGCCCCGGCCCAGGGCCACGTCCGCCTGCGCTACACCCGCGATCCCGCCGCGCCCGGCGGCTGGACGCGCGGGCTGCTCTGGCCGTGACGCCGGGGCCGGACCGGCGGGACGTGGTGGGCGCGCGGGGCCCGTAGCCCGATTCGGGCGTGGTCGGCAGGATCGGGCAAGGGCGGGCGAGGATCGGTCTACCCCGCACGGCCCGGCTCCCGTTGCATGGAGGGGACCGATCCGACCGACACAGGAGCACGTCCATGCCGCTCGACCACTACGTCACCCTCGGCCGTTCCGGGCTGCGGGTCAGCCCGTTCGCCCTCGGCGCGATGACCTTCGGCGAGGATCCCGGCGGCGCCGGGTGCAGCGTCGAGGAGTCGGAGAAGATCCTGGCCACCTATCTCGACCGCGGCGGGAACTTCGTCGACACCGCGAACTTCTACACCAACGGCCACTCGGAGAGCATCCTCGGCGACTGGTTCGCCGCCCACCCCGGGCGACGCGAGCACGTGGTGCTCGCCTCGAAGTTCTTCACCAACCTCTTCCCCGGCGACCCCAACGGCGGCGGCGCGGGCCGGGGGTCGATCGTCGCCCAACTCGACGAGACGCTGCGCCGGCTGCGGACCGACTACCTGGACCTGTACTGGCTGCACAACTGGGACCGCCACACCCCGATCGAGGAGACCCTGCGCACCCTCGACGACCTGGTGCGCGCCGGCAAGATCCGCTACATCGGGTTCTCCAACACCCCCGCCTGGCTGACCGCGCAGGCCCAGACCACCGCGCTGCTGAAGGGCTGGACCCCGCTGATCGCGCTCCAGGTCGAGTACTCGCTGCTGGCCCGCACCGTCGAGGGGGAACTCGCCCCGCTCGCGCTCGACCAGGGCATGGCGCTCGTGCCGTGGAGCCCGCTGAAGAACGGCTTCCTGTCCGGCAAGTACCGCCGCGGCGCCGCGGTCACCGACTCCGCCCGCACGTCGTTCGTGGGCGGTCCCGGCGAGGACGAGTACGCCGTGATCGACGCGGTCGCCGCCGTCGCCGACGAGCTCGGGACCACGTCCGCCGCGGTGTCCCTGGCCTGGCTGCGCGCCCGCGAGGGCACCGTCGTGCCGATCGTCGGCGCTCGGCGGCTCGGACACCTCGAGGACAACCTCGCGGGCCTCGACGTCGTCCTCGCCCCGGAGCAGGTACGGCGGCTGGACGAGGTGTCGGCCCCGGTCCTGAACTACCCCGCGCCCCTCCACGGCGACCTGCGGGCGATGCTGCAGTTCGCGGGCACCACGGTCGACGGCGAGACCTCCGCGGTGTACCCGCCGCTGCTGCAGAGCGCCGTCCGCTACTGAGCCCGCGCGGCGCCGGGCGGTGGCGCGGGGCCCGCGGCGCCGGGCCCGTGCGGCCGGCCGGGTCCGGGCCCGGTTCCTTGATCGACACATGCGGCCAGGGGTGACAGCCGTCACTTGGGATGACGCTCCTGTCGCGAGCTGACATCATGGCCCGATGCATGTGTCTCAGGGGAGGAACGCCGGGCTCTGGCTCGCGCTGGTGTCCGCGTTCGCGTTCGGTGGTTCGGGGGTGGCGGCCAAACCGCTGATCGAGGCGGGGCTCGACCCGCTGCACGTGGTGTGGCTGCGGGTGGCCGGTGCCACGCTCGTGATGCTGCCCGTGGTGCTGCGGCACCGGGCGCTCCTGTTCCGCCGCCCCGGGCTGCTGCTCGGCTTCGGCCTGCTCGGCGTCGCCGGCGTCCAGACGCTCTACTTCGCGGCGATCTCCCGGATCCCGGTCGGCGTCGCGATCCTCGTGGAGTTCCTCGGCCCGGCGCTGCTGCTCGGCTGGGTGCGCTTCGTCCAGCGCAAGGCGGTCAGCAGGGCCGCCGCGATCGGTGTCGTGCTGGCCGTCGGAGGCATGGCGGCGGTGGTCGAGGTGTGGTCCGGGCTCGCCTTCGACCCCATCGGCCTCGCGCTCGCCTTCGGCGCCGCCTGCTGCCAGGTCAGCTACTTCGTCCTGGCCGACCACGGCAGCGAGGGCGACGACGCGCCGGACCCGGTCGCCGTCATCGCCTACGGTCTGTTCATCGGTGCCGTCGTGCTGACCGCGGTCGCCCGCCCCTGGACGATGGACTGGTCGGTGCTCACCCGGCAGGCCGGCCTCGGGGAGACGCACGTGCCGGCGCTGCTGCTGATCGGCTGGGTCGTGCTGGTGGCGACGGTGCTCGCGTACCTGACCGGCGTCGTGGCCGTGCGTCGCCTGTCGCCCCAGGTGGCGGGTGTGGTGGCGTGCCTGGAGGCCGTCGTCGGTACGATCCTGGCCTGGGTGCTGCTCGGTGAGCACCTCGGCGTCCCGCAGATGATCGGCGGCACGCTCGTCCTGGCGGGCGCCTTCGTCGCCCAGACCGCCAAGAAGCAGGGGACGACCACGGTCGTGGCCTTGGGAAGCCCCGCCGACACGGACACCGCCGCTCCCGCGACGCAACCCGCGTAGGCGGGTGTCCGCCGGGGCGGAGGCGGGGGCGGGGGCGGTGGGGGTGTGGCGGGCCCGGTGGCTCGGCTGTCCCGCCGTCTCGCTCCCTTCGGTCGCAAAGCGGCTGGCTGCGGAGGGGAAGGTGGGGGCGGCTCTTGTCGGGCGTGTGCGGGTGGGTGGTGGGCGGGGGTTCAGGCGCCGGAGCGGGGTCCCTTTCCGGGGGTGTCTGTCTCGTTGCCGTCCGCGGGTATAGATGGCTGGTTGCCACGCCCACCCTTCGTGGGTGGCGCGCCTGCCGTGACCTGCGTCTGCGGGTGATTCCCCGGCAGCACCGGGCTCGACGGGTGGCCTTCCGAGATCGGGCTCTGTTTCGCCGACATGGTCGGTGAAAGCGGGCCCGATCTTCTCCGGTTCAAAGATCGGGCTCTGTTCCGCCGACTATGTCGGTGATAGCGAGCCCGATGTCCCCCCGCTCAAAGATCGGGCTCTGTTTCGCCGAACATATCGGCGGAAGAGAGCCCGATCTCTCGTCAACGGCTCGACGGCACCTCGAATCAGCCGCAGACGCCGGTTACGGCGGGCGCGCCCACCACGATCGGTGGGCGTGGAAGCGGCCATCTATACCCGCGGCCGGCGACGAGACCCCGCCACCGGAAAGGCACCCCGCTCCGGAGCCTGAACCCCCGCCACCCACCAGTCGCACACCGCCAACCGGCCCTGGGCCCCCACCCTCCCATCCGCAGCCCGCATCTCTGCGACCGCAGGGAGCGAGACGGCGGGACAGCCGAACCACCCACCCGTACCCCCACCCCCACCCAGCACACCCCCACCACGCGGCCGGCCGCGCCCCGCGCCGGTTTCGCGTTCCCCTACAACCAATCCTCCCCATGGGGTGTCAAAGACCGTGCCGGACAAGGAAACGGGCTCTTTCCGGACACCCCCGCACCGCCCGGTCGTTTTTGAGCGAGGAGGAGCCGCTCATGCGCAAGAACCGCTCGGCTGCGGTCGCCGCGGCGTCATTCCTGTTGATCACCGGGGCGGCGATCGCCACCGCCCCCGCTTCCTACGCCGGGACCCCCGGCGGCACGCATGCCAATGACCGGAACCGGGACTTCAACGGTGACGGGTACGAGGACGTGCTGACCGGCGCGCCCGGCGCGACGGTCGGCGGCCGGTCCGGCGCCGGAGCCGTCACGGTGCAGTACGGCGGCCCGAAGGGCGTCACCACGAGCAACGCGAAGGTGTTCAGCCAGAACACCGCGGGCGTACCCGGTGCGGCCGAGACCGGCGACGCCTTCGGCCAGGCCGTGGGCAGCGGCGACCTCGACGGGGACGGCTACGACGACGCGGTCGTCGGCATCCCCGGTGAGGACCTCGACGGGGTCGGCGCCGACGCGGGCGGCGTCGTCGTCCTGTGGGGCTCGGCACAGGGGCTCTCCGGTGCCGCGAGCGACTGGGTGCAGTCCGTCAGCCCGTTCAAGGGCGACCGCTTCGGCAGTGCCCTTGCCGCGGGCCACTTCACGACGTACGTCCCCGGCGACCTCCTCGCGGTGGTCGACAAGGTCGGGCTGTCCATCTACCAGTACGAGGCCGCGCCCCAGACCGCGAAGGCGGGGGACAAGGGCGGATCCTCGTTCAAGGAGTTCAAGGACCGCCGCCGCACCTCGCTCGCCCGGCAGGCCGAGGGACCGGGCATCTCGCCCGTGTCCCTGACCACCGGCGACTACGACAACAACGGCCTCGCCGATCTCGTGGTCTCCGGCCTCAGCCTGGGCGAGGAACCGGGCCACGGCTGGTCGTACGTCATCCTCAGCGACGACATCGACCCGCTGCCCATCACCGCACTGCGCGGCGGTCCCGTCGTCGCCTCCGGCGACATCAACGGCGACGGGTTCGACGACCTGGTCACCGGCGAGCCGCACAGTCCCAACGACGGCGGCGAGTTCATGAACGGCGGCTTGGTGGGCGTCTACTACGGCAGTGCCGACGGGCCCGTGGGACAGGAGGGCCCGGGCACCCCGCCGGACTGGTGGACGCAGGACAACCCCGGCGTGCCGGGTGTCGCGGAGCGCGCCGACGGCTTCGGCTCCGACCTCTCCGTGGGCGACGTCAACCGCGACGGGTACGCGGACCTGGCGATCGGCGCCTCGGGCGAGGACATCGGCAGTGTCGCCGACGCGGGTGCCGTGTGGGTCCTGCGCGGCTCGGCCGGGGGCCTCACCACGGCCGGTGTCCTGGATGTGAACCAGAACACCGCGAACGTGCCCGGCGGCGCGGAGAAGGGCGACAAGTTCGGCGGCCAGGTCTCCCTCACCGACCCCAACGCCGACGGCTACTACGGTCTACTCGCCGCGGCTCCGGGTGAGAACACCAACGACGGCGTGGTGTGGGTCTTCTCGGCCGGTTCGACGGGCCTGAAGCTGCCGGGGAGCTGGACGTACGGCGGTGGCTCGCTCGGCGCCCCGTACCAGAACGCCCGGTTCGGCGCGGCGATCGACGACTAACCGGACCGCCCCAGGCGGCGCAGTTGGTGGGTCCGGGCGGCGGCGTCGCCCGGACCGTCCCGTTCGGCGAGCAGCCCGGTCACCCGCGCTTGCGTCGCACGCGGCTTGTTCCCGCCGAACTTGAACTTCGCGCGGACGTCGGCGACCTCCAGCCGCAGCCCGCGGATGCCCGGCAGCATCCGGCCGAACGGTGCCTGGCCGGGGGCGACCTCGGCGTGGTCGCCGCGCGGCTGGAAGTGGGCGAGCTGCCGGTGCAGCAGGTCCGCCTTCTCCTGTGCGTCGTCCACGACGTGGGCGACGCAGTGGAGTTGCACGGCGGCGTAGAAGCTGGTGGGCGTGCCGTGCTCGGGAGGCGCGCCCTCGGGGGCGTGCCAGGTGCCGGGGATGAAGGTGTAGTCGTCGACGACGCTCAGGGTCACCCGGGGGTGGGCCTCGAGCGCGGCCCAGATCGGGTTGGGGCGGGCGAGGTGGGTGACGACCTCGCGCCGCCCCGCGTCATAGGCGAAGTGCAGCGGCTGGACGAAGGGCGGCTCGCCGTCGAGGCCGTTGACCGCGAGCTGGCCGAAGTCGTGTGCGGCCAGCCAGTCCTGCCACTCGGCGTCGTCGTGGGCGGCGTCCCAGGGGTGGATGAGCATGCGCGGGATCCCTTCAGCGCGCCGTGAGGTAGCCGGGGACGGGGAGGGACGGATCGAGGTCGTCGGCGGGCTCGGGCGCGCCGTAGGAGCGCGACACCGGCAGCACGCCCGCCCAGTGGGGGAGCGCGAGGTCCTCGGGGTCGTCGCCGGGGCCGCCGGTGCGCACCTTGGCCGAGACCTCGTGAAGGTCGAGGGCGATCACGGCGGTGGCGGCGAGTTCCCTGGCGTTGGCGGGGCGCGCGTCGGCGGAGCGGCCGGGCACGATGTGGTCGACCAGGGCGTCCAGCGCGGTGGCGCGTTCGGCGGGGTCGGTGACCTGGCGGGCGACGCCGTGCACCACCACGGATCGGTAGTTGATCGTGTGGTTGAAGGCTGAGCGGGCCAGTACGAGCCCGTCCAGATGCGTCACGGTCAGGCACACCGGGAGCCCGGTGTCCTCGCCGGCGCCGCGCAGCGGTCGCGAGCCGGTGGAGCCGTGCACATACAGCCGTTCGCCGACGCGGGCGTAGAGGGTCGGCAGCACGACGGGTGCCCCGTCGCGGACGAAGCCGAGGTGGCAGAGGTAGTCCGCGTCGAGGATGGCGTGCACCAGGTCGCGGTCGTAGGAGGCGCGCTCGCGGCTGCGGGTCGGGACGGTGCGCTCGGTGGCGGCGTACGCACCGGCAGCGGAGGGCGTGGCGGACCCGGCGGTCATGGCGGACTCGGCGGTCATGGCGCGATCCTTTGCACTAGTGCATAATGCTATTTGTGCTAGGAGAGTACACGTTCACCGGCCGGGGCGCAGCGGAGATCGCGGCCAGCGTCGAACAGGCCATCGGGCAGGGGGCGTTGGCCCCGGGCGCCGCGCTGCCGCCGCTGCGGGAGCTCGCCGCCGTGCTCGGCGTCAACCCCAACACCGTCGCCGCCGCCTACCGCCTGCTGCGCGACCGGGGTGTGATCGAGACGGCGGGCCGGCGTGGCAGCCGGGTGCGGCGGCGTCCGGCGACCACCGCGCGCGACGAGATCCGCCTGGAGGTGCCGCCCGGGGTGCGGGACCTGTCCACCGGCAACCCGGACACCGCGCTGCTGCCCCCGTTCGCCGAGGCGCTCGCCGTCGCCGCGGCCCGGCACGCGCGGCAGCCCATGCTCTACGGGCAGGCCCCGGTCGAGGAGGAGTTCGGCCGGCTGGCCCGTGCCGCCTTCGACGCCGACGGCGTCCCGGACGGCCCCGTCGCCGTCACCTCGGGCTCGCTCGACGCCATGGAGCGGGCGCTCCTCGCCCACCTGAGGCCGGGGGACGCCGTCGCCGTCGAGGACCCCGGCTGGGGCAGCGTCTTCGACCTGGTGCCCGCCCTGGGGCTGCGGCCGGTCCCGGTCGGTGTGGACGACGACGGCCCGCTGCCGGACGACGTGGACGCCGCCCTGCGGCGGGGCGCACGGGCGCTGATCGTCACCGACCGCGGCCAGAACCCCACCGGCGCCACCGTCTCGGCGGGGCGCGCCGAAGAGCTGCGTGCCGTCCTCGCCGGTCACCCTGGGGTCCTGGTCATCGACGACGACCATGTGCACGGCCTCACCGAGCTGCCGCTCCACCCGCTCGCCGGCAGCACGCGGCACTGGATGCTGGTCCGCTCCACGGCCAAGGCCTACGGCCCCGACCTGCGCCTGGCCACCCTCACCGGGGACCCGCGCACCGTGGACCGGGTCCGCGGCCGCTACCGGCTCGGCCCCGGCTGGGTCAGCCATCTGCTCCAGCACGCCGTCGCCCATCTGTGGCGCACCGGCGCGGTCGACATCCCGGCCGTCTCCGCCGCCTACGCCGCGCGCCGCGACACCCTGGTGCGCGCGCTCGCCGACCGCGGAGTCGCCGCCCACGGCCGCAGCGGCATGAACGTCTGGGTGCCCGTGCCCGACGAGACCGGTGCCGTGTCCGGGCTCCTGCAGGCGGGCTGGGCCGTCGCCCCCGGCGCGCGCTTCCGGCTGGACTCCCCGCCGGGCATCCGTATCACCGTCTCGCCCGTCGCGGCGGAGGAGGTGCCGGCCCTGGCCGACGCCGTCGCCGCCGCGGTCCGCCCGCACCGCGCGGGGCGCTTCGGCTGACGGGCGGGCGGGCGGGGCGGCGCGGGGCTCAGCCGGCCGGGCGGCGCTGGGTCAGTGCCGCCCCGGCGAGCACGACGAGGGCGCCGACCGGCTCGTTCCAGGTCAGGTGCTCGCCCAGCAGCGCGACACCGGCCGCGGTCGCGATGACCGGGATGAGGTAGGTGACCATCGTCGCGATGGTCGGGCCCTTCTCCGCCACGATCCCGTACTGGAGGAGGAAGGCGATCCCGGTGCCCAGCGCGCCCAGCGCCACGACCGACAGCGTCGGCCAGAGCGGGAAGGATGCGGGCACGGAGGTGAACAGCGGGGTCAGCACGGCCAGTTGGGCGGTGCCCAGCAGCAGCTGGGCGGAGGACATCGAGAGGGCCGAGTTGCCGCTGCCGCTCAGGGTGCGGCGCACGTAGATCCAGCCGACCGCGTAGCTCGCGGAGGCGCCCAGTGCCATCGCGGTCCCCGCCGGGTCCGTCCCGGAGAAGCCCTGCCAGGCGCCGAGCACGGTCAGCACGCCGACGAAACCGATGCCGACCCCGGCGACCCGCTGCCGGGTGGGCTTGTCGTCGGAGAGCGCGACCACCGACAGCACCATGCTCCACAGCGGGGTCGTGGCGTTGCAGATGCCCGCGAGTGTCGAGGGGATGGTCAGTTCGGCATACGCGAAGAGCGTGAACGGCACCGTGTTGAGCAGCAGCGCCGCCACCGCCATGTGTCCCCACGCGCGCGCGCCGCGCGGCAGGCGCTCCCGCTTCACGGCGAAGGCGACGGCCAGGACGGCGGTGCCGAAGGCCATACGGCCGAGCGCGACCTGCAGCGGGGCGTAGGCCTCGGTGCCGACCTTGATGAACAGGAAGCTGAAGCCCCAGATGAGCGCGAGCACGGCCCAGCTGACGCGCCAGTCCACGGCGGGGCGGCGGCGAGCGGCGGCCGCGGGGGCGGCGATGGCGGGGGTGGTGGCGGGGGTGGTTTCGGCTGGGGAGGGGTCGGCCGTGGCGGCCGGGCGGTCGGTGCTGGGTGCGCTCATGGCCATCACGATGACGGATCCGACCTCTTAGGACAAGCGAGAAAACCTCCCCGTGATCACGTAGTGTTGCTTACATGTTGAACCTGGAGCGCCTGCGCGTCCTGCACGCCATCTCCGCCTACGGGTCGGTGAGCGCCGCGGCGGACGTCCTGCATGTGACGACCTCGGCCGTCTCCCAGCAGATGAGCAAACTGGAACGCGAGACCGGCCAGACGCTGCTGGCGAAGAACGGGCGCGGGGTCCGCCTCACGGATGCCGGACGGCTGCTGTCCGGGCACGCCGACCGCATCCTCTCCCTCGTCGAGCTGGCCCACTCCGACCTGGAGGCGCACCGCGGCGCCGCCGTCGGCGAACTGCACATGGGCGCCTTCCCGACCTCGGCGCGCGGCCTGTTCCCGCAGGCGCTCGCCGCGATGCGGCACGACCACCCCAAGCTCCGCGCGATGGTCCACGAAACGGAGCCCCAGGACGCGCTGGACCGACTCGTCCGCGGCGACATCGACCTCGCCGTGGTCCTCGACTGGTACAACAAGCCGCTGTCGCTGCCGGGCGGCCTCGCCAAGGCGCCGCTGCTCGACGACATCGCCGACGTGGTCGTCCCCGAGGGTCACCCGCTGGCCGGCCGTCCCGAGGTCGACCTCGGCGAACTCGCCGACGACGACTGGATCGCCTGGCCCGACGGCGGCTTCTGCCACGAGTGGCTGTTGTTCACCCTGCGCGGCAAGGGCGTGGAGCCGCGCATCGCCCACCACGCCGAGGAGCATCCGACCGTCCTCGCCCTCGTCGCCGCGGGGCTGGGTGTCGCCGTCGTCCCCCGCCTCGGCCGGGGCCCGCTTCCGGCCGGGGTCCGCGCCATCCGTGTGCGCCACACCATGCAGCGCCACATCTACGCCGTCTGGCGCGCCGACGCCGACCGACGCCCCGCCATCCGCGCCGCCGTCGAGGCCCTGCGCCGGGCGGGGGCGGAGGTGGCGGCGGCGGACGGCTGAGATCATGCGCGCATGGCTGACTGGGCGACCTACGTCATCGTGCGCGAGGACGGGGATCACGAGGTGTACGAGGCGCGCTTCGGCGCGATCGGCCTCGATCTCGATCTGCTCGCCGGCCCCGAGGTCCTGGTGCCGGTCCTCCGGGCCCGCCCACTGGCCGAAGACTGGCGCGACGAGGTGTGGTGCCAGGCGGCCGCGCTGATCGATCTGCGGTGCAAGACGCTGCTGTTCTTCGCCTGGGAGGGGCCGGTCACCGAGCTGCGCCACCGAGCCGCCCTGTGGGAGGCGCTGCGGCGCGCGTGGCCGGGGTGGGAGCTGCGCTGGACCCACGACGGCCCCGCCGCACTCCGTGCCCACCTCGGCCTGGATCCGGAGGTCGTACGGGAGAAGGCCGGCGGCTCGACGTACCCGGACGGCGCCCTCGCGACCGGTGACGAGGAGCTCGCCGAGCGCGATCCCCTGATCCGGGTCGTCACGGTCGGTGCCGACCGGTGCCATCTGCTGTCCTCCGCCAACCACCACCCAGTGGCCGAGGGTCCGGCGCTGCTCGTCCGGCTCGAGCGGGCGCCCGGCCACGGACGCTGCGTCCTCGCCGCGAATTCCGGGCTCCACGTCGACCCGCTGCGGCGACGGGTGGGCTGGTGGCTGCTCGGCGCCCAGGCCGGGGTGCCGCGGATGGCCTCGCGCTGGCCGGGTTGGACGGTCGAGTTCTGGGCGGACCGCTGGGAGGAGCACGTCCGCGCCTCGGGCGGCCGGTTCGCCCCGCCGGCGGTGGACCCCGAGCAGGCGCTCGCGGAGCTGCGCGACGAGGCGCGGGGGCGCCGATCCGCGCTCGGCGACGCGGTGCTGCGCTTGCCCTAGCCTGGGCCGGGCATCTTGCGGAAGTCCCAGGAGACGACGCTCTCCGGGGTCAGGCGGAGCCAGGCGTGGCGGTTGTCGTGGGGCATCGAGTCCAGGCCGAAGTTCTTGGCCGCGAACAGCCGCTCGGGGGTGTCCAGGGCGGGGTGGGGCTCGCCGGTGCGGGGGGCCTCACCGACGAATTCGACGGCGCCGGAGAGCTCCACGCCGCGCAGTTCGCCGTAGTCCGTACCGTCGTCCACGACGACCGCCACCCGCGGGTCGCGGCGCAGGTCGGCCCAGCGGCGACTGCGGACGATCGAGTACAGCCACAGGGACGTGCCGTCCCAGACGAACCAGAGCGCGCCCACGTGCGGGCGGCCGTCGGGTGAGACGGTCGCGACGCGGCAGGTGCGCTGTTCGCCCAGGAAGGCGTCGACCTCTTCCGGGGTCATCATGATCCGGCGTCCGCGCCGCTGTGCGACGGGCATGCGGGCCCCCTTCCCTGGCTGACGATCCGTCAGATACGGTCGCCTGGGACGACGGTAGGGCAGTCGCGCACAGGGGGGCAAGCATGACGGACGGCAATCGGGACCGGCGGCTGGACGCGCTCGTGACGCCCCGGTCCACCGCGCTGCTCACCGTCGAGTGCCAGCGCGGGGTCGTGGGCCCGGGCGGCGCGCTGCCCGAACTCGCCGCCGCCGTACGGGACACCGGGGCGCTGGACGCCACCGCGCGGCTGGTCGCCGCCGCCCACGCGGCGGGCGCCGTCGTCGTGCACGCCGTCGCGGAACGCCGCCCCGACGGCCGCGGTTCCAGCCGCAACGCGCGGATCTTCCGCGCCGCCGAGCGCCTGCCCGTGCAGCAGGTCGCCGGCAGCCCCGCGGTCGAGGTGGCCGAGGAGATTCCGGTCGGTGCCGGCGACTTCGTCGTGCGACGGCTGCACGGGCTGTCGCCGGTCGCCGGCACCGGCCTCGACGCCGTGCTGCGCAACCTGGGCGTGCGCACGGTCGTCGTCACGGGGGTCTCGGCCAACGTGGCCGTTCCCAACGCCGTCTTCGACGCGGTCAATCTCGGCTACGAGGCGGTCGTGCCCGCCGACGCCATCGCGGGGGTGCCGGCCGCGTACACGGCGGACGTGATCCGGCACACCCTCGCGCTGGTCGCCACGGTCACCACCGCCGACGCGGTCATCGGCAGCTGGAAGCGGTCCGGGGCGGAGCCGGGGCACTCAGGCCAGGGCGACTGAGTCACCCTCCACCTTGATGTTCGCCGCGGGGAGCGGCTTGGTCGCCGGGCCCGTCGTCACGCTGCCGTCGTTGATGCTGAACTTGCTTCCGTGACAGGGGCAGTTGATCGTGCCGCCGGCGATCTCGTTGACCGCGCAGCCCTGGTGGGTGCAGATCGACGAGAACGCCTTGAACTCGCCGGCCTTGGGCTGGCACACCACGACCTTCCGGTCCGCGAAGATCTTGCCGCCGCCGACCGGGATGTCCGTGGTCTTGGCGAGTGCCGCCTCGGCCCCGTCGTTCCCGGCCGGCGCCGACTGCCCGTTCCCCTGGTCGCCGTTCTGCGCGGGGGCGGCCGGGCTGTACGCGCTCGCGGAGTCGTTGGAGTCACCGCACGCGGCCAGCGCGGCCGCGAGCCCCGCCGCACCCACCCCGGCGACCACGGCGCGGCGGGTGGGAGCTCCTGCGATGCCAGTCGTCTCGGCCATGCGTCACACATCCTGTTGCCTCGTCCGTTCCGGACCGCTTGCCGGGGCCCGGGAGCGTGCGATCACGCCCTGCACACTCCTACGGACGACATCGGTGAGCCGTTCAACCATCCCGGGGAATTCACCCGCGCGGCCGCGGGCGACGCGGGGCGACCCCTTCCTGCCGGGACGGTCCCCTTCCTGCCGGGGCGGCGGCTCTCCGTCCCGCCGGGCGGCCCCGGCGGTCCTGGCGGCGGCGCGTCATGGCCGGTGCGCGCCGATCATTAGGATGCGCTCATGGAGGAAGTGACCGGGATCCGCTACGTCACGCCGTTGCGTGAGGGCGGATCGGTGCCCGGGGTCGTCGAGGCCGACGATCTCGGGACCTATGTGGTGAAATTCGTCGGGGCGGCCCAGGGCCGGAAGGCGCTGGTCGCCGAGGTGATCGCGGGGGAGCTGGCCCGGCGGCTGGGGCTTCGGGTGCCGGTGCTGGTCCGGTTCCAGTTCGACCCGGTGATCGGGCTCGGCGAGCCGGACCAGGAGATCCAGGACCTGCTGAAGGCCAGCGGCGGCCTCAACCTCGGCATGGACTTCCTCCCCGGGGCGCTCGGCTTCGACCCGCTCGTCTTCGACGTGGAGTCCGGCGAGGCTGGCCGGATCGTCTGGTTCGACGCGCTCGTCGGCAACGTCGACCGCTCGTGGCGCAACCCGAACATGCTGGTCTGGCACCAGGACCTCTGGCTGATCGACCACGGCGCCTCGCTGATCTTCCACCACAACTGGAAGGGCGCCGACCAGGCCGCCGGCAAGCCGTACGACGCGGCCGACCACGCCCTGGCCCGGTTCTCCCCCGACATCGAGTCGGCCGCGCGCGATCTCGCCCCGCGCGTGGACGAGGCGCTGCTGCGCGAGGTGACCGCGCAGATCCCCGACGAGTGGCTGGTGGACGAGCCCGGCTTCGCGGGGCCGGACGACGTGCGCCGCGCGTACGAGCGGGTGCTGCTGGCCCGCGCCGGGACGGTGGGGGAGCGGATCACCCTCGCCCCCAAGGAGCAGGAGAAGCAGGCGCCGCCGGAGTGGCTGCGCACCTGGGTCGAGGGGAAGGCCGCGAAGTGAGCACGGCGAGCGGGCGCGATGTGTTCGAGTACGCGCTGGTGCGCGTGATGCCGCGGATCGAGCGCGGCGAGCTGATCAACGCGGGCGTGCTGGTGTACTGCCGTGCCAAGTCCTTCGTCGGCGCCCGCGTCCACCTGGACGAGACCCGGCTGCGCTGCCTCGACCCGGACGTGGACGTCGCGGGCGTACGGGCCGCGCTGCGCGGGTACGAGGGCATCTGCGCGGGCGGCGAGCGCGCCGGACAGGCGGCGGAGGACGACCCCGGGCGCCGCTTCCGGTGGCTGACGGCGCCACGCAGCACCATCGTGCAGCCGGGCCCGATCCACACCGGGCTGACCGAGGACCCCGAGGCGGAGGTGGACCGTCTGCTGGATCTTCTGGTGCGCTGAGCCACATCGGCGCGGTGAGCGTTGACACAGGGTCACCGCACTCCTACGGTTTCGGCTACGGGACGTACTAAGCGGTCGCTCACCTGCGCGACCGCTCCCCACAGGGCTGAGGAGAGCAGATGTCGACCACCGAGCAGCGCGTAGCGATCGTGACAGGGGCGGCGCGCGGCATCGGCGCCGCCACCGCCGTGCGCCTGGCCGCCGAGGGCCGCGCCGTGGCCGTGCTGGACCTCGACGAGACCGCGTGCAAGGACACCGTCGAGCAGATCACCAAGGCGGGGGGCAAGGCGATCGCCGTCGGCGCCGACGTCTCCGACGAGGAGCAGGTCGAGGCCGCCGTCGCGCGCGTCGCCGCGGAGCTCGGGGCGCCCACGATCCTCGTCAACAACGCGGGCGTGCTCCGCGACAACCTGCTGTTCAAGATGAGCGCGGCCGACTGGGACACGGTCATGAACGTGCACCTGCGCGGTGCCTTCCTGATGACCCGCGCCGTCCAGAAGCACATGGTGGACGCGAAGTTCGGCCGCGTGGTGAACCTGTCCTCGTCCTCCGCGCTCGGCAACCGCGGCCAGGCGAACTACTCCGCCGCCAAGGCGGGCCTGCAGGGCTTCACCAAGACCCTCGCCCACGAGCTGGGCAAGTTCGGCGTCACCGCCAACGCGGTCGCCCCCGGCTTCATCGCCACCGACATGACCGCCGCCACCGCCGCCCGCATCGGCATGGGCTTCGAGGAGTTCCAGGCCGCGGCCGCCACCCAGATCCCCGTCCAGCGCGTCGGCAACCCGGACGACGTCGCCAACGCCATCGCCTTCTTTACCGGCGACGCCGCGGGCTTCGTTTCCGGACAGGTGCTGTATGTGGCCGGCGGACCGCTCGACTGACCTGCGACAGGAGACCCGCATCATGAGCAACCAGCCCGACAGCGGCCGCGTCGCGCTCGTCACCGGCGCCAGCCGCGGCATCGGCTACGGCATCGCCGAGGCGCTCGTCGCCCGCGGCGACCGTGTCGTCATCACCGGCCGCAACGAGGAGGCGCTGAAGGAGGCCGTCGAGCGGCTCGGCGCCGACCGGGCCCTCGGCGTCGCCGGCAAGGCGCACGACGAGGCGCACCAGGCGGAGGCCGTCGAGCGTGCGATGGAGGCCTTCGGCCGCGTCGACTACCTCGCCAACAACGCCGGTACGAACCCCGTCTTCGGCCCGCTCGCCGAGCTCGACCTCGGCGTCGCCCGCAAGGTCTTCGAGACCAACGTCATCTCGGCGCTCGGCTTCGCCCAGCAGACCTACAAGGCGTGGATGAAGGAGAACGGCGGCGCGATCGTCAACATCTCCTCCGTGGCGGGCATCAGCGCCTCCCCGTTCATCGGCGCGTACGGCATGAGCAAGGCCGCGATGGTCAACCTCACGCTGCAGCTCGCCTCCGAGATGGCGCCGGGCGTCCGCGCCAACGCCATCGCCCCCGCGGTCGTCAAGACCCGGTTCGCCTCCGCCCTCTACGAGGGCCGCGAGGAGCAGGCGGCGTCCGCGTACCCGCTGGGCCGGCTCGGCGTGCCCGAGGACATCGGCGGCGCCGCCGCCTTCCTGCTCTCGGACGCGGCGGCCTGGATCACCGGGCAGACGCTGGTCGTGGACGGCGGCATCTTCCTCAACGCGAGCGTCGGCGCCTGAGGCCCGCGCCCGTCCGCACGCCACCGTGCGCGGTCCCCGGTGCCGGCCCCCGCGACAGGGGACCGGCGCCGGGGACTTCCGCGTATGGGGGGTGCGGTCGGCCGGGCGATACCCGGCCGGGCGGATTGTCAGTGCGGACCGGTACGTTCGTCCCCAGTAACGGATCGCGTACCGGAGGTTCCCGACGTGCCCATCACGCTGCCCGAGTCCTGGCAGGCCGTCCTCGGTGAGGAGCTGGAGAAGCCCTACTTCACCCAGCTCACCGAGTTCGTGGAGGAGGAGCGCGGGAAGCACAAGGTCTTCCCGCCGCGCGAGCAGGTCTTCGCGGCCCTGGAAGCCACTCCCTACGACAAGGTCAAGGTGCTGATCCTCGGCCAGGACCCGTACCACGGTGAGGGCCAGGGGCACGGGTTGTGCTTCTCGGTGCGCCCCGGGGTGAAGACCCCGCCCTCACTGCGGAACATCTTCAAGGAGATGAAGGAGGAGTACGGCTACCCGATCCCGGACAACGGCTACCTGATGCCGTGGGCCGAGCAGGGCGTGCTGCTGCTCAACGCGGTGCTGACGGTCCGCGAGGCCGAGGCGAACTCGCACAAGGGCAAGGGATGGGAGAAGTTCACCGACGCCGTCATCAAGGCCGTCGCGTCCCGGCCCGACCCGGCGGTCTTCGTCCTGTGGGGCAACTACGCCAAGAAGAAGCTGCCGCTGATCGACACCGAGCGGCACGCGGTCGTCCAGGGCGCCCACCCGTCGCCGCTGTCGGCCAAGCTCTTCCTGGGCAGCCGTCCCTTCACCCAGATCGACGAGGCGCTCAAGGCACAGGGCCACGACCCGGTGGACTGGCGCATCTCCGACCTGGGCGCCTGAGACCGCGACCGGGCCGGGCGATGCACGGGGGTCATCGCCCGGCCCGGGCCGCGGGGCGGCACGAGGTCGCGGTCAGTCGCCGGTGACCCCGTCGATGCGTTCGCGGATCAGGTCGGCGTGGCCGTTGTGGCGGGCGTACTCCTCGATCATGTGCACGTAGATCCAGCGCAGGGAGATCTCGTCCTTGCCGCGGTGCAGCCCGGTGTCGTCGAGGGAGCGGTCGCGCGCGAGTTCGCGGGCGTGGGCGATCTCGGCGCGCCAGGTGGCGAACGCCTCGGCGGTGTCGGCCTTGTCGAGGTCGTGGAACTCCCCGTCGGGGTCGTCGGCGGTGAGGTAGAGCGGGGGAACGCCCTCACCGCCGAGGACGTTGCGGAACCAGCCGCGTTCGACCCGGGCCATGTGCCGGACCAGGCCGAGCAGGGTGAGGTCGGACGGCGGCGCACTGGCGGTGCGCAGCTGTTCGTCGTCGAGGCCGGCGCACTTCACGGCGAGGGTGTCGCGGTGGAAGTCGAGCCAGCTCTCCAGCATGGTGCGCTCGTCGGCGATGTAGGGCGGGTCGGTGCGCTCCGGTGTGGTCGTCATGGCGGCCATGATGGCGGGGGCCTCTGACAACGTCGAGGCGACGACCGCCGGCCCGAGGGCGATGTCCCGTGCCGGGGCGGGCGGTTGACGCGAGGAAAGCTCTGTTAGCCTGTGCCGGCGTCCTCGACCGAGAAGGAGGTGGGAACCGTGACCCAGCTGACTGTCATGTGCTCCCGCCTCGCACCGAGGACGCCGAGGATCTGAAGGGGAGCGCGCGTCGCTGCCCGAAAGGATCCCTCACATGACCGAACTGGTCATCCGCCCACTCGCCGCGGGCGAGGAAGCGCTCTTCGAATCCCTGCCCGATCCCGGGCTGGTCGGTTTCGCCGCTTTCGGCGACACCTACAGCAAGATGGCCGCCGCCGGTGAATACCGCCCGGAATGGACCTGGGTGGCCCTGCGGGACGATGTGGTGGTCGCCCGCGCCGCCTGGTGGGCCGGACCGGAGGACGACAAGCCACTCGCCCTGGACTGGTTCGACTTCACGGACGCCGAAGCGGCCGTGCAACTGCTGTGCGGCGCACCGCTGTACGCGCAGTACTCCCTCAAACTCCCGCCCGGCTGGCGCGACATCCCCGCCGTCCGGGAGCAGGCCCGGGCCCGTATCGACGCGGCCGTCGCCGCGGGCCTTTCGCCACTGGTCGAACGCTTCCGGTACCGCTGGACCCCAGAGTGCGGTGTGCCCGCGCGTCCGGGCCGCCTCGTATTCCGGCCCGAGCCCGACGACGAGGTGATCCTCGACGTCTTCCGCCGTATCCACCAGGGCAGTCTCGACGCCCATGTGCGCCGGACCGTCGCGGAATCCGGCCTGGAGGCGGCCGCACGGGAGGAACTGGACTATCTGCGCTGGCTGCCGAGCCCGCGCGAATGGTGGCGCCTGGCCCACGACCCCTCCGGGGAACTCGTCGGGCTCTGCGTCCCCGCCCACCACTACGGGGACCCGCTCATCGGCTACATCGGCGTGGTGCCGGAGCACCGCGGACACGGCTACGCCTACGACCTGCTCGTCGAAGCCACGCACATGCTCGCCGGCGAGGGCGTGGACCGCATCGTGGCGGGGACCGACCAGACCAATGTCCCCATGGCCGCCCACTTCGCGAGAGCCGGCTATCCGATCGCCCAGGAACGCATCGACCTGGTGTGACGACCGTCCCGCCGGTGTTCGGCTGTCGCGCCGTCTCGCTCCCTTTGGTCGCAGAGCGGCGGGCTGCGGATGGGAGGGTGGGGCGGGCCCTCGTCGGGCGTGTGCGGGCGGGTGCGTGGCCGGGGTTCAGGCGCCGGAGCGGGGTGCCTTTCCGGTGGCGTGGGTTTCGTTGCCGTCCGCGCGTATGGATGGCCGCTTCCACGCCCACTCTTCGTGGGTGGCGCGCCCGCCGTAACCGGCGTCCGCGGCTGATTCGGGGTGCTGTTGACCGGTTCGCGGGACATCGGGCCCTGTTTCGCCGATATGTTCGGTGAAACAGGGCCCGATCTTTGCGCCGGGGGAGATCGGGCTCGCTTTCGCCGACATAGTCGGCGGAACAGAGCCCGTCTCGGCAGACCACCCGCCGAGCCCGTTTCCTGTCGGGGAATCACCCGCAGACGCGGGTTACGGCGGGCGCGCCACCCACGGAGGGTGGGCGTGGCAACCAGCCATCTCTACCCGCGGACGGCGACGAGACCCGCGCCCATGAACAACGGGCTCCGCTCCGGCGTCTGAACCCCCGCCACCCGCCCGCCCGCACACCGCCGACGGCCCGACGCCCCCCACCCTCCCATCCGCAGCCCGCCGCTCTGCGACCGCAGGGAGCGAGACGGCGCGACAGCCGAACACCGGCGGCACCGCCAGCACCCCCCACCTCCCCGCACAGAGCACCTACGGCACCGGTTGCGGTGGGCGCGGCCCCACGTAGTGGCCGCTCGGGCGCATGCGCAAGGGAGGTGCCCCGTAGTCCTCCAGGGCGTGGGCGATCGCCGGCGCGGGCGGTTGACGCGAAGGAAGCGCAAGGGGGGGCTGTTGCCCGGCGTGACGCCCGCCCCGCCGGGTCAACCGCCCAGCATCCCCCGCAGCAGTTCGCGGGCGCCGGCGCGCAACTCGTCCTCGGAGGGCGGTGACGCGGAACCGGCGCCCGCGACTGAGTGGAAGAGCACGCCCTCGCACCATGCGATGAGCGACCGCGCGTGCCGCTCCGGGTGGGCGGAGCCGACGGAGCGCAGCATCCCCTCCAACTGGTCCCGGAAGGCCCGTCCCGCGCTGTCGTAGACGGCGCGCAACTCGGGTCGGCGGGTCGCCTCCAGGGCGAGTTCCAGGCGGGCCCGGGTCAGGTCGCGGGCGGCGGTGACGGAACGGTGCAGGGCCGTCGCGAGCAGCGCCGCGAGGCCGTCGGGGCCGGCCCCGGCCGCGACGGGGGGCGGCGGCGTCTCGGCGGAGAACACCCGTGCCTCGCGGACGGCCAGCCGGCGGACCGCCGTCTCCAGCAGGGCGGCGCGGGTGCGGGCGAGGTTGGAGGTCGAGCCCTGCGGCAGCCCGGCCGCCTCGTCGACCGCCCGGTGGGTCAGGCCGCGCATGCCGCGCTCCGCGAGCAGGGCGAGTGCGGTGTCGGCGATCAGTTCGGGGCGGGAGATCCGCGCGGTGCTCATGAGGGCAACCTACCGGCCGCTCCGGCGCCCCCTGTTTCCCCGCCGGCGCCGCGGAGGCAGCCGGGTCACTACAGGTGTAGTACGCTCGCCACTACACCTGTAGTACCCAGGAGGCAGTCATGACCAGCACATCGGAGCCGCCGCACGCCGTCGTCGTCGGAGCCGGCATCGGCGGCCTCGCCGCCGCCGTGGGCCTCGGTCGGCGCGGCTGGCGGGTCACCGTCCTGGAACAGGCGGCGGCGCTCGAGCCCGTCGGCGCGGGCATCGGCATCGCGCCCAACGCCCTGCGCGCCCTGGACGTCCTCGGCGCCGGCGACGCGGTACGCGCCCTCGGCGCCTTCCAGGGCGAGGGCGGGCTGCACCGCCCGGACGGCCGCTGGCTCTCGCGAACGAGCAACGAAGCCGCGGCCGAGCGCTTCGGCGGACCCGTGGTCGTCGCCCACCGCGCCGAGCTCGTCGCGCTCCTCTCCGGCCTGCTGCCGGACGGCGCGCTGCGCACGGGGACCCGGGTCGTGTCGGTCGCCCCGGACGGCAGGGTCGGCACCGAGGACGGGAGGGTCGACGCCGACCTGGTCGTCGCCGCCGACGGCATCCACTCCCCGGTACGCTCCGCGCTCTTCCCGGCGCACCCCGGCCCCGCCTACGCCGGGTTCACCAGCTGGCGCATGGTCGTACCCGCGCCCGAGGGCTGCGTCCCGCACGAGACCTGGGGCCGCGGCCGGCTATGGGGCACCGTGCCGCTCACCGGCGACCGCGTGTACTGCTACGCCACCGCCGTCACCCCGCCCGGCGGCCGCGCCCCCGACGGTGACGAACGCGGCGAGCTGCGCCGGCTGTTCGGCGACTGGCACCACCCGCTTCCCGAGCTGATCGCCTCCGCCGGCCCGGGCGCCGTCCTCCGCAACGACGTCCACCACCTGGCGCGGCCGCTGCCCGCCTTCCACCACGGGCGGATCGCCCTCCTCGGCGACGCCGCGCACGCCATGACCCCCAACCTCGGCCAGGGCGGCTGCCAGGCCCTGGAGGACGCCGTCGTCCTCGCCCACCTCGCCGCCCCCGACACCCGCGACGGGGCCGTGGAGCACGCCCTGGCCGCCTACACCGCCCAGCGGCTGCCCCGCACCAGCGGCGTCGTACGGCGATCCCGGAGCATCGGGCGGCTCACCACCTGGTCCTCGCGGCCCGCCGTCGCCGTCCGCGACGCGCTGTTCGCGGCCGTCAACCGCGTCGGCCCGCGCCTGGTGCTGCGCAGCCTCGACGGCATCGCCGACTGGCGCCCTCCGGCCGCCCCGTATGCTGCCGACGGCACAGGTCGGGCACCGTAGGCGGGAGCGGCACATGGAACCCCTCAAGATCGGGGTCGTCGGCCTCGGCGACATCGCGCGCAAGGCGTACCTGCCGGTGCTCACCGCCCGGCCGGGGATCGAGCTCCACCTGCACACCCGCACCCGCGCGACCCTCGACGCCGTCGGCGACACCCACCGCGTCCCCCACCGCCACTCCACCCTCGACGCGTTGCTCGACCAGGGTCTCGACGGCGCCTTCGTGCACGCCCCCACCGAGACGCACGTCGGGATCACCGAACGCCTCATCGCCGCGGGCGTCCCCGTCTACGTCGACAAGCCGCTCGCCTACGACCTCGCCGGGGCCGAGCACCTGGTGCGCCTCGCCGAGGAGCGCGGTGTCGGTCTGATGGTGGGCTTCAACCGCCGCCACGCGCCCGGCTACGTCCAGTGCGCCGACCACCCGCGCGACCTGATCCTCATGCAGAAGAACCGCATCGGTCATCCGGACACCGCGCGCACCGTCGTCTTCGACGACTTCATCCACGTCGTCGACACCCTGCGCTTCCTGCTCCCCGGCCCGGTGGAGCACACCGACGTCCGGGCACGGGTCCGCGGTGGGCTCCTCCACCACGTCACCCTGCAGCTGTCCGGCGACGGCTTCACCGCGATCGGCGTGATGAACCGCGTGAACGGCTCCAACGAGGAGCTCCTCGAGGTCATGGGCCAGGACACCAAGCGCCAGGTCGTCAACCTCGCCGAGGTCGTCGACCACAAGGGCCAGCCCACGATCCGCCGCCGCGGCGACTGGGTGCCCGTGGCCCGCCAGCGCGGCATAGAGGGGATCACCCTCGCCTTCCTCGACGCGGTACGGCACGGCAAGTCCCTCGACGCCCGGGACGCGCTGCGCACCCACGAACTGTGCGAGCGCATCGTCACCGCCGTGAACGAGCAGACCTCCTGAGCGGCGCCGCCGCCTCGTACGCGCCCGCCCCGGCCAGCAGCAGCACCGCCAGCCGCGGCACCCAGTCGCCCAGCCGGTCGTACGGGCTGCGCCCGGAGGCCAGCGGCACGTCGTAGACCTCCGCCGTGGTGCGCGAGGTGCCCAGCCACGGGCCGACCCGCTCGCCCCGGGCGTCGTAGACCGCGCTGATCCCGGTCAAGGTGGCGTGCACCATCGGGCGCCAGGACTCCGCGGAGCGCAGCGCCGCCAGCGAGGCGTGCTGCGAGGGCGCCCAACTGCCCTGGAACGAGGACGTGGAGGACTGCGCCACCAGCAGCTGCGCCCCGCCGTCCGCCAGTTGCCGGCTCATGTCGGGGAACGCGGACTCGAAGCACACCAGCGGCCCGAGCCGCACCGTGCCCGCGTCCATGACCACCTGGCGGTCGCCCCGGATCCGGTCCTCGCCGGCCGCCCTGCCCACCGACGTGGCCCAGCCCAGCACCGTGCGGGCCGGGACGTACTCGCCGAACGGCACCAGCCGCATCTTGTCGTAGCTCGGGCCCACCGGCCCGTCCGGGCCGATCAGCACCGAGGTCTTGGATATCCCGAGCCCGTCCGTGCGCCGGGCGTCGACGTTGACCAGGATGTCGGCCCCGACGTCGCGGGCCAGCGCGGCCAGCCGGTCCGCCAGGTCCGGGCGTGCGGACAGGTCGAAGCCGACGCTGCTCTCCCCCCACACCACCAGGTCCACGCCCCGCCCGGCGAGGGTCCGCGTGAGCCGCTCCCCCTCGTCGAAGCGCGGCTGCGGCCCGATGATCACCCCCGGCTGCACCACCGCCACCCGCACCGTCTCCCCGGTACGGGACGGGACCGGCGCCCACGCCCACACCGCCGTCGTCCCGACCGCCGCGGCCGCCAGCACCGACCCCGAGGCCGCCCGGCACGACGGCACCGCGAGCAGCGCGGCCAGCGCCGTGTTCACCGCCACCACCAGGAAGCCGACCAGCCACACGCCCCCGATCGACGCCAGCCGCAGCGCCGGGGCCACCTGCCACTGGCTCGCCCCCAGCATCCCCCACGGCCCTCCCAGGTACTGCCACGACCGCACGAGCTCGACCAGCAGCCAGGCGCACGGCACCAGCACGGTCGCCGCCAGGACCGAGCGGCGGCCCGGTATGCCCCCCAGCAACCGTCGCACCAGCCACCCCCACGGCGCCCACAGGGCGCCCAGCAGCAGGGCGATGACCACGATGAAGACATGCAGGCTCGGGATCAGCCAGTGGTGCACGGCCACCATGAAGCCCGCCCCGCCGAGCCACCCGTCCAGGGCGGCCCGCCGTCCCGTCGGCGCGGCACGGACCAGCAGCATCCACGGCACCAGGGCGACATAGGCCAGCCACCACAGCGACGGCGCCGGGAACGCCAGCGCGGGCAGCGCCCCCGCCGCCACGGCCGCCGTGCCCCGCTTCCAGCGCGAGGCGACCCGGGGAGCGGCCGTCCGCGGCCCGTCGACCTTCACCGTCACCTGCGCCACTCCTCCCGCTCGCCTGGCCTCAGTCTCGTTCGTCCGGACGACCTTGCCCAGAGGGCGACGCTGCGTACACCGGCGACTCCGTGTCGTCGCACGGCGCGCACCGCCGACGCGAGCCGGTTGAGAGGGCCCCTGCGGGGGACCATGCTGAGGGGGACGGCCGTGAGGACGAGGACGTGCCCATGCGAAGTACCGGCCGCGGGGAGCGCGGCGGAGGGGAGGAGCGCCACGGGACGGATCCGCCCGCGGCCGCGGCCGTCGCTGCCGGGGACACGGGTGTGCTCACCGCCTGGGGCGAGGAGGCCCGTCTGCTGCTCGGCTGGTCGTCCGCCGAGGTGCTCGGCAGGCCCGCCGGCACTCTGCTCGCCGATCCGCTGCCCTTCGCCGCGCTGCGCGGCATCGCCGCCCGCCGCGCCTGGACGGGCCCGGCCGTCCTGCTCCACCGCGACGGGCGCCGGCTGCCGGTCCGGCTCGGACTGCGCCTGCTGAACGACGCGGCGGGCGCCGCCCACTGGGCGCTCACCGCCAAGGAGCCCGAGCGGGCCGGGCCGGACGCCCGGGTCCTGGCCCAGCTTCCGGTCGCCGTCGCCGTCTACGACACGGAGGTGCGGCTCAGCACCGCGAACGCGGCGATGGAGCGCCTGGTCGGCAAGTCGGTGCGGGAGGTTCGCGGTCTGCGGCTGCGGGAGTTCATGCCCGGCACGGCCTTCGAGGAGTTCGACCGCGTCCAGGAGGAGGTGATGCGGACCGGCGAGACCGTACGCCTGGAAAGCCTCGGCCGTCCGCCCGGCGACGACCGCGACCACGCCTACGCGATGCTCGTCTTCCCGCTCAAGGACGGCGCGGGGCAGGTGACCGGGGTGTCCGCCGCGGTCTACGAGACGACCGAGCAGTTCCACTCCCGGCGCCGGCTGGACATCGTCAACGAGGCCAGCACCTGCATCGGGACCACCCTGGACGTCACCTGCACCGCCCAGGAGCTCGCCGACGTCTCCGTGCGGCGCTTCGCCGACATGGTCAGCGTCGACCTGCTGGACTCCGTCGTCCGCGGCGAAGAGCCCGCTCCGATGCCGGTCACCGGTTCCCTCGCCTTCCGCCGCGTCGCCCAGCGTTCCGTGCTCCCCGGCTGTCCCGAGGCCGCCGCCAGGGTCGGCGAGCTGGACACGGTGCCCGAGTACTCACCGGCCGCCCGCGCCCTGGTCACCGGACGGGGGTCGCTGCACCGCACCCACGAGCCGGACATCCGGCGCTGGACGGAGTACGACCCCGCACGCGGCAGGGGTGTCGTCGACTACGGCGTGCACTCGATCATGATCGTTCCGCTGTGCGCCCGCGGCACCACCCTGGGGTTGGCCATCTTCATCCGGCACCGCACCCTCGACCCCTTCCACGAGGACGACCTGCTGCTGGCCGAGGAGATCGCCGCCCGGGCCGCCGTCTGCGTCGACAACGCCCGCCGCTACTCCAGGGAACGCGCCACCGCCCTCACCCTGCAGCGCAGCATGCTGCCGCGGCACTCACCCCGGCAGGCCGCCGTCGAGGTCGCCTCCCGCTACCTGCCCGCCGGCTCGCAGGCGGGTGTGGGCGGTGACTGGTTCGACGTGATCCCGCTGAGCGGCGCCCGGGTGGTGCTCGTGGTGGGCGACGTCGTCGGCCACGGCGTGCACGCCTCCGCGACGATGGGACGGCTGCGCACCGCCGTGCGGACCCTCGCCGACGTCGACCTGGCACCCGACGAACTCCTCACCCAGCTCGACGACCTGGTGATACGGCTCGACACGGACGAGGGACAGGGTTCCCCGGACGGCGGCGACCCGTCTTTCGGCGAGGTGGGAGCCACCTGCCTGTACGCGGTGTACGACCCCGTCTCCCGGTGCTGCACCATGGCACGCGCCGGCCATCCGCCGCCCGCCGTGGTGCTGCCCGGCGGCCGGGCCGAGTTCCCCGACCTGCCCGCGGGCCCGCCGCTGGGCCTGGGCGGGCTGCCCTTCGAGTCGGCGGAGCTGCACCTGCCCGAGGGCAGCCTGCTGGCCCTCTACACGGACGGCCTCGTCGAAGCGGCCGGACACGACGTCGACGCGGGGCTCGCGCTGCTCGGCCGCACGCTCACCCGGCCCGCGGGCAGCCTGGAGGAGCTGTGCGACAACGTGCTGTACGGGCTGCTGCCGAACCGGCCCCGGGACGACATCGCCCTGCTGGTCGCCCGCACCCGGGCACTCGACGCCCGCCAGGTCGCCACCTGGGAGCTGCCCGCCGACCCGGCCGTCGTCGCGGACGCGCGCCGACGGGCCGCGGACCGACTGGCGGAGTGGGGACTGGCGGAAACCGTCTTCCTCACCGAACTGGTCGTCAGTGAACTGGTCACCAATGCCGTCCGCTACGCCGCGGGCGGCCCGATCCAGCTCCGGTTGATCCGCGACACCACTCTGATCTGCGAGGTCTCCGACACCAGCAGCACCGCCCCGCACCTGCGCCGCGCCAGGATCTACGACGAGGGCGGCCGCGGGCTGCTGCTCGTCGCCCAGCTCACCCGGCGCTGGGGGTCCCGGCAGACGGCCACCGGCAAGACGATCTGGGCGGAGCAGGATCTGCCCCGAGCCGAACGGGAACCGCCGTGACGCCCTGAACCGCCGTCAGTCGCCCCGGGACCAGCCGCCGTAGCGGCCGCCGCCGTCCCACTGGCCCGAGCCGTAGCCGCCGTTCCAGTCGCTCCCGCCGCCGGAGCGGTGCCGGCCGCCGTGGTGGCCCCGCTCACCCGAGCGATGGGCGGAGATGCTGCGGGCCACGGCCTCCTGCCAGTCCTCGCTCTCCCAGGTGCCGTTGATCCGGGCGTGCCGGCCCGGCGAAGGGGTGCCGTCCCGGGCGTCCGTCCGCGCTGCGTCCCGTATGCCGGAGCCCGTGCTCGTGCCCGTGTCGGTGGAGGTGCCCGTGCTCGTCGACGCGGCCTTCGTCACCGCCTTCGTGCCGGACTCCCGTGCCTCCGCCGCGGCGGCACCCGGGGCCGGCGGCGCCACCACGGTGTCCTCGACGGCTCCGTCGGGCACCGCGCTGGCCGGCTCCTGGGCGGCCTGGGCGACGTCGCCCCCGGAACCGCCGTGCGGCATCAGCATGGACAGCCCGGCGACGGCGCCGGTCGCCGTGAGCACGGCCGTGCCCAGCGAGCCGCGGCCGGGCCTCGCACGGTGTCCGCGATGGCGGCCGCCGACGACCTCTCCGCTGATGACCCTGACCTCGGAGGTCTCGCCGGCCTCCACCGGCTGCGGCCGGGGGATCACCTCGGTGGGGTCCAGTGCGCCCGTGTCCGGGTGGCTCGGTGCCTCGGCGGGCAGGGGGAGAGATTCGGCCATGGCTGCGATCATTCACACCCGGTGGCCCGATGTCCAGTTCTCCCGAAGATCCAACTGTCTGTTCATGCTGAGGTATTGGCGCCGAAACCGGGCGGAACCGGCCCGTCGCCGTTCGCACCCCGCCGCCCCGGGGCGCACACTGGTCGCATGCCGGAGCTGCCCGAAGTCGAAGCCCTGGCCGGGTTCCTCGCCGGTCGCATGACCGGGCACGCCGTCGCCCGCGTCCTGCCGGTGGCGGTGAGCGTCCTCAAGACCTACGACCCTCCGCCGGACGCGCTGCACGGGCGCACCGTGACCTCCGTCGGACGCCGCGGCAAGTTCCTCGTCATCACCACCGACGAGGGCGCGGGCCCGTACCTCGCCGTCCACCTGGCCCGGGGCGGCTGGCTGCGCTGGAAGGACGACCTGCCGACGGTGCCGCCCCGCCCCGGCAAGGGCCCGCTCGCCCTGCGGCTGCTGATGGCGGAACCGGAGGGTGCCGGTTTCGACCTGACCGAGGCCGGGACGCAGAAGCGGATGGCCGTCCACTGCGTCCACGACCTCCAGGACGTCCCCGGCATCGCCCGCCTCGGCCCCGAACCGCTCGAACCCGCCTTCACCCGGGACGCCTTCGCGGCGCTGCTCTCCGGCGAACGCCGCCGCATCAAGGGCGTCCTGCGCGACCAGGGCGTCATCGCCGGTGTCGGCAACGCCTATTCGGACGAGATCCTGCACGCGGCGAAGATGTCGCCCTACGCGCTCGCCGCGAACCTCTCGGAGGCGGAGGTGAGCCGGTTGTACGACGCGCTGCGCACGACGCTGGAGGACGCCGTCGAGCGCTCCCGCGGGCTGGCCGCCGGCGACCTGAAGGGGGAGAAGAAGACGGGTCTGCGGGTCCACGGGCGCGCCGGCGAGCCGTGCCCGGTCTGCGGCGACACGATCCGCGAGGTCTCCTTCAGCGACTCCTCCCTGCAGTACTGCCCCACCTGCCAGACCGGCGGCAAGCCGCTCGCCGACCGGCGGATGTCGCGGTTGCTGAAGTAGCCGCCGCGCGCCCGGTGCCCGAGGATGGCTGGTGACCGAAAGGGGGCGCCATGTCCGATGCAGCCCGGCGCCGGAGCAGCGGCCCCGCCGTCCCGACCCCGGAGCGCCGCTGACATGCGCATCGCCATCTTCGGAGCCACCGGCCACGTCGGACGCGAACTCGTTGCGCAGGCGCTCGACGCGGGCCACGAGGTCACCGCCCTGGCCCGCGCGCCCGGCAGGCTCCCGCCGCACGAGCGGCTGACGGTCGTGCCCGGCGACGTACGGGACCCCGAGGCGGTCGGCCGCGTGATCACCGGCGCCGACGGGGTGCTGAGCGCGCTCGGCACGCACGCGCCGCGTGGTGAGACCGTCTGCGCCGACGCGATGCGGCGCATCCTGCCCGCCATGCGGGCGCTGGGCGTACGGCGGCTGGTGGCGGTCGGCGCGTACGGGACGGGTCCCGGCCGGCACGGCGCGTACCGGGTCGTGACCTCGCTGGTGATCCCGGCCATCATGCGGGACAAGGACCGCCAGGAGGAGCTGATCCGCGCGGAGGGCGACCTCTGGACCATCGTGCGGCCCGCGGTGATCACCGGCGGCCGCTACTCCGGTGTCTACCGCACCGGTGCGGATCTGCGGCTCGGTCTCGCCTCCCGGGTCAGCCGGGCCGACCTGGCGGACTTCATGCTCCGCGCCCTGGGCTCCGAGGAGTGTGTGCGGCGGGCCGTGGCCATCACCTCCTGATCGCCCGGACGGCCCAGCGCGGGCGGCGCGCCCGCCGGGGGACGCCGACACTGGCCGTACCCCCGCACCCTTCGAAGGAGCCGGCCATGCCGACGACCCGCCGCAAGGACCTCGGACTGCTCGCGCTGCGCCTGGGGGCCGGCGGAGTGCTCTTCGCGCACGGCACCCAGAAGCTGTTCGGCTGGTTCGGCGGCCACGGCCTCGAGGGCACGGGCGAGGCGATGGAGTCCATGGGCTTCCGGCCCGGCAAACGCAGCGCGCTCGCCTCGGGCCTCGCCGAGGCGGGCGGCGGCACCCTGCTGGCGCTCGGCCTCGCCACCCCGGCCGCGGGCGCGGCCGCCGCGGGCGGGATGGCCGGCGCCGTCTCGGTACACGTGCCGGCCGGCTTCTTCTCCGCCTCGGGCGGATTCGAGTTCCCGGCGTTCCTCGGCTTCACGGCGGCCGCGATCGGCATCGCCGGGCCCGGCCGCTACTCACTGGACCATCTGACCGGCGACGTACTGGACTGCCCCTGGACGGTCGCGGCATCCTTCGCGGCCAGCGCCGTCGCCGCGGCGCTGGTGATCTCCCGCCGCAACGCCGCCGTACGCGCCGACATGGCCGCCGAACTGCCCGAGGCCTGACCGGACGGTGGACGCGGCGGCCCGACCCTGAAACAGTCCTCCTCGCGGAACCGAGAGACGGGACAGGGATGGGCGACCGGGCGGACCACCAGTACGAGATCTACCTCAACGGGCTCGTGGGCGTACTGCCCTCGCTCCCCACCGATCTGACGCGGCTCGAGGAACTGGCCGCCGAGCGCCTGGGCCCCGGCCCCTTCGGCTATGTCGCCGGCAGCGCGGGCAGCGGCCGCACGGAACGCGCCAACCGGGAGGCCCTGGACCGCGTGCGCATCGTGCCGCGCATGCTCCGCGACGTGTCCGCCCGCGACCTCTCGGTGGACGTCCTGGGCCGCACGCTGAGCGCCCCGCTCGCGCTGGGCCCCGTCGGCGTGCTGTCGATCGTCCACCCGGACGCCGAGTGCGCGGCGGCGCGGGCCGCCGCGGCGCAGGGCGTGCCCTATGTGCTCTCCTCGGCGTCCAGCATGCCCATGGAGGAGGTCGCCGAGGCGATGGGCGACGCGGAGCGCTGGTTCCAGCTGTACTGGGCCAAGGACCGCGAGGTGACGCGCAGCTTCCTGCGCCGCGCCAAGGCCGCCGGCTACACCGCGCTGCTGGTCACCCTCGACACCCCGTTGCTCGCCTGGCGGCCCCGGGACCTGGACCAGGCGTACCTGCCCTTCCTCAAGGGCATCGGCACCGCCAACTACTTCACCGACCCGGCGTTCCTGGCGGGCCTGGCCAAGCCCGTCGAGGAGGACCTGAACGCCGCCGTCCTCCGCTTCGTCGGCATGTTCGCCGACCCCGGCAAGACCTGGCCCGATCTCGCCTTCCTGCGCGACAACTGGGACGGCCCCATCGTCCTCAAGGGCATCCAGCACCCCGACGACGCCCGTCTGGCCGCCGATGCCGGCATGGACGGCGTCGTCGTCTCCAACCACGGCGGCCGCCAGGTCAACGGAGCCGTCGGCGCCGCCGACGTCCTCCCCGCCGTGGCCCGTGCCGTCGGCGACCGCCTCGACGTCCTCTTCGACAGCGGGATCCGCACGGGCGACGACGTGTTCAAGGCCCTCGCCCTGGGTGCCGACGCGGTCCTCGTCGGCCGCCCCTACGCCTACGGCCTCGGCCTCGACGGCCGGGCGGGCGTCGAGCACGTCATCCGCTGCCTGCTCGCCGAGTTCGACCTCACCCTCGCGCTGTCGGGCCACGCACGGCCGGGGGAGCTGGGACCGGAGGCGCTGTCCCCGGGGGAGGGATAGCGCGGGCGGACGTCACGTGCCCTGCCGTGGGCGGCCGGGGCCGGTGGGCCGAGGACCGCCGCGCGCCCACGCGCCCGGCCTCGCCGCCCGCGCGGCCGTCAATGATGCGTCAGGCGGAGGGTGAACCACACGGTCTTTCCCTCGCTGGACGGCCGGGTCCCCCAGCCCGCGGCCAGCGCCTCGACCAGCAGCAGCCCGCGCCCCGACTCGTCGCCGAGCTCGGCGGGCCGGCGCTGCGGGATGTGCGTGCTGTGGTCGGTGACCTCGACGGTGATCTCCTGCTCCGTACGGTGCAGCCGCAGTCGCAGCGGCCCCTGGGCGTGCCGTACCGCGTTGGTGAGCACCTCCGAGGCCAGCAGGCAGGCGGTGTCCGAGACGTGCTCGCACGCCCACCCGAGCAGGGTCTCGCGCACAAAGCCGCGCGCCTCCGCCACCGCCGAGGGGACGGCCGCCACCTCCATGGCGGACGCGGCGATCGGTGCCTCGGGCAGCCGGGCGAGCAGCAGGGTGACGTCGTCGGCGTGGCCGTCCGCGTCGGGGCGGAGCGAGGCCAGCACCATGTCGGCGGCCTGCTCCAGACCGGAGGAGCGCGCGAAGGCCGTGCGCAGCTCCGCACCGAGCCGGCGGAGCTGCTCGTCGATGTCGGAGCGCGGGGTCTCGACCAGTCCGTCGGTGTAGAGCACGAGCGTCGAGCCGGCCGGGACGGGGAGGCAGACCTGCTGGTGGGGCACTTCGCCGACGCCGAGCGGCACGCTGATCGGCGCGGGCAGTTCGCGTACGGCGGCCTCCGGACCGGGATCGACCAGCAGCACCGGCAGATGTCCGGCGGAGGACACCGTCACTTCGCCCGCGTCCGGGTCCACCACCAGGTAGCAGCAGGTGACGAGCTGGTCGGGCAGGTCGGTGACGAAGGCGTCGAGCGCCTGCATCAACTGCCGCGGCGGCATCCCGGTCTTGGCCAGCGCGCGCGCCGCCGACCGCAGTTGGCCCATCACCGCGGCCGCTTCCAGGCCCCGGCCCATCACATCGCCGATGAGCACGCCCACCTGGCCGCCGCCCAGCGGGATGAGGTCGAACCAGTCCCCGCCGACGCCCGCGCCCTGCGTCGCGGGGAAGTACCGGCTGGCGGTCCGCATGCCGGGCGGCTCGGGCGGTGACCCCATCAGGCTGCGCTGCAGGGTCAGCGCGATGTGCCGCTGCTGCCGGTACAGCTCCGTCAGCTCCTCCTCGGCGCGCTTGAGGTCGGCGATGTCGCGCACGATGGAGCAGGCGCCCACGATGGCCCCGTCCCGGCCGCGGATCGGCCAGAGGGTCACGTCCACGTCCAGCAGCCGTCCGGAGCTCGTGACCCGCAGCGTCTCGAAGTGCTCGACGCGCTCTCCGTGCGCCAGCCGCTCCAGCAGGGCCGCGACCTCCTCCTTCAGGTGCGCCGGGGCCAGCATGGACACGTGCCGGCCGATGGCCTCCTCGGCGGAGTAGCCGTACAGCCGCTGCGCCGCGGCGTTCCAGTAGGTGATCCGGCCGTCGAGGGTCTTGGCGAGGATCGCGTCCTGGGACGACTCGACCAGTACCGCCAGCTCGTTGATCCGCTCCTCGGCTGCCTTGCGCTCGCTGACGTCGCGCACCGCCGCCGAGATGAGCAGTCCGTCGGCGGTCTGCAGCGGGCTGAGGCTGATCTCCACCGGGAACTCCCGGCCGTCCTTGCGCAGCCCGTACAGCTCCAGTCCGGCGCCCATCGGCCGCACCTGCTGGTTGTCCGCGTACCCGTGCCGGTAGGCGGGGTGGTGACCGCGGAAGCGCCGGGGGACCAGCACCTCGACCGGACGGCCCAGCAGATCCTGCCGGGTGTAGCCGAAGAGCGACTCGGTCTGGGCGTTGACGAGTCTGATGGTGCCGGTGTCGTCCACGATGACCATGGCGTCCGGGGCGGCCTCGAGCAGGGCGCGGAACATCTCCTCCGCGGCCGGGTCGCCGACCGCCGGGGCCTGGGCCGGGGCCTGGGTCGGGGCTTGGGCCTGGGCCGACGGCGTGTCGGGCCGGGTCTTGTGCATCGTGGTCTCCCCTGTCCATCCGGGTCGTCCGTACGGGGCCGATTCCGGGACCGTAGGCCCTGGCGGCGGGCCGTGCCGGGGATGCGCCCAAAGCGGTCCCGTTCGCACGAATCCGCTCAACGCGCGATCTTCCCTGCCCCCGGGTAAGGCACGCGCTCTCCAGATCACGGCCCGTGTCGAACATCCCGTCGGCCTTCGGACAACCGCAAGAAGCCCCATCCGGCCCTAGCGGACCGTTGTCGGGAATGCCGAGTCTGGGAAGGAGAGACCCCGCCCCCGACGTTTCGGAGGAAGCCATGCACGACGAGGAGCTCCGTGCCCTCGACGCCCATTGGCGCGCCGCGAACTACCTGGCCGTCGGCCAGATCTACCTGATGGGCAATCCGCTCCTGGCCGAACCGCTCCGCCCCGAACACGTGAAACCGCGGCTGCTCGGCCACTGGGGCACCTCGCCCGGTCTGAACCTCGTGCACACCCACCTCAACCGGGTGATCAAGGCCCGCGGGCAGCGGGCGCTGGCCGTCTGGGGCCCGGGACACGGCGGCCCCGCCGTCCTGGCGAACTCGTGGCTGGAGGGCACGTACTCGCGGACCTACCCGGACGTCCCCCGCGACGCCACCGGCATGGCCCGGCTGTTCCGGCAGTTCTCCTTCCCCGGGGGCGTGCCGAGCCATGTCGCCCCGGAGACCCCCGGCTCCATCCACGAGGGCGGGGAGCTGGGCTACTCCCTCTCCCACGCCTACGGGGCCGCCTTCGACCACCCCGAACTCGTCGTCACCTGCGTCATCGGCGACGGCGAGGCCGAGACCGGGCCGCTCGCCGCGTCCTGGCACTCCAACAAGTTCCTCGACCCCGTCCACGACGGTGCCGTCCTGCCCGTGCTCCACCTCAACGGCTACAAGATCGCCAATCCGACGGTGCTCGCCCGCATCCCCGAGAGCGAGCTCGACGAACTGCTGCGGGGCTACGGGCACGAGCCGCTGCACGTCACCGGGGACGACCCGATGGCGGTGCACGCCGCGATGGCCGAGGCGATGGACACCGCCCTCGACCGCATCGCGGGAATCCAGGCCGCCGCGCGGGAGGGAGGGGACCGCGGGCGTCCCCGCTGGCCTGTGATCGTGCTGCGTACGCCCAAGGGGTGGACCGGTCCGGCCGAGGTCGACGGCCTGCCCGTGGAGGGCACCTGGCGCGCCCACCAGGTGCCCCTGGCCGCCGTCCGGGACAACCCCGAGCACCTGCGGCAACTCGAGGAGTGGATGCGCTCGTACCGGCCGCAGGAGCTCTTCGACGAGGACGGCGCCCCCGGCGCGCAGGTGCTGGCCTGCGTGCCCGAGGGCGACCTGCGGCTCGGCGCCACCCCGTACGCCAACGGCGGGCTGCTGCTGCGCGACCTGCCCGTGCCGCCCCTGGAGCGGTACGGGGTCGAGGTCGACAAGCCCGGCGTGACCCTCCACGAGCCCACCCGGATCCTCGGCGGCCTGCTGGAGCGCGTGATGGCGGACACCGCCGACCGCCGCGACTTCCGCCTCGTCGGCCCCGACGAGACCGCCTCCAACCGGCTCCAGGCCGTCTACGAGGCGTCAGGCAAGGCCTGGCAGGCCCAGGTCCTCCCGGTCGACGAGAACCTCGACCGGCACGGCCGCGTCATGGAGATCCTGTCCGAGCACACCTGCCAGGGCTGGCTCGAGGGCTACCTCCTGACCGGCAGGCACGGACTGTTCTCCTGCTACGAGGCCTTCGTCCACATCGTCGACTCCATGGTCAACCAGCACATCAAGTGGCTGCGCACCACCCGCGCGCTGCCCTGGCGCCGGCCCATCGCCTCCCTCAACTACCTCCTCACCTCGCACGTGTGGCGGCAGGACCACAACGGCTTCTCCCACCAGGACCCCGGCTTCATCGACCACATCCTCAACAAGGCACCCGAGGTCGTCCGGGTCTACCTGCCGCCGGACGCCAACACCCTGCTGTCCACCGCCGAGCACGTGCTCCACAGCCGCGACTACGTCAACGTCGTCGTCGCCGGCAAGCAGCCCTGCTTCGACTGGCTCGACCTCGACGCCGCCCGCGCCCACTGCGCCCGCGGCGCCGGCGTCTGGCAGTGGGCGGGCACCGAGGACGGCGCCCGCGAACCCGATGTCGTCCTCGCCTGCGCGGGCGACGTACCGACCCAGGAGGTGCTGGCCGCCGCCTCGCTGATCCGCCGTCACCTGCCGGAGCTGGCCGTGCGGGTGGTCAACGTCGTCGACCTGGCCCGGCTGCTGCCGAACGACGAGCACCCGCACGGCATGGCCGACCCCGCGTACGACGCGCTCTTCACCCGCGACAAGCCCGTCGTCTTCGCCTACCACGGCTATCCGTGGCTGATCCACCGTCTCGCCTACCGCCGTGCCGGGCACGCCAACCTGCATGTGCGCGGCTACAAGGAGATCGGCACCACGACCACCCCCTTCGACATGGTCGTCCGCAACGACCTCGACCGCTACCGGCTGGTCATGGACGTCATCGACCGCGTCCCGGGGCTCGCCGTGCGCGCGGCGCCGGTGCGGCAGTTGATGGAGGACACCCGGCTACGCCACCACGCCTGGATCCGCGAGCACGGAACGGACCTGCCCGAGGTCGTCGACTGGACCTGGCCGGGGCGGTGACGGGCCGGCCCGCCGGCCCCGACCCGTGGAGGCGTGCCGCCCGCGCACTCACGCGGGCGGCGCGTCCTGCTCCGCCTCCCCGAACCGCGCCAGTGCCAGCGCCCCCGCGATCGACAGCGCGAAGCCGAGCACGGCCAGCGGGGCCCGGTCGTGCCGGGTCGAGTCCCCGAGCCACACCACCCCGAAGGCGGCGGGCCACAGCGACTCGGTGATCACCATGGCCGCCGTCGCGGCGGTCACCGAGCCCGCCTGGAGGGCCCCGACGAGGAAGACGAAACCGGTGAGCCCCGAGATCACCACGGCGTACGTCGCCGGATCGGAGAGCAGCTCGCCTACCTCGAAGCCGATCAGCATCCGCACCGCCACCGCCACGGCACCGAAGCTCAGTCCGGCCACGGCACCGAGCACGGCCGCCCGGTTCCGCGTCACCCGGCTCTCCACGATCCGGCCGGCCACCGCCAGCGCCACCGCCGTGCCGAGGATCGCCAGCCGCAGCCGCATGTCCCCCTCCTCCCCGCCGTCCCGGCCCGCTGACACGGCCAGCACCCCGAGCCCGACGCACACCGCCCCGACGGCCGTCCACTCCGCCGCGCGCAGCCGCACCTTCAGCAGCAGGGCCGCCACCACCGCCGTGACCGCCAGCGAGGACGCCAGCGCGGCCTCGACCACGAACAGCGCCACCGAGCGCAGCGCGATCAGCTCCGCCGCGAAACCCAGCATGTCCAAACCGACGCCGACGACGAAGGGCCAGCGGCGCAGCGCCGCCAGCAGCGTTTTTGCCCCCGACCCGGCCGCCTCCGGCGTCGCCGCGGCCGCCTGCCGCGCCCCCAGAGCCTGTATCACCGTCGCCGTCCCCATCAGCACGGCGGCACACAGCGCGAAGGCGATACCCGGTCCCATGCACGGACCGTAACGGCCGGAGGCGGCCGGCCCGTGCGACCGCCACGCGTCATCCCCCACCTGCCCGCCGGCGGGCAGGTCACCCCATCGGAGGATCGGGAATGCCGCCCTTGCGGCGATATGCTCCGCGTGGGGCGATGGTCGACGACGTGCAAGGAGAAGGCAGTGGCGAAGAGTCGGCGCGCGGTGGCGGTCGTCCTGGCCCTCGCGGCAGCGGGGTTCCTGGTGTCCTGCGACGGGGGCGGCGGCGGGGCGCCGGGTGCCGATGTCACCGGCTCCGTCGTCCCCTCGGGGAAGGCGTCACCCGGCGGCGCGACCGACGGGTCCTCCCCGCGGTCCTACGAGATCTCCGGCGCGAAGGCGCTCGACGTGCGCAACGAGAACGGTTCCGTGCGGATCACCGTGGGGAGTGGGCCGATCTCGGTGACGGAGACCCTGGAGTACGGGTCGGTCAAGCCGTCCACCCGTCACCAGGTCGAGAACGGCACCTTGAAACTGGTGGGCTCCGGCTGCGGGGACAGCCGGCCGTGCCGGGTCGACTACCTCATCCGGGTGCCCGCGGAGACAACCGTCACCGTTCGGGTGGACAACGGAGGGGTCGAGGCGGAGGGCGTCACCGGCGCCGTCGACCTGCGCACGGGCAACGGCACCGTCAGCGGCACCGCGCTGGGAGCCCGCCGGGCGTCCCTGAGCAGCGAGAACGGCACGGTCGACGCGGCCTTCGACGTCGCGCCCGACGAGGTCACGACCACGGCGGAGAACGGCGCGGTCACCGTCACGGTGCCGCCCGGAACCGCCTACGACGTGCGGGCCCGGACCGGTGTCGGGATGAAGCAGGTGAGCGTGCCGACCGATCCGTCGTCGCCCCGCAGGATCACCGCGACCACCGACAACGGCATGGTCACGGTGCAGACGGGCTGACCGCCCGCCCGGGGCCGTCCCGGGGCGCCGCGGCGGACCGCCGCGCCCGGCGCCCCGGGAGCCGCGGGCGTCAGCCGCGGACGGCTCCCTCCGTCGCTCCGGCGATGAACCCGCGCGCGAAGAGCGCGAAGACCAGGACCAGCGGGGCGGAGGCGATGAGCACGGCGGCCATGACCACGCTGTAGTCGGTGGAACGGCCGACGTTGAGCTGGGCCAGGGCGACCTGGAGCGTGATGTGCTCGGGGTTGACCAGGGCGATCAGCGGCCAGACGTAGTCGTTCCAGGCGTTGACGAAGGCGTAGATCCCGAGGAACGCCAGCGCCGGCCGGATCATGGGCAGGACCACGTGCCAGTACTGGCGCAGGAAGCCGCAGCCGTCCATGCGGGCGGCGTCGAGGAGTTCGTCGGGGACGCCTCCGCTGATGTACTGGCGCAGCCAGAAGATGCCGAAGGCGTTGGCGAGGGCGGGCGGGATGAGTGCCTTGAGCGTGCCGAGCCAGCCCAGCTGCACCATGATCAGATACTGCGGGATGATCGCCAGTTGCAGCGGCAGCATCATGAAGACGAGCAGCACACCGAAGAGCCACTTGCGCCCGGGGAAGTCGAACTTGGCGAACGCGAAGGCGGCGATCGAGTCGACGAACAGCACCAGCACGGTCGAGACGCAGGCGACGACGAGCGTGTTCAGCATCGAGCCGAAGAAGTCGATGCTGTCGAGCACCTTGTGGACGTTGTCCAGCAGGTGCGGGCCGAAGGAGACCTTGGGCGGCGTGCGGTAGATGTCGCGCGTGGTGTTCGTCGCCATGACGATCGTCCAGTAGAACGGGAAGACCGAGACGAGGACGGCGGCGATCAGCAGGAGATGGGCGGTGAGCCCCTTGGGCCGGCGTGCCCGTGCGGTGCGCATCATGCCTTCCTTCCGCGTTGGACAAGGCGCCAGTTGATCGCGACCAGCACCAGGATGAGCACGAAGAACGCCCAGACGATGGCGGCGCCGTAGCCGAAGTCGTTGTTGGAGAAAGCCGATTGGTAGAAGTAGAGGAGGGTGGTCAGACCGGCCTGGCCCGGGCCGCCGAGATTGGCGTTGGCGGCGTTGCTGCCGAAGAGGACCTGTGGCTCGGTGAAGCTCTGCAGCCCGTTGACGGTGGAGATGATCACTGTGAAGAGGATGATCGGGCGCAGGATCGGGATCGTGATGCGGAAGAACGTCCGCACCGGACCGGCCCCGTCGATCCGGGCCGCCTCGTAGACCTCGCCGGGGATCGACTGCATCCCCGCCAGATAGATGATCATGTTGTAGCCGGTCCACTGCCAGGTCATCAGCAGCGCGATGACCAGCTTGATGGTCCACGGATTGCTCATCCACTGGACCTCGGGCAGGCCCACCATGTGCAGGATCGCGTTGACCAGGCCGAAGTTGTTGCTGAAGACCGCGCCGAAGAAGATGGCGATGGCGACGATCGAGGTGACGTTCGGCAGGAAGAGCGCGATGCGGTAGAAGGACTTGAAGCGCCGCACGGAGTTGAGCAGCGTGGCCAGCACCAGGGCGCCGAAGAGCGTGGGCACGGTCGACAGCACCCAGATCGCCAGGGTGTTGCGGATCGACAGCCAGAAGACCGGGTCGTCCATCAGGAAGCGGAACTGCTGCAACCCGACGAACTGCATCTCGCCGATGCCGTCCCAGCGCTGGAAGGCGAGATAGAGCGAGTAGAACACCGGCCAGAGCATGAAGACGCCGAAGACCAGGTAGAACGGCGAGATCGCCAGGTACTGCGGCCAGAAGGCCCGCAGTCCGCGCCGTCGCCCCTCCGCCGGTCGCGGCGGCCGGTGGTGCGCGGGCGCGGTACGCCGCGGACGGAAGCGCGCGCGCCCCGGCCCGCCGCGGGTGGCGTCCACCGCGACGGAGCCGGGGCCGGCGGTCGGAGGCGCCGCCATCTCAGCGCACGCCCTGCCGCTGCGCGATCTGCTTCGCCTGGCTGACGGCGTCGTTCCACGCGTCGTCCGGCTTCTTGCCCTTGGTCTCGACGTTGGTCAGCTCCGTCTTGAAGGTCGCCATGACCGCCGCGTCCGCCGGGGCCTCGTACGCCGCCGGGATCGCCTTGGCGGCCGGCCCGAAGACGTCGATGGTCTTCTGGCCGCCGAAGTACGGGTCGCCGGAGGTCATCTGCGGCATCGCGTAGGCGGCCGGGGCGGCCGGGAAGATCGCGGCGTCGGCGAAGCCGCGGGCGTCGTTGGCGGGGCTGAGCAGCCAGCTGACGATCTTGAAGGCCTGCTCGGGGTTGCGGCACTGCCGGGGCAGGGCCAGGAACGAGCCGCCGAGGTTGGACGGACCGCCCGGCATGGGGGCCACGCGCCACTTGCCCTTGGAGTCGGGCGCGGCGGAGGAGATGTCCAGGGCGTGCCAGGCGGCGCCCAGTTCGGTCGCCAGGGCGCCCTTGGCGATGGCCGCGTTCCAGCTGTTGTCGTTGATCTTGGCGTCGAGTCCGAGCTCGTACGGCCGTACCGCCAGGTCCCAGGCCGCGCGGATGTGGTCCTGGTCGCCGATGAAGCGGTTGTCCTTGTCGATGAAGCGCTGCGTGCCCTGGCCGACGGCTATGTCGAAGACCGCGCTCGCGCTGTTGATCAGGGACGCGGACGGCACCGCCTTGCGCAGTTCGCGGCCCGCCGCGAACCAGTCGTCCCAGGTCTTGATCTGCGCCGCGACCTGGTCGGGTTCGGTGGGCAGTCCGGCCTTCTCGAAGAAGTCCCGGCGGTAGAACATCGCGGTGGGGCCGATGTCGATCGGGAAGCCGATCTGCCGGCCGTCCTCGCTCCGCGCCAGATCCGTCTTCCAGCCCAGGTACTGGGAGGCGATCTCCTTGAAGCCCAGGTCGTTGAGGTCGAGGAAGCGGTTGGCGTTGGGCAGGAAGGACGCCATGTCCTCGCCCTTGATGCCGGTGATGTCGGGCACGGACTGGCCGCCGGTCAGCGTGGTGAGCAGCTTCTGCTTGAAGTCGCCGCCTATCTGCGCGGACTTCAGCGTCACCGTGGTGAAGTGCGCCTCGGCGTCCTTGACAACCTTGTCGCTCAGTCCGCCGCCCCAGTACCAGAGGGTGAGGTTCTTGCCGTTCTTGGTGCCGCCCGCCCCGGCGCCGCCGCCGCACGCGGCGGTGGCACCGGCGGCCGCGGCGGTGAGCACGGCCGCCTGCAGGAATCGTCTGCGGGAAAGGTCCACGGGGTTCTCCTACTGCTCGGGCTGATCGGGGTGGTGCGGGCCGGCGGCGGTCGTCGCGGCGGCCGGGATGTCGTGGTCGAGGAAGGCGTACGCGGAGCGCAGGTCGCCGTTCCCGGGGGTGTCGCGTACCGTCCGCCACCAGCGGGCGACGGCGGCCCGGTCCGGCGCGGCGGCGGCGCCGCCGATCCGCCGGACGGACAGCGCGGCGACGAGGTTGGCGAAGCGCAGCCGGTCGGCGAGCGGCCGGCCGGCGAGGGTGGCGGCGACCAGGCCGGCGCCGAAGACGTCGCCGGCACCGGTGGTGTCGACCGCGTCGACCCGCAGGCCGGACACCGACGCCGTCTCGCCCGTCGTGGAGTCGACCGCCAGGGCGCCCCCAGCGCCGTCGGTGACGACGGCGAGCGGCACCAGGTCGGCCAGCCGCGACAGCGCGGCCCGCGGCGAGTCGGTGCGGGTGTAGGCCATCGCCTCCTCGGCGTTGGGCATGAAGGCGTGGCAGAGCGCGAGCTGGTCCAGCACTGCCGGGCTCCAGCGCTCCGAGGGGTCCCAGCCGACGTCGGCGAAGACCAGGGTGCCCGCGGCGTGCGCGCGCCCCACCCACTCCAGCGGCTCGGCGCCGATGTGCGCGATCGCGGCCCTGCTGGGCGGCGGTTCGCCGATCATCTCGTCCGGGCTCAGCGGCGGCTCCTGGCCGTGGGTGACCAGTGCCCGGTCGCCGTCGTACGCGAGCGAGACGGTCACCGGGGTCGGCCAGTCGGCGAACCGCCGGGAGCGGGAGAGGTCGACGCCCTCGGTGACGGACAGCTCGCGCCACAGGTGCGTGCCGTGCAGGTCGTCGCCGAAGGCCGCGGACAGCGACGTGCGCAATCCCAGCCTGCTCAGCGCGACCGCGAAGTTGGCGATCCCCCCGGGGGAGGTCCCCATCCCCTTGGTCCACACCTCGGCGCCCGGGACGGGAGCCGAGGGGAGCCCGGTGAAACCCAAGTCGTAGAAGAGCAGCCCTGACAGGAAGACATCGGCTGCCTCCTCCCGGGTGCTGCCGGCGTGTGTCGACCGCGGCATTGCGACCTACCTCTCCAGGGGCACCGGCGCTGTGTGCTCGGTGCTCTGTGGTCCCCCCGGTCCAGGCCCGGACGGGGGGAGGCCCAGGCCTGAAGTAGCCAAGAGCTTGCATGCTGTGCAGTGGTTTGACAAGGGTCAATCACGAACGTGCATGACTTTGATTGACTTTGCAGAAGGTGGGGGTAGTGTTCGGGGCATGCTCCCCGACCGACGACATGAGCTGATCCTCCGCGCGCTGCGGTCGGACGGCCCCACCTCGGTGACCGCGCTGGCCGAGCAGATCGGCGCCAGCCAGGCCACGATCCGCCGCGACCTCATCCAGCTCGAGGACGAGGGCCTGCTGAAGCGGGTCTACGGCGGCGCGATCCCGCTGATCGGCGAGGACGACCCCTTCCCGGACGTCGCCGCCGTCCGCGTCGAGGCCAAGGACGCCATCGCCGCGCGCTGCGCCGAGATCATCAAGGACGGTGAGACCGTCCTGCTGGACATCGGGACCACCGCCCTGCGGGTCGCCCGCCGGCTGCGCGGCCGCTCGCTCACCGTGATCACCAGCAATCTCGCGGTCTACGAGGAACTCCAGGACGAGAAGGAGATCCAGCTCGTCCTGCTCGGCGGCGTCGTCCGGCGCGAGTACCGCTCCCTGGTCGGCTTCCTCACCGAGGACAACCTGCGCCAGGTCCGGGCCGACCGGCTGATCCTCGGCACCAGCGGCATCCGCCCCAACGGGCAGATACTGGACACGACCGCGGTGGAGGTGCCGGTCAAGCGCGCCATGATCGCCGCGAGCGACCAGGTGGTGCTCGTGGCGGACGCCGGCAAGTTCCCCGGCACCGGCATGGCCCGGGTGTGCGGGCCCGAGGACATCGACGTCGTGGTGACCAACGCCCCGGCGGACGCGACGACCCGGACCTCGCTGCGCGAGGCGGGGGTGGAGGTGGTCGAGGCATGAAGCTCACGATTCTCGGCGGCGGCGGCTTCCGCGTCCCGCTGGTCTACCGCGCGCTGCTGGAGGACCGCGCGCAGGGCCGCGTCACCCACGTCACCCTCCACGACCTGGACCCCGCCCGGCTGGACGCCATCGTCCGGGTGCTGCGGCAGCAGGCGGAGGGGTACTCCGACGCGCCCGGGGTCACCGTCACCACCGACCTGGACGAGGCCGTCACCGGTGCCGACTTCGTCTTCTCGGCGATCCGCGTCGGCGGACTTGCCGGACGCGTCGTCGACGAGCGGGTCGCCCTCGACGAAGGGGTACTCGGCCAGGAGACGGTCGGCCCGGGCGGCATCGCGTACGGGCTGCGCACCATCCCCGTCGCCGTCGACATCGCCCGCCGCATCGCCCGCCTCGCCCCCGACGCGTGGGTCATCAACTTCACCAACCCCGCCGGCATGGTCACCGAGGCCATGTCCCACCACCTCGGCGACCGCGTCATCGGCATCTGCGACTCGCCCGTTGGCCTCGGCAGGCGCGTCGCGCGAGCGCTCGGCATCGACCCGGAACGCGCCTGGTTCGACTACGCGGGCCTCAACCACCTCGGCTGGCTGCGGGCGGTCCGCGTCGACGGCGTCGACCTGCTGCCCCGGCTGCTCGCCGACGAGACCGCGCTGACCTCCTTCGAGGAGGGCAAGCTCTTCGGCGCCGACTGGCTGCGCACGATCGGCTCGGTGCCCAACGAGTACCTGAACTACTACTACTTCAACCGTGAGGCCGTCGCCGCCGCCCGCGACGCCGAGCACACCCGAGGCGCCTTCCTCCTCGACCAGCAGCAGCGCTTCTACGAGAAGATGCGCGCCCCGGGCACCGAGCCCTTCGCCGCCTGGGACGCCACCCGCCTGGAGCGCGAGACCACCTACGGCGCGGACGTCCGCGAGGCCGCGGGCGCGGGCGAACGCGACTCGTGCGACCTGGAGTCCGGCGGCTACGAGAAGGTCGCCCTCGCCCTGATGCGGGCCATCGCCCTCGACGAGCGGACGACCCTGATCCTCAACGTCCGCAACCGGCGCGCGATCGAGCCGCTGGACGCCGAGGCGGTCGTCGAGGTGCCCTGCCACGTGGACGCCAACGGCGCCCGCCCGATCGTCGGCGACCCGCTGCCCGGTCACGCCGTGGGCCTGGTCACGGCCGTCAAGGCCGTGGAACGCGACGTCATCACCGCCGCCACCACCGGCGACCGCGCCGCCGCGCTGCGCGCCTTCGCGCTGCACCCGCTCGTCGACTCCGTCGCCGTCGCCCAGCGTCTGCTCGACGGCTATCGCAAGCACGTACCCGACCTCGCCTACCTCCGGGACTGAGGGGACCAGCACCCATGCACGACGACCGCAAGCAGGTCGAGGCGCGCCTCGACCGCGTCCTGGAACAGCGCATCCGCCCGGCGGTGTACGCCGCGTCGGTGCCGCTGACGCTCACCGCGTGGCACGTGGCGGGCGAACCGGTGCCGGTGGGCGAGGCGCTGGCCGCCGCGTACGAGCCCTTCGCGACCGGCGACCGCTGGGGCACCCCCTGGTCGACCAGTTGGATACGCGCCCGGGGCACCGTCCCGGCCGAGTGGGCCGGCCGGCGCGTGGAGGCCGTCTTCGACCTCGGCTTCATCGGCGACTGGCCCGGCGGTCAGGCCGAGGCGCTGGTCCACGACGCCTCCGGCATCCCGGTCAAGGGCATCGAGCCGCGCAACCAGTACGTGCCCGTCGCGAACCCCGCGGCCGGCGGCGAACCGGTGGAACTACTGCTGGAGGCCGCCGCCAATCCCGACATCCTGGCCAAGGGCTTCCTGCCGACCCCGCTTGGCGACCGGCTCACCGCCCCCGCCGATCCGCTCTACACGATGGCCCGCGCGGACCTCGCCGTACTCGACGAGGACGTGTGGCACCTGGTCCTCGACATCGAGGTCGCGGCCGAGCTGATGCGCGAGCTGTCCACCGCCGAGCCGCGCCGCCACGAACTGCTGCGCGCCCTGGAGCGGATGCTCGACGCCCTCGACGTCGCCGACGTCGCCGGTACCGCCGCCGCGGCCCGTGCCGAACTCGCCGAAGCGCTGTCCCGGCCCGCCCACGCCAGCGCCCACACGCTGTCCGCGGTCGGCCACGCCCACATCGACAGCGCCTGGCTCTGGCCGCTGCGCGAGACCAAGCGCAAGACCGCCCGCACCTTCTCCAACGTCACCGCGCTCGCCGCCGACTACCCGGAGTTCGTCTTCGCCTGCTCGCAGGCCCAGCAGTACGCCTGGGTCAAGGAGCGCAACCCAGAGGTCTACCGCCGCATGCAGGACGCCGCGAAGGCCGGCAACTGGGTGCCGGTCGGCGGCATGTGGGTGGAGGCCGACGGGAACCTGCCCGGCGGTGAGGCCATGGCCCGCCAGCTGATCCACGGCAAGCGCTTCTTCGCCGAGGAGTTCGGCGTCGAGTGCCGGGGGGTGTGGCTGCCCGACTCCTTCGGCTACACCGGCGCCTACCCGCAGATCGCCCGGCTGGCCGGGATGGAGTGGTTCCTCACCCAGAAGATCTCGTGGAACCAGACGAACAAGATGCCGCACCACACCTTCTGGTGGGAGGGCATCGACGGCACCCGCATCTTCACGCACTTCCCGCCCGTCGACACCTACAACGCGGTGTTCTCCGGCGAGGAGATGGCCCACGCCGTGCGCAACTACGCCGACAAGGGCGGCGGCACGCGCTCCCTGGTCCCCTTCGGCCACGGCGACGGCGGGGGCGGCCCCACCCGCGAGATGATGGAGAAGGCCCGGCGCCTGCGGGACCTGGAGGGCTCGGCCAAGGTCGTCGTCCAGGACCCGGACACCTTCTTCCGCGAGGCCCGGGCGGAGTACGAGGACGCCCCGGTGTGGTCCGGCGAGCTCTACCTCGAGTTGCACCGCGCCACCTACACCAGCCAGGCCCGCACCAAGTCCGGCAACCGGCGCGGCGAGCACCTGCTGCGCGAGGCCGAACTGTGGGCCGCCACGGCCGCGCTGCGCGACCCCTCGTACCCGTACCCGTACGAGGACCTCGACCGGCTGTGGAAGACCGTCCTGCTCCACCAGTTCCACGACATCCTGCCGGGCTCGTCCATCGCCTGGGTGCACCGCGAGGCCGAGGCGACCTACGCCCGCGTCAGGGAGGAGCTGGAGACGATCATCGCGGCCGCGACCGCGGTGGTGGCGGGCGGTTCCGGCGCCGAGCCGTCCGCGCCGTGGGTGTTCAACACCGCGCCGCGGCCCCGCGCGGAGGTCGTCGCCGTGCCGGCCGGTCTGGCCGAGGGCACGGGGCAGCCGCTCGCCGACGGCCGGGTGGCCGTCTTCGCCGAGCTCCCGGCCTCCGGCGCGGGTCCGCTCACGGCGGCCGATCCCGCCGGCAAGGTGACCGTGACGGACCGCGTCCTCGACAACGGGCTGGTCCGGGTCGAACTCGACGAGGACGGGCTGCTCACCTCCGTGCTCGACCTGACGGCGGGCCGCGAGGTGCTGGCGCCCGGTGAGCGCGGCAACCTGCTGCGGCTCCACACCGACCTGCCCAACCAGTGGGACGCCTGGGACATCGACCGGCACTACCGGCGGCAGTACACCGACCTGACGGCCGTGGACGCGATCACCGTGGTCGAGGAGGGCCCGCTCGTCGGCGCGATCCGCGTCGAGCGGTCCTTCGGCGGCTCCCGCCTCGCGCAGACCGTACGGCTGCGGGCGGGCAGCCCGCGGATCGACTTCGAGACGGAGATCGACTGGCACGAGAGCGAGAAGATCCTCAAGGCGGCCTTCCCGCTGGACGTGCACGCCGACCGCAGCGCGGCCGAGATCCAGTTCGGGCACGTGTACCGGCCCACGCACACCAACACCAGCTGGGACGCGGCCCGCTTCGAGGTCTTCTGCCACCGCTGGGTGCACGTCGGCGAGCCCGGCTACGGGGTGGCCGTGCTGAACGACTCGACCTACGGCCACGATGTCGGCCGCACCTCCCGCGAGGACGGCGGCACCACCACGACGCTGCGGCTCAGCCTCGTCCGGGCGCCCCGCGTCCCCGACCCGAACGCCGACCAGGGCACGCACCGCATGACGTACTCGCTGCTGCCCGGCGCCGCCGTAGAGGACGCCGTCGCGGGCGGCTACGAGCTCAACCTGCCGCTGCGTGTCGTGCCCGGGGCCACGGGCGCCGGTCCGGCCGCGCCGCTGGTGACGCTCGACGGGACGCGGGCCGCGATCGAGGCGGTCAAGCTGGCCGACGACCGGTCCGGCGACGTGATCGTCCGGCTCTACGAGTCGCTGGGCGGCCGCGCCACCACGACCCTGCGGGCGTCGTTCCCCGTCGAACGGGTGCGGGTGACCGACCTGCTGGAACGCCCGTTGGAGGGGGAGAACGCGGAACTCGGGGCCGACGGGGGCGTCCGGGTGGCCCTGCGGCCGTTCCAGATCCTCACCCTGCGCCTGACCCCGTGCGCATAGCCGGGCGCGCCCGCCGGTACGGGCCCGGCCGCCGGCCGGACCTGTACCGGCCGGACCTGTACCGGCCGGACCTGTACCGGCCGGACGTGTACCGGCCGGACGTGTTCGGACCGGACCCGGCCGGGCGGGCCGCGCCCGCCCGGGACATCCCGGCCCCCGGGCACACCGTCCGTGCCCACCGTGCCCACGCGCTGCCCGGCCGTCACCCCGTGCCGGCGCGGCGGACCCTCCTCCTCCCCGGCGCCGACCGCGCCGAACCGCGGGCCCTGCCCCGCGTCCGCCGGGACACCCCCGGCGACGCCCTTCCGGCCCCCGCCGGCCGCCCGGCGAGGCGGCCGACCGCAGGCGTACCCCGCCCCGGGCCGCCCCGCCTCCGCCCCGTGACGACCGGCGGATCCGGCGCCCGGGCAGGGCACCCCTTCGCCACCGGCCGGGCGGAACCTCCGGCGGTGACCCGGAGGGACGCCTTGGCGCACGGCTGCGCCGGGGCACCCGGCACCACCGCCACGGCCACCGCCGCCGCCGGCGGATCCGGCGCCCGGGCAGGGCACCCCTTCGCCACCGGCCGGGCGGAACCCCCGGCGGTGACCCGGACGGGCGCCTTGGCGCACGGCTGCGCCGGGGCACCCGACACCGCCACCACCGCCACCACCGCCACCGCCGGCGGACCCGGCGCCCGGCTGCGACGGGGCACCCGGCACCACCGCCACCGCCACGGCCACAGCCGCCGCCGGGCGCGGCGTCCGCCCCCCGCGCCGCTACGGCGCGGTCGGCGCGTGTCGCCCCCCGGCACCGGCGGACCCGCGCCCCACCGCGAACTGACCACTCCCGGGAGGGAACCCCCATGCAGGACCGACGTCCCGAGGCAGCCGACCCCGTCCTTCCGCTCGACCCGTGGGACGCGCCCGAGCTGACCGGATGGCGCAGGCTGCCGATGCACGCCGTCGTCCGCCCCGACGCGCCGCGCGTACCGCTGGACGGGCGCTGGCGCTTCCAACTGCTGCCCACCCCGAGGACACCGCTCGCCGAGCGGTGGGCGGAGACGGACGTGCCCGGCTGCTGGACCGTCCAGGACTTCGACGACCTCCACGGGGTCGGCGACCTGCCGCAGTACACCAATGTGACGATGCCCTTCCCCGACCTTCCGCCCTCCCCGCCGGAAGGGCGCAACCCGACCGGGGTGTACGAGCGGGAGGCCGAGATCCCCGCGGACTGGGCGGGCCGGCGGATCGTGCTCCATGTCGGGGCCGCCGAGAGCGTGCTGATCGCGCATGTCAACGGCACCGCCGTCGGGGTGGGCAAGGACTCCCACCTCGCCTCGGAGTTCGACGTCTCGCACGCGGTGCGCCCGGGGGAGCGCAACACCGTGCGCCTGACCGTCGTCAAATGGTCCGACGCGACCTTCCTGGAGGACCAGGACCAGTGGTGGCACGGCGGCATCACCCGCTCCGTCCACCTGTACGCCACCGACCCGCTCCACCTGGCCGACGTCGGGATCACCGCCGTACCCGGCGGCACCCTCGACATCGCGGTCCGGGTCCGGGGCGGCACGGGTGTCCTTCCCGCCGGGTGGAGCGTCTCCGGCCTGCTGTGCACCCCGGACGGCGTCCTGCGGCTCCCCGCCGACGAGGCGTTCGCCGAGGCCAACATCGCGAGCGAGCGCGTCTCGGACTTCCTCGGCGAGGCCCGCATCCGCGCCACCGTGCCCGGCGTGCGCCCCTGGAGCGCCGAGACACCGCACCTGTACGACCTCACCGTGCGGCTGCACCGTGCGGACGGCGGCGTCGCCGACGAGTCGCGGCACCGCGTCGGCTTCCGCCGCGTGGAGGTCTCCGGGGCCGACCTGCTGATCAACGGCGTCCGCGTGTACCTGCGCGGCGTGAACCGGCACGACTTCCACCCGCTGACCGGGCGGGTGGTCGACGCCGAGGACATACGGGCCGACCTGTGCCTGCTCAAGCGCCACGGCTTCAACGCGGTCCGCACCGCGCACTACCCGCCCGATCCCGCGCTGCTCGCCCTCGCCGACGAACTCGGCCTGTACGTCGTGGACGAGGCCGACATCGAGACCCACGACCACGCCCACGAGATCGCCGACGACCCGCGCTATCTCGGTGCCTTCACCGACCGCGTGGCGCGCATGGTGCTCCGCGACCGCAACCATCCCAGCGTGATCGTCTGGTCGCTGGGCAACGAGAGCGACTACGGCGCCAACCACGACGCCGCCGCGGGGTGGTTGCGGCGCACGGACCCGACCCGGCCCGTCCAGTACGAGGGCGCGATCAAGGACGCCTGGGACTCCGCGCAGACCGCGAGCGACATCATCTGCCCGATGTACGCCTCCATCGAGGAGATCACGGCCGGCCCGCACGCCAAGCCGCTGATCCTGTGCGAGTACTCGCACGCCATGGGCAACAGCAACGGCTCCCTCGCGGACTACTGGCGGGCCATCGAGTCCACCCCCGGTCTGCAGGGCGGCTTCATCTGGGAGTTCCGGGACCACGGCATCCTGCAGCGGCTCACCGGCGAGCGGGCCGGCCGTCCGGCCGGGCCCGACGCCCCCGCGTCCGCGTTCGACGCGGGGGTGACCGCGCCGGGCTACCGCTGGGCGTACGGCGGCGACTTCGGCGACACGCCCCACGACGGCGCGTTCTGCGCCGACGGCCTGGTGCTGCCCGACCGGACGCCCAAGCCCGCGATGGCCGAGCACCGCGAGATCGCCGCCCCGCTGCGGCTGGAGCTCACCCCCGACCGCCGCGAGGCCCGGATCACCAACCGGCAGCACTTCACCGGTCTGGGGTGGCTCGGCGCGCGGTGGCACATCGGAGAGTCCCGGACCGCTCCCGCCAGGCTCCCGGACCTCGCCCCGGGGGAGAGCGCGGTGGTGCCGCTGCCCACCACCCTGCTGCCGGGCGACTCGCACCTGACACTGCGCGTCACCACGGCCGACGACCTGCCGTGGGCACCGCGCGGCACGCTGGTGTGCGCCCCGCAGGTCGTGCTCGCCGACGACCACCGGGACCTGCTCACCCGGGCGGGTGCCGTGCTGGCCGCGGGCGGACCGGTGGAGCTCGACGACGCGGGGCTGCTCCGGCACCCGCTGCTCACCGCCCCGCCCGTGCTCACGCTGTGGCGCGCCCCCACCGACAACGACGTGTGGGGCGGAATCGCGGCACGTTGGCGCGACTGGGGTCTGCACGCCCTGGAGCGCAGGCTGGTGGCGGTCGGCCGGGAGGGCGCGAGTGTGGTGGTGCGGTCGGCGTACGCGACCGGAGGCGCCGGCACCGTCACCCATGAGCAGGTGTTCACGCCGCTGTCGGGCGGCGGGCTGCTCGTCGACGAGACCGCCGTGCTGCCGGCGGGGCTCACCGATGTGCCGCGGGTGGGCACCGTCTTCGAGACCGCGGCGGGACTCGACACCCTGGAGTGGTTCGGGCGGGGGCCCGGCGAGAGCTATCCCGACCGGTGCGCCGGTGCGATCGTGGGGCTCTACCGGGCGGATGTGGACTTGCTGTTCACGCCCTACCTGCGGCCGCAGGAGAGCGGCGGGCGGCACGACGTGCGCCGCTTCACGCTCAGCGGGGCGGCGGCCGCGCCGGGGATCGCCGTCCACCTGGACGCGCCGCGCCAGGTGAGCGTCACCCGCCATCGCGCGGGGGAGCTCACGGCCGCCGCCCACCACGACGAACTCGTGCCCCGCGCCGAGTGCGTGGTCCACCTGGACGCCGCCCACCGCGGGGTCGGCACCGCCTCCTGCGGCCCCGACACCCTGCCCGCGTACCGCGTCGGCCCGGGCACCCACCGCTGGTCCTGGACACTGCAGCCGCTCTGACGGGCGGTCATCAGGCCGCGGGGAGCGGGGACTTCCGTATTGGTGCAGACCATTGACCCCATTGGTCTAGTCCTTCTAGGGTGTCCCCGCACCTTCGCGCGCTCACGACCGCTTCCTCACCAGAGGTGACTCCATGCCCAGACAGCAGGGATCACGGTTCCGCAGAGCCCTGGTCGGCCTCGTCGCCGCCGGCACGGCGCTGCTCACCGCGAGCCTGGTCGCCGGCCCCGCCGCGGCCCAGCCGGCCCCGGCGGTGGCCTCCCACGGCCACCACGCCCCGGGAGCCACGTCGAAAGTCATCGGCTACTTCATCGACTGGGGTGTCTACGCCCGCGATTACCACGTCAAGAACATCGTCACCTCGGGTGCCGCCGCACGGCTCACCCACATCAACTACGCCTTCGGAAACGTCACGGACGGCAAGTGCGCCGTCGGCGACGCGTGGGCCGACTACCAGAAGCCCTATGACGCGGCGGGCAGCGTCGACGGTGTCGCCGACGGCACCGCGGAAGACGCGCTGCACGGCAACTTCAACCAGTTGCGCAAGCTGAAGAAGAAGTACCCGAACATCAAGATCCTGTGGAGCTTCGGCGGCTGGAGCTGGTCATCCGGCTTCACCCAGGCCGCGGCCGATCCGGAGGCGTTCGCCGACTCCTGCCACGACCTCGTCGAGGACCCGCGCTGGGCCGACGTCTTCGACGGCATCGACATCGACTGGGAGTACCCCAACGCCTGCGGTATGACCTGCGACAGCAGCGGTCCGTCCGCCTACACGGACCTGATGAGCGCGTTGCGCCACCGCTTCGGGAAGAAATACCTGGTCACCGCGGCCATCACCGCCGACGCCTCGGACGGCGGCAAGATCGATGCCGCGGACTACGCGGGCGCGGCCCAGTACGTGGACTGGTACAACCCGATGACCTACGACTACTTCGGCACCTGGTCCGCCACCGGCCCGACCGCCCCGCACGCGCCGCTGACCTCCTACCGGGGCATCCCGGAGCGGAGCTCCAACGCCGCCGCCACGATCCGCAAGCTGCGCGGCCTCGGCATCCCCGCCCGCAAGCTCCTGCTCGGCCTCGGCTTCTACGGCCGCGGCTGGACCGGGGTGACGCGGACGGCACCCGGCGGCGACGCCACCGGTCCCGCCCCCGGCACCTGGGAGGCGGGCAGCGAGGACTACAAGGTGCTCAAGACCCGCTGCCCCGCCACGCGCGTGGTCGCCGGCACCGCGTACGCCCGCTGCGGCGACGAGTGGTGGAGCTACGACACCCCGCTCACCCTGCGCGGCAAGGCGGCGTGGGCGAAGTCGCAGGGGCTCGGCGGCGCCTTCTTCTGGGAGCTGAGCGGTGACACCGCCGACGGTGAGCTGATCCACGCGCTCGGCCGCGGTCTGCGCTGACCGCGGTTGAACGGACGCCGGGAGGCCCGGCCGCCACGGGGGCGGCCGGTCCTCCCGGCGTACTCGTTCAGCGCGCGGCGCCGAAGTCCTGCGTCCAGTAGTTCCCGGGCTGCGCGAGTCCGATCCCTATCTCCTTGAAGGAGCAGTCCAGTATGTTCCGCTTGTGATCCGGGCTCGCCATCCAGGCGTTCATCACGCTGGAGGCGGAGGCGTACCCGTAGGCCACGTTCTCTCCGTAGCGGCTCCAGTTGTAGCCGGCCGAGGAGATGCGGTCGGCGGGGGAGGAGCCGTTTGAACCGGTGTGCGACATGTTCTTGTGCGAGGCCATGTCCTTGCTGTGGTCCACCGCGGCGGTGGTCAGTTTCGCGTTGACCTTCAGAGCCGAGCAGCCGGCCTTGGCGCGCTCCTGGTTCACCAGGCCCAGTACCGTGGCCGCGGCTCCGGTCAGCGTGGACCCGGAACCGGCCGCGGGGGAGCTCGGCGCCGCGGAGGGCGCCGACGACGGTGCGGTGGCCGGGGCCGACGGTGCGGAGGAGGGGGCCGAGGACGGGCTCCCGCCCCAGTTGCCGGGCTTCCCGCCCCAGTGGCCGCGGCCCTGGGAGTCCTGAGACCCCTGAGATCCCTGAGACCAGTTCCCGTTCCAGGACCCGTCCCACGACGCGTGCTGCCAACGACCCTGGGACTCGTTCGACGGGCCCTGCTGACCGCCGACACAGGCCATGGCCACCGAGGGCACACCCACGGCGGCGACGGCGAGGGCGGCGACGGTGATCTTCCGGAAGCGCTTCGTCCGGCGGTGCTTCGTCATTGCGTGACCTCACTCGAGGGATCGGCGTCCGTGTTCACAACCCGCCTGAGCTGCCGTGACGGCATGCGGGCCCGGTCATTGTGTGGACCGTCCCGAACATCGGGCAATGAAAGATCGGTACTACGCGGACTCGTAGCCACGACGCCTCTTGCGCCCGGCCGGAGAGCGTGCCGCGTCACCGAACTCAAGATCCGGAAGGGACGTGATGGGCCGTCAGAACGCAATCCCCGTCCCGGGAGCGGCCCGCGGCACCGTACGGATCGGATACCGTCGCCCCCCTGTGCGAATAATGTCCCATTCCATTCCGGATAGAGGCTATATGCCGTGCGGGCGTCGGCTACTAAGTCGCACCGTAACCACCCAATCCAGCGTGAGGGACGTCACAGGCCGTCCCGGGAACAGTTGCCGCGATGGCCGTCACGGGCACACCGCAGGGCACAATCACCGCATGCGACACATCCTCGTCATCGGCATCGGCGCGGGCGATCCCGAACACCTCACCCTTCAGGCGGTCAAAGCCATCGGCCGTACGGACGTCTTCTTCGTCCTCGGCAAACCGGAGGAACGCCAGGACCTGATCCGCCTGCGCCGGCACATGCTGGACGAGCACGCCCGTCCCGGCCACCGGCTCGTCGAGGTCCCCGACGCCGAACGCGACCGCACCGCCGCCGGCTACGCGGAAGCCGTCGACGACTGGCGCCGCCGCCGCGCCGACCTGGTGGCGGAACTCCTCGCCGCCCACCTCGGCCCCGCCGAGACGGGCGCCTTCCTGGTCTGGGGCGACCCCTCCCTGTACGACAGCGTGATCGCCGTGGTCGACGAGGTCCTCGCCCGCGCCCCCGGGTCCTTCACCCACGAGGTCGTTCCCGGCATCAGCAGCGTCGCCGCCCTCGCGGCCCGCCACCGCCTCACCCTCACCCGGGTCGGGCGCCCCCTGCAGATCACCACCGGCCGCCGCCTCGCCGAGGGTTTCCCCGGCGACGCCGACGACGTGGTCGTCATGCTCGACGGCCGCGCCGCCTTCGCCGCCCTCGACCCCGAGGGCCTGGACATCCACTACGGCGCCTACCTCGGCACCGAGGACGAGATCCTGATCTCCGGCCCGCTCGCCGAGACTTCGGCGCGCATCCTGCGGGCGCGCGCCGAAGCCCGCGAACGCAAGGGCTGGATCATGGACACCTACCTGTTGCGCCGCCAACCCGACGGATCGGCTTGAGAGGCCGCCCGGCCTGTCCGCGCGGCCTCCACGCCGCGCGATGCGCGCCGGGCTCCTCCGTCGAGACGGGACGAACACCCCGTACTGTGACATCCGGTACGCCGTGAGACCGGGTACCGGCGTCGGGTGTACGGGATGAGGTCGAGGACGTGCCGTTCGCGGAGACGGCCGGCGGAGGCGGGCCCGCACCCGCCGCCGGGCCGGGCCCGGATGCCGGGCGATGGCCCCGGGCGCCGCTGTTCGCGGTGTGCGCCGGATACTTCATGGTCATCCTGGACGTGACCGTCATCAACGTCGCCGTGCCCGTGGTGGGCCGCGAACTGCCGGCCTCGCTCACCGGGATCCAGTGGATCACCGACGGCTACACGATGGTGTTCGCCGGGCTGCTGCTGACCGGAGGCGCGCTGGGCGACAGGCTGGGGAACCGCCGGATCTTCTGCACCGGGGTGGCCGTGTTCACCGCCTCCTCGGCCGCCTGCGCCCTCGCGCGGGACGCCCCGGCCCTGGTGGCCGCCCGGCTGGCGGAGGGAGTCGGCGCCGCGCTGATCGTGCCCGGCTCGCTCGCACTGCTCCAGCAGGCCTACCCGGCTTCCGCCGCGCGATCGCGGGCCGTCGGGCTGTGGGGCTCGATGGCGGGCATCGCGGCCTCCGCCGGCCCGCTGCTCGGCGGGCTGCTCGTCTCCACGGTGGGCTGGCGCTGGGTGTTCCTCGTCAACCTGCCGGTGGGCATCGCCTGCCTGGCGCTCACGCTGCGGCATGTGGCCCCCTCGCCACGGCGCGCCGACCGGGCCCTGGACTGGCCGGCGCAGTGCGCGGTCGTGGCCGCGGTCGCCCTGCTCACCGCCGTACTCAACGAGGCGGGCCGCCGGGGGTGGTCCGATCCCGCGGTCCTCGCGGGGGCCGGTCTGGCCGTGCTCGCGGCGGCCGCCTTCGCCCTGCGCGAGCGGCTGGCCCGGTCGCCCGCGATCCCGCCCGGCATGCTGCGCTCGCGGGCGATCGGCGGCGGCTCCCTCATCGGACTGCTCTTCAACTTCGCCTTCTACGGCATGGTGTTCACGGCCAGCCTGTACTTCCAGCACCAGCGCGGCTTCAGTGCCCTCGGCACCGGGCTCGCGCTCTTCCCGGCGGTGGCGATGACCATGTTCGCCTCCGTCCTGTCCGGGCGGCTGGCCCGCAGGACCGGCGACCGCCCGCTGGTGATCGGCGGAATGCTGCTCGCCGCCCTCGGGCTGGCCGGCTGGGCCGCGGCGGGAACCGATCCCGCCTACCCACTGCTCGTCGCCCCCATGATGGCCGCCGGGTTCGGCACCTCCTTCGCCCTCACCGGCGCGACCACCACCGTGCTGGAGGCCGCGCCCCCGGGCTACTCGGGGACTGCGTCGGCCCTGTTCAACACGGCCCGCCAGATCGGCAGCGCCAGCGGCGTGGCACTCGGCGGCACCCTGCTCGCCACCGCCGCCGACTACGGGACGGGGCTGCGCGTCGCCATGACCGGCGGCGCGCTCGCCTACCTGGCGGCCGCGGGCCTGGCCGTGACGTGCGTGCCCCCGAGGGCCGCGGGCCGGTGAACCCGCCGCGTGGGCACGGCAGGGCGGTGTCGCGACCTCCGCCATGCCGGCCGGCCGCGAACCCGCCCAGCGCGCACGGCAGGGCACTGCCTAGGCTGTCGCCGTGCTGCTGACCCACGGCGGGGAGACCGCCCCCGACGCGCCCGTCCTCCGTACCGGCGGAGTCCCGCTCGTCCCCGAGGGCTTCGTCTGGCCGACCTGCCGGAACTGCGACGGGGCCCTGCAGTTCCTCGCGCACCTGCCCGTCGACGGCGGTGCGGTCGCCGTCTTCTTCTGCCAGAACGACCCGGGCATGTGCGACGACTGGGACGCCGGCTCGGGCGGCAACCGCGCCTACCTGTTCAGCGCCCCGCTCACCCCGGCCGAGGTCCCCGCCGAGGGCGAGACGCTCCTCGGAGCCGTCACCGCGCTGCGCCCGCGTCCCGACGACACCGCCACGGCGGCCCCCGTCCTCGGACGGCTCGGCGGCGAGCCGGACTGGCTGCAGAACGACGAGACCCCGTCCTGCCCCTCCTGCGCCGCGCCCATGGCGTTCACGGCGGAACTGGAGGAGGGCCACGACCACACCACCTCCGCGAACTTCGGCGGCGGGGGCCTGGGTTACATCTTCGTCTGCCGGCCCTGCGAGCGGGCCGCGTTCCTCTGGCAGCGCTGACCGCCGGCCCCGCCGCCGGGTGGTCGACCTCGCCGCCCCGACGAGGCCCCCGGCGGTGCCGCGGCCGGCTGCGGCGGGCGGATCCCGCCGCGCGACCGCGGGCAGGGCTACTCCGCCGCGACGGCGCACCGCGTCACGACGCTCATCGGCGCCGGCTGACGCGGCGTCGGCCCGGGCCCGGTCGCGGACGGCTCGGGTCCCAGCCGCGACCAGCTCCGGTCGTCGCCCCACACCGAGAGCGGATCCACGTAGGGGCGCAGCAGACCGGTCAGCACCGGGTCGCCGCGGCCCGCGAGTTCGTCCGAGGCCAGCTTCCGCGCCACCCCGGCGAGGAAATCGGCGAGCTGGATCCGCGGGTCGTGGCGCGACTCGGCCAGCCGCAGCCCCGCCAGGCGGCGGCCCGGGGGCAGTGACGCCCCGAGCCGTGCGATCCGTTCCTCGGTGAGCGTGTTCTGCCGGTCGTGCACGACGTGCACCGGCGCCCCGCCCTCGCCCCAACGCGCCACCGTACGCTCCAGCGCGGGGAAGAGCGGATCCAGTGGCTCGACCGCCCCCGGCTCCGCCGCGAGCCGCGCCCGGAACGCCTCCGCCCGGGGTCTGGCCCGCCGCAGCATGTCGAGGACCCCGGATGGGTCGCCGTCCCCGCCGGGTTCCGGACGCAGCGCCTCCAGTGCCCGGTAGAACGCGTCGACCGGCGCCTCCCCGTCCTCGTGGTTCCTCCTGCGCACCAGGTCGTTGGCGGCCCGCAGGAACGCCTGCCACCCCGACGGCTCGGCCGTGCCCCGCCCCTCGCGGTACAGCACCGCCGCCGTGGCCGCCGCGGCCGGCCCCCCGGCCAGCACGTCGAGGACCGCCGTGAGCACGAAGTACGCCTTGTCGGTGAGGTGTACGGACGCGTGACCGTGCAACGGGCCCGCGGGTCCGAGCAACCACTCCAGCACCGCGCGGTGCTTCTCCCGCAGCAGGTGGTTGGCCTTGTACTCCTCGGCGGGCGACCGGATCCGCTCCCGTATCTCCCGCAGCGCCCCGGCGGCGGCGTCCTCCGCGACGCACACGCCCGCGTGGGCGAAGACATCCGTGTTCCCGCCGATCAGGTTCTCGCCGTCCGAGCCCGACTCGTCGCAGGCGACCTCCAGGAACGTCACGCGCCCATCATTGCGCCCACTCCCCGCCGCCACCACGCATTTTGCGGCCCCTCCCGACCCCATCGCGATCACGGGGGGACGTTGTCCGCGAGCGGGGCCCCGGGGAGCCGGCAGCACCGCACCGGCATCGACCGTCCGTTCCGCGGGCGCACTCCCTCCGCCCGACGGCCCCCCGATTAAGCGGTGGCTCCGCGGGTTGCGGCGCTCCTACAGTGATCGCGCACCACATCGTCACGGGGGAATCCGGCACCATGCGCACGCACTATCCACGCACTCCGCACCTGCCCTGGTCGCCCGGGGCCACGCCGGACGACATCCGAGCCGCGGACCCCGGCGCGCTCCGGGGCCGCGAGGTCGTCGTGACCGAGAAGCTCGACGGCGAGAACACCACGCTCTACCGGGACGGGATGCACGCCCGCTCCCTCGACTCGGCGCACCATCCCTCCCGCGCGTGGGTCAAGGCGCTCCAGGGCCGGATCGGCCCCCGTCTCCCGCCCGGGTGGCGGGTGTGCGGGGAGAATCTGCACGCCCGCCACTCCCTCGCGTACGAGGACCTCGACAGCTGGTTCCACGGCTTCTCCGTGTGGGACGGCGACCACTGCCTGGACTGGGACCGCACGGTCCGCTTCCTGCGGCGACTCGGCATCCCGGTGCCGCCCGTGCTGTGGCGCGGCGCGTACGACGAGCGCGCGCTGCGCGCCCTGCGCCTGGACACCGCGCGGCAGGAGGGATACGTCGTCCGCACCGTCGAGGGCTTCCGGTACGAGGAGTTCGGCCGCCACGTGGCCAAGTGGGTACGCGGCGGCCATGTGACGACCGGCACGCACTGGATGCACGCCGCCGTCGTCGAGAACGGGCTCGGCCCGGCCGCCCCGCTGTGGTCGGTGCGCTCCGGCGCGGCCCCCGACGCCGCGGCGCTCACCGCCGCCGTGGGCGCCGGCGCTCCCGGCCCCGGAGCGGCCGCACGCGCGGCCGACGTCTCCGCCCGGCTGGACGTCCTGGGACGCACCGGGGACGCCCGGCTGGCCGGGGTCCTCGCCGCCCTGCTCCACGACACGCCGCGCGCCCGTCTCGCGGCCCGCCTCGCCGGACCGCTCGGCATGGCGCAGGCCCGCCGCATCGCCGACCTGGGCGGACTGCACGCGGCGCTGCACCGCCCGTACCCCGACGAGGACCGCGCGGCAGGCCTGGCCCGCATGGCGTTCGCCGCCGACCTGGGCGTGCTCCACGCCGTGGCGGCCGCCGCCGCGCCCGATGCCGGGGCCCGCGAGCAGACCGAGTGGTCGGCACTGCACGCGGAGGAGGCCGGTCTCCTCGGCCCCGACCCGCTGCGGCCCCTGCGGTCCGGACTGCGCGAGGCCCTCGCCGGCCTCGACACGGACGCCGCCGACCGCTGCTGGGCGGAGGCACGTGCCGCGTACGCCGCCGGGCGGATCGGCGGCGTGGAGGAGGCCGTGGCCGCCACCTGGCGGTGGCGTTCCGGGGAGTTCCCCCGCCTGATCCACCTGACCGGGCCCGCGGGCAGCGGCAAGAGCACCTTCGCCGGGGCGCTGCCCGGCACCGCCGTCCGCATCGGCCTGGACGACCTGCGCTCGGCCCGCGGCTCCCGCGCCGACCAGCGCGGCAACGCCGACGTCCTGCGCGAGGGACTGCGCAGGCTCGACACCGCGCTGGCCGGGCGTGCGACGGTGGTGTGGGACGCGACATCCCTCAACCCGCACCAGCGCTCCCTGGTGCACGCGGTGGCCCGCCGCCGCGACGCCCTGATCACCCATGTGGTGACCCTGGTCGACGAGGAGGAACTGGCTCGGCGCAACGCCGGCCGCGCCCACCCGGTGCCGCCCGCCGTGCTGACCGCGCAGAGCCGCCGGTTCACCCCGCCGTACCCCGGTGAGGCCCATCGCACCTGGTACGTCGGCGCGGGCGGCACCGTCGAGGACACCGACGGCTCGCTCGGCGGCGCCGCGGCCGGACAGGAGGCGTGACATGCGTACCAGCGAGGAGATCTACCACCGGGTCCGCTGGGACGCCCGGTTCGACCCGGCCCGCTTCGTCCTCGGCGTGCACCAGCGCGGCGCCGCGCCCAAGCGGATCCCGCTGCCCGCCTTCGTGCCCGGCGGCGACATCCCCTGGCACCGCGTGCTGTTCGTGGAGGCGGACGGCGAGCTCGTCTGGGACCGCGCCACCGGCACCGACCGCATCGACGCCACCGACGCCGGACGCGTACACGACCCGCTCCTGCTGCGCCCGCCGTTCTTCACGGCCCGCGTCCCGCACGCCTACGACGCCGAGCGGGGCTGGCGGCCCGTCGAGCACGCGCCCGGCCGGGCGGCGGCACCGCACGGCACGCTGCGCGTCCTGACCTGGAACACCCTGTGGGACCGGTACGACAGCCACCGCATCGACACCGAGCGCCGCCGCCCCCTCCTCCTGCGCGCCCTGGAGGAGGCGGACGCGGACGTCATCGCCCTGCAGGAGGTGGAGCCCGCGCTGCTCGACATGCTGCTGCGGGCCCCCTGGGTGCGTTCCCGCTACACCCTCGGCACCGACCCCGACGGGAGGGACACCGACGACAGCGGGGTGCTGCTGCTGAGCCGGCTGCCCGTACGGGAGGCCGCCCTGCACGCCCTCGGCCCCCACAAGGCCGTCGCCGCGATCACCGTCGAGACGGCCGCCGGGCCGCTCGTGGTCGCCGCCACCCACCTCACCAGCGACCACTCCGACGACGGCCCGGCGCGGCGCCGGGCCGAACTCGCCCGCCTCGCCGAGGGACTTGCCGCAGTGGAGGGCGGTCTGCTCCTGCTCGGCGACTTCAACGACGGCGGCGACACACCGGCGCTCACCCTGGGCCTGCGCGACGCCTGGACGGAGGCGCACGGGCCGGACGACGGCACGCCCACCTTCGATCCGTCGGCCAATCCCCTGGCGGCCGTCTCCTCCCTGAGCGGACGCGCCTCACGGCTCGACCGCGTGCTGCTGAGCGAGCGCGGACCGCGCGTCACCGGGGCCGCGCTGCGGGGCGACACCCCCACGGCCGAGGGGCTGTTCGTCTCCGACCACTACGGCGTGGAGGTCACCCTGGCCCTCGCCGCCGAGGGCGAGGACGAGGGCACCGACGTCCTCGATCTGCCGCCCACCGCGCGCACCGCCGTGGCCTGGCTGCCGCCGCCGGAGCTGTGGCCGGCCATCCAGGCCGTCCGCCGCGACCACGATCCGCAGATCCACCGCTGGCCCCCGCATGTGAACCTGCTCTTCGGCTTCGTGCCGGAGTCCGCGTTCGAGCGCGCCGCGCCCCTACTCTCCGCGGCCGCGGCCACCGTCCGCCCCTTCACCGCGCGTCTCGACGGGGTGCACACCTTCGGGCACCGCGAGGACGCCACCGTCTGGCTCGACCCGGCGGCCGGCGACGGCACCTCCTGGGCGGACCTCCGGCACGCGCTCGCCCGCCGCTTCCCGCGCTGCCGCGGCCGCGCGGAGGGCTTCACCCCGCATCTGTCGCTCGGCCGCACCCACGACCCGCTGCGGGTCGCCGCCGACTGCGCCGGCCGCCTGGGCGGGACGACGGCGCGGGTCGGCGAACTCGTCCTGCTCTCGCGGCGCGGAGACGAGCCGATGCGGGTCCGGGCCACGGTCGAGCTGGGCACGGGGGAGGTGCGCTGGGTGCCCGACACCGCGACGGGCCCCGAGACGGGGGCCGGCACCGCGTCGGGCACTGCGTCGGGCCTCGCCTCGGGCACCGCGTCGGGCCCCGCGGACGAGGCCGGTGGCGGCGGCCCACCCGATGACGTCCCGCACGCCCGGCGGACCGCACGGCGTGTCGCGCGGGCCCTGACCGGCGGCGTGGTCCACGTCGCCGGCTCCCGCCGCATGGGCTGCGCGCTCCCCGGCGCCGACCTCGACCTCGTCGCGGCACTGCCGGGCACCGCCGACATGGCGGAGGTCCGGGCCAAGGTGACCGCCGCGCTGCCGGAGGCGACGCGCGTCCGGCTGGTGACGGGCGCACGCGTCCCCGGGCTCCGTTTCCGCGTCGGCGACCTGGACGTCGACCTCGTCGTCGTCGCCACCGGGGACCTCGACCCCGAGGAGGCCGTGGCCCGCCGCGCCGAGCTGGGCGATGCCGCCGCCGTGGCGCTCAGCGCGGTCAGCGACGCCGACGCCGTCCTCGAACTCGCCCGTGGCCACGAACGCTTCGCGGACCTCGCCCGCGAGGTCAAGGCCTGGGCCGGGGCACGCGGCCTGGACTCCGCTCCCTTCGGCGGCCTGCCCGGTCTGGCCTGGGCGCTGCTCGCCGCCCGCACCGTGCGCGATGCCCCCGGCGTGCCCGACGGCGAACTGCTCCGGCACTTCTTCGCCACCTGGGCCGCCTGGGACTGGCGTCAACCCGTGGGCGCCGCAAGGGAACCGGGGCCCGCGGTGTCCATCGCCACCCCGACCGAGCCGGTCCGCCTCTGCACGGCGCAGGTCGGCCCGGACGGCCGTGACCTGCTCGCCCAGGAGCTCTACCGGGCGTGGGAACTGCTGGAGTCCGCCGCCGGCACGGGCGCCGGGCCCCGGCCCGGACCCGCCGACCCGCCCCCGCTGCACCGCCGCCACGCGGCGTGGGCCGTACTGGCCGTCCACGGGGCGACGGAGGCGGAGTTCGAGGACACCCTCGGACGGTTCCGGGGCCGTGTCCGCGCGCTCCTCACCGCGCTGGAGGACGCCGGCACCCCCGCCGTCCACGCCTGGCCCCGCCCCTACCGCGCCACCGCGCGCTCCGCCCATTACGCCGTCGGGCTCGGGCCCGCCCCGCCCGGCGCCGGGGAACTCGCCGCGATCGCCGCCGCCTGGTCCCGGGGCCTGACCGGCGTCGAGGTGACGTGGGCGGAGGGCGGCTCGGTGCCGACGCTGCGCTGACGAATCATGCCCCCCCGGGCCGACGCCCGCCCGGGGTGCGGCGGGGTGCCGCGCACCGCCTCGGGTCCCGGCGGCGCCGCCACGTGCGCGGTCGCGCATCGCCTGCCGCGCCGGCCGCCGGGGCCGCGGGTGACACGGGGACGGAACGGCGGTCCCGGGTCCGGGGCGCCCCTGGCCTCGGGCGGTGACGGCGCGAGCACGTCTCCGGCGCCCGCCGCCCGCCGCCCGCCGTCTGCCGCCTTGCCGCCCGGGGGCCGGGGCGGCAAGGGCGCGCTCAGGCGGCCGTGAACTCGACGATCCCGATGTCGCCGGCGGTGCGCACCGCCGACACCCGCAGCCCGGCGTCCGCGCCGAGCGCGGTCAGCGCGGCGACCCCGCGCTCCCGGCCGCCGAAGTACACGAGCATGCGCAGGTCCATCGCGGGCACCGTCGACTCGTGATCGGCGCCGACCTTCTCCACGACGATCACCCGGCCGTGCTCTCCGGCGGCCTCCGCGCAGCGGCGCAGCACGGCCCGTGCCGAGTCGTCGTCCCAGTCGTGGAGGATCGCGCAGAGCAGATAGCCGCCGGCCCCCTTGGGCAGCGCGTCGAAGAAGCTGCCCTCGACCGCGTCGCCGCGGCCCGCGAGTCCGGCCGCCTCCAGCGTCCCGCGTGCCGCCGCGGCCGTGGCGGGCTGGTCGAGCACGGTACCGCGCAACCCGGGGAAGGCGGTGAGCAGCGCGGCCAGCAGTGTCCCGTTGCCGCCGCCCACGTCGACCACGTGCCCCAGCGCGGCCCAGTCGTACGCGGGGATCAGCGCGGCCGCCCACTCGGCGACGTCGACCCCCATCGCGCGGTCGAACGAGCGGGTCCGCTCCGGGTCGGCCGCCAGGTCCTCCCAGAAGCCGCGGCCGTACTGGAGCGGGAAGGCGGCGGTGCCCGTGCGCACGCCGTGCGGCAGGTGCACGAAGGACAGTTCCGCACGGCCGAGGCCGCCCTCGGTGTCCAGCCAGTCCCGCAGCCCGCCCGGGTGGTCCGACCGCAGCTCCGCTCCCCGGGCCGTCAGCGCGTACCGTCCGCCCGCGTCCCGGCCGAACACACCGATCCCGGTGAGATACCGCAGCAACCGGTCCAGCGCCCCCGAGTCGGCCCCGGTGGCCTGGGCCAGTTCGGTCGCCGTACGGGGGCCGTCCGCCAGGTGGTCCGCCACGTTGAGCGTCGCCGCGGTGCGCAGCGCCATCGGGGTCACCAGGTCCGCCAACCGCCACAGGGACACGTCCTGCTGCTCCTCTTGTTCCTCGTCCGCCATCCGCGGCTCCCCTCCTCATGTCCGGCCGACCGGCCAGCCTCGCCCCGACGGGCGGGCCCCGCAAGCGATTTAGCGGCGGCGCGGGCTCTTACGCCGGTCAGGTCGCGCTCCGGGCACGAATCGGTTGCAGGGGACACCATTCGCGGCGGCCCGGACACGGGTGCGGCAACATGAGCCGGCATGGACCGAGACCGTTACGTCGACTTCCTGCGGGCCCTGGCGATCTGCCTGGTGGTCCTCGGCCACTGGCTGATCACCGCCCTGGTTCGCGAGCCGGGCGGGGGGATCGTCGCGCCGGAGCTCCTGGCGGAGATCCCCTGGACGCAGTGGCTGACCCTGGGCTTCCAGATCATGCCGCTGTTCTTCCTGGCCGGAGGCCACGCGGCGGGCGGCTCCTGGTCGCGCACCCGCGCGGCGGGCGGCGCGGCCGCGCCATGGGTGGCCCGGCGGGCGCTGCGGCTGCTGCTGCCGACGGCCGCCTACTGCGGGCTGGTGCTCCTCGCCGTCGCCGTCTGTTCGGCGTCCGGCGTGGACCGGCCGACGCTGCAGCTGGCGGGGTGGGCGATGGCGATGCAGTTCTGGTTCCTGCCGGTGTATCTGCTGCTCAGCGCCCTGACACCGCTACTGCACCGGGCGCACCGCCGCTGGGGGTTGCGGGTCCCCGTGGTGATGGGCGCGGTCGCGGTGGCGGCGGACGCGCTGGTGCTGTGGGCGGGCGCCCCCGCGTATACGGGGCTGCTCAACTACCTGCTGGTCTGGGGCATGGCGTATCAGCTCGGGTTCTGCTGGCGGGACGGGCAGCTGACGCGGCGCCGCGGACTGCCGTCCCGGGCGACTCCGGCCGCGATGGCGCTCGGTGGCGCGTTCGCGTTCACGGCGCTGATCACCTTCGGGCCGTATCCGGTGAGTCTGATCCGGGTCACCGGGGAGACCGTCGGCAACACCGACCCGCCCTCGGCGGCCATGCTCGCCTGGGTGGTCGCCCAGGTCGGCGCGTGCCTGCTGGCCGCGCCGGTCGTCCGGCGAGCGCTGGAACGCGAGAGGGTGTGGCGGGCGGTCCGGTTCCTGGGCGGTGCGAGCATGACCTTCTACCTCTGGCACATGCTGCCCGTGCTGCTCGCCGCCGTGTTCTATCTCGTCGGCCTCGCGCCCGACACCGCCTTCGGGACGCCGGCCTGGTGGGCGCTGCGCGCGCCGTGGCTGGTGCTGCTCGCGGTGTTCCTGGGCGGCGTCATGATCCTGCTACGGCCGCTGGAGCGCGCGCTGACGCGCCTGCTCCGGGCCGTCGACCCCGCGGCCGGCGGCCTCCCCCGCCGCTCCGAGCCGCTGTGGCTCGGCCTGGCCTGCGGCACGGTCGCCCTCGCCTTCTGGGCGGTGTACGGCTTCGCCCCCGACGGCCGGTTCCCCGTACTGCCCGCCCTCGGCTTCGCCGTCGGCGTGGCACTGGTGGCCCTGCCCCGCGACCGGGCGGCGGGCGCGCCCCGGCCCGGGGAAGGGCGGAAGGCCGCGGAAGAGGCGGCCTGAAACGTCGTCCACCGGGCGGCGGACCGGCGGCGGACGGGCGCGGACCGGCGCGCCGTGGACTGCCGCGACGTCGCCGGCGCCCGTGCACCCGTACGCGCGGCCGCCTCCCCTCTGCGGCGCCTCCGCCCACCGGGAGCACCGACTACCCCCTGCGCTCGGCGAGTTCCGCCAGCCGGTCGAAGGTGCGGGCGATGACCTCGCGCCGTTCGACGCGGTACTCCGCCGAGGGGGCCAGGCCGTCGACCGCGCCGTCCCAGACGGCGAGGTAGGCCGCCTTCCACTCCCGGACCGTCGCGGCCCCGGGGAGCACGGTGCCGGCCCAGCCCTGCGCGGCGATCAGGTGCAGCAGCTCCACGTTGCAGGGCACGGCCACGCCCCAGTACTCGTCGGGCTCCAGCGCCTCGGGGGCGCCGGCCATCGCCTCCGTGACCTCCCGGACCAACCTGCCAGTGTGCAGGGACAGATGGTCCGCCGCCGTGTCCTCGTCGAAGTTGCCGCTGCCCCAGCCACCCATCGCGCCTCCGCTCATGGTTCGATCAGGCCGGCCCGGATCGCGTACCGGGTGAGTTCCAGACGGTCGCGCAGGCCCAGTTTCTGCAGGATGTTGGCACGGTGCCGCTCGACGGTCTTGGCGCTGATGAAGAGGATGTCGCCGATCTCCTTGGAGGTGTGGCCCTCCGCGACCAGCTTCAGGATCTCCTCCTCACGGTCGGTGACGGCGCGCGCGGGCAGCGGCTCGCCCTGCCGCGCGCGGTCCAGGAGATTGCGCACGAGCGCGGTGAGCGCGCCCGGGTAGATGAACGGCTCGTCGCGCATGGCGGCGCGGCAGGCCTCCACGAGGTCGCGGTCGGCGACGGACTTCGGGACGTAGCCGCTCGCCCCGGCGCGCAGTGCCTCGAAGAAGAACTGCTCGTTGTCGTGCATCGTCAGCATGAGGATCCGCAGTCCGGGCCGGAGCCGGGAGAGTTCACGGGCCGCCTGGAGCCCGGTGAGGCGGGGCATGGCGATGTCGAGGACGGCGAGGTCGAGTTCGTGGGTGCGGGCCTGCTCGACGGCTTCGGCCCCGTCTCCGGCCTCCGCGACGACGACCAGGTCCGGTTCGTCGTCGAGGATCATCCGTACGCCGCGGCGCACCAGCGCGTGGTCGTCGGCGAGCAGGATCCGGGTCTTCGCCGCTTCGGGCACGGTCAGTGCTCCTCCTCGTGCGCGGGATGCGCGGGACGCGCGGGAACCTCGAGCCGCACCTCGGTGCCGCCCTCCGGCCCCGGGCCGAGTGCGAGCCGGGCGCCGATCAGCAGGGCGCGCTCGCGCATGCCCCGGATCCCGGCGCCCTCCGGGGCGGCGCCGAGGCCCTTGCCGTCGTCGCGGACGATCAGGCGGGCCCCGTCGGCAGCGCGTTCCAGCACGAGGTCCACACGGTGGGCGCCAGCGTGACGGGCGGTGTTGGTCAGGCCCTCCTGGGCGACCCGGTAGAGGACCAGCTCGGTCTGCTCGTCCAGGACCGGCAGATCGGGGGCGAGACGGTGCACCACCGTCAGCCCCGGCGAGGTGAACTCGGTGGTCAGCGCCCGCAGCGCGCTGGGCAGGCCCAGTTCCTCCAGGACGCCGGGCCGCAGCCGCCGGGCGATGCGGCGGATCTCCTCGAGGCTCGCGCGGGTCGTCTCGCGCACCTGGTGCAGCTCCTCGCGCAGCGGGCCGGGGGCGAGTTCCGAGACGTGCTTGAGCTGGAGCAGCACCGCGGTGAGGGTCTGCCCGACCTCGTCGTGGAGCTCCTGGGCGATGCGCCGCCGCTCGGCCTCCTGGCCGGACAGCACGCGGGCGCTGCCCGCGGCGCGTTCGCTCTCCAGCCGGTCGAGCATCGTGTTGAACGTGGTGATGAGTTCGGCGATCTCCCCGTGCCCGGCGACCGCCGGCCGGCTCCCGGGCCGGAGCAGGTCCGCCGCCGTCATGGCCCGGGTCAGCCGGCGCAGCGGCGCGAGCCCGAGCCGGAGCAGCACGGCGTTGGCGACCAGCATGACGACCAGACCCGCCACGACCACCGCCGCCTCGGCGGGCAGGACAGGGGAGGAGACCGTGACCGGCCCCAGCAGCAGGATCGTGGCCACCACCAGTACGGCGGCGTCGAGCAGGAAGATCCGCCAGAACAGCGACACGGCCGGGGCCTCCTCTCGGTCGTCGGCGGGTCCGTGCGGCGCGAGGGCGCGCGGTCAGTCCCCGGGGACGGGGGCCGGAGTCCGCTCCGGCTCCGCGTCGTTCTTGCGCGCCGGCACGCGGCGCCGGGTCAGAGCGCGCGCCAGCGGCTCGGTGTAGCGGGCCGTCAGCGGGCCGAAGACCACGAGCAGCAGCACGTACGCCGTGGCCAGCGGGCCCAGCGCGGGCTCGATGCCCGCCGTGACCCCCAGGCCCGCGATGACGATGGAGAACTCGCCACGCGCCACGAGCGCCCCGCCCGCCCGCCACCTGCCGCGCACCGCGACCCCGGCGCGGCGCGCCGCCCAGTAGCCGGTGGCGATCTTGGTGAGCGCGGTGACGACCGCCAGCGCCAGCGCCGGCAGCAGGACCGGCGGGATGCTGGCCGGGTCGGTGTGCAGACCGAAGAAGACGAAGAACACGGCCGCGAACAGATCGCGCAGCGGACTCAGCAGGGTGTGCGCGCCCTCCGCGACCTCCCCGGACAGCGCGATGCCGACCAGGAACGCGCCCACCGCCGCCGACACCTGCAGCTGCTGGGCGATGCCCGCCACCAGCAGCGTCAGCCCCAGGACCACGAGCAGCAGCTTCTCCGGGTCGTCGCTGGAGACGAACCGCGAGATGACCCGCCCGAAGCGGACCGCGAGCAGCAGCACCAGGCCGGCGGCGCCCAGCGCCACCGCCAGCGTCACACTGCCGGCCGCCCAGCCGACCCCGGCCAGCAGGGCGGTGAGGATCGGCAGGTACACCGCCATCGCCAGGTCCTCCAGGACCAGGATGCTCAGGATGACCGGCGTCTCGCGGTTGCCGAGCCGTCCCAGGTCGCCCAGCACCTTGGCGATGACCCCGGACGAGGAGATCCACGTCACACCCGCCAGCACCACCGCGGCCACCGGGCCCCAGCCGAGCAGCAGCGCCGCCGCCGCGCCGGGCAGGGCGTTGAGCGCGAGGTCGACCAGGCCCGACGGATACTGCGTCTTCAGGTTCCCGATCAGATCGCTCGCGGTGTATTCCAGGCCGAGCATCAACAGCAGCAGGATGACGCCGATCTCGGCGCCGATCGCCACGAACTCCTCGCTGGTGCCCAGCGGAAGGATGCCGCCCTCGCCGAAGGCGAGACCGGCCAGCAGATACAGGGGGATGGGGGAGAAGCGCAATCGGCCGGCGAATCTGCCGAGCAGGCCGAGGCCCAGGATGATGGCGCCGAATTCGATGAGGAAGACCGCGGAGTGCAAGGGCTCACTCCCGCCCGAGTATCGCCGCGGCGGCCTCGATACCCTCACGGGTGCCGATGACGATCAGCGTGTCGCCGCCGGCCAGGCGGTAGTCCGGCGCGGGGGAGGGGATCGCGTCCGCGCGGCGCAGCACGGCGACGATGGAGGCCCCGGTGTCCGTGCGCATGCGGGTCTCTCCGAGCAGACGACCGTTCCAGTGCGAGGTCGCGGACAGTTCGATCCGCTCCGCGACCAGGCCGAGGTCGGTGGTGTGCAGCAGGTTCGGGCTGTGGTGCGTCGGCATCAGCGCGTCGATGAGCGACATGGCCTCGGCCCCGTTCAACCGCAGGGACTGCGCGCACGCGTCCGGGTCGTCGGCGCGGTACACGTTCACCGTACGCGTCCCGTCGCGATGCGCGACCACCGACAGATGACGCCGGTCCCGCGTCGTGAGGTCGTACCGGACGCCGATGCCCGGCAATGGTGTCGTGCTCATCCGCGGAGCAGGCACAGCTCGATTCCCTTCACGGTCGTTGGATTCATGTCCGTTTCGCCCCCCATGGATCCTCATCCTTTCATCCGGGCGAACCGGGCCGATATGGGTGCTGACACCCATCGGACGCCACTGTGACGATTCCCACACCGCGACCCGAACTGGCCCCGTGCACCGCCCTCCTACCTGAGCGTTTCCTTATGTGTTCCTGAAGATCCGCTCCGGAGCGGGGAGTTCTCCGCCCGGGGCGCCTAGGGTCGCAGTGCCCGGCACGCCACTCCCGGATGTGCCCGGCGAAGTTCGCGTCGTCCGGAGGTACCCCGAGCATGAGTTCCCACAGGAAACGGCACCGCGCCCGCCGCGGCCCCTCGGCGCGGTCCTGGCCGCTGGCCGCGGCGGTGGCGACGGTCGCCGCGGGCGCCCTGGTCGGTACCGGGGCGCAGTTCGGGAACGGGCCCGGCGGCAAGGACTCCGCCTCGCTCGCGGTCGGCGACCAGGAGACGAACGACCCGGTGGCGTCCGACGCGCGCCCCGAGACCGCGAGCCCGACGGCGACGCCCGAGAGCCCCAGCGCCTCCCCCACCCCGGAGCGGAGCAAGCCGACCTCACGGCACTCCCGCACGGCGAAGCCCACCGCCACACCCACCCGGACGAAGACCCCGTCGCCGGCCTCGACGACCGTCGCCGCGCAGCCGCCGCGGTCGGACGCGGAGGATTCCGTCGTCGCGGAGATCGTCCGGCTCGTCAACATCGAGCGCGCCTCCGCCGGATGCCGCCCGGTGACCCTGGAGGACCGGCTGACCGAGGCCGCCCAGGACTACACGGACGTGATGGCCCGCGCCGGCGTCCTCTCCCACACCGGCCCCGACGGGTCCACCATGGCCGGGCGCGTGGATGCGGCCGGCTACCAGTGGTCCAGGCTCGGCGAGAACATAGCGGTGGGCCAGCGGACCGCCGCCGCCGTGATGGACGCCTGGATGAACAGCGAGGGCCACCGGGCGAACATCCTCAACTGCGACTTCGAGCAGATCGGAGTCGGCGTCAACACCTCGTCCAACGGACCTTGGTGGACCCAGGACTTCGGTACGCCCCGCTGAACCGCCGACCGGCCGGTCAGCTGGGGCGGCCGGTCGGCCTCAGGCCGGGTGCGGGTGGCGCCTGGAGCGTCGGGCCGCTTTCCTTCCCCCCACAGGCGGCCCGCCGGCGAGCCCCAGCGTCACCCGCACCCTCGTGCCGCCCAGCGGCCCCCGGGCGATCTCCATCGTGCCGTCCGCGGCGTGCGCCGCCCGCTGCACGATGTCCAGGCCCAGCCCCGTGGAGCCGCCCACGCTCACCCCGCGGGCCCGCGCGGTGTCCGGGTCGCTGATCCCGGGCCCCGCGTCGTCCACGGTGAGCACCACCGCCTGGCCGGTCCGCTCCACCGTCACCGCGAGCGCCGCGCCCTGGGGGGTGTGCCGGAACACATTGCCGATCAGCGCGTCGACGACCGCCGCCAGCTCGTCCTCCCCGAGCGGGACCGCCGTCGCCTCGGCCGTCGCCTCCAGCACGCACTCCCGTGCCTGCTGCGCCGCCAGGACGGACCAGAACTCGACCCGGCCGCGCACCACGGCCGACGCCTCGCACTCCCGCGCACGGTCGGGACGCCCGGACGGCGCCGACAACGGCGTGCGGGCCGCGTCGATGATCGAGTCGATCTCGCTCTCCAGATGCGCGATCGCCGCCTCCAGATCCTCGCCCCGGTAACCGGGGACCTGCGCGGCGATCCGCTCGGCCTCCAACTGCAGCCGGGTCAGCGGGGTCCGCAGCCGGTGCGAGAGATCGGCGACCAGCTCCCGTTCCGTGGCGAGCAGTTCGACGACCCGGTCGGCCATCGTGTTGAAGGCCGCCCCCGCCTCCTGCAGTTCCGGCGGCCCGGCGGGCTCGACGCGGATGCCGAGCTCTCCGGCGCCCAGCGCGCGCGAGGCCCGGGACAGTCCCCTGGAGGCCCGCACCACCCGCGCGCCCAGCCGGTCCGCGACCAGCACCGACCCCGCCACCAGGCCCAGCGCCAGCACGGCCATCATCGCCCAGGACGCCTTCACCCCCCGGTCCAGGTCCGCGCGGGGGACGAAGGCCTCCACCACGGCCACCCGGTCCCGGGCGAGGATCACCGGCTGCAGGTAGACCCAGCCCGCGGAGGTGTCGGCGGCCACGGTCCTGCGCCCCTCGGCCGCCCGGTCGACGGCCTCCCCGGACGCGTGCACCGTCCCGACCACCTGCCCGTCCGGCAGCCGCACGCTCAGGTGGTCCCCCGAGTCCAGCCCCGCCACCGCCTGCTGGACGTCCTCCGGCCGCGTGGTGAGGGCGAGCACCGGCGCCAGTGCCGCGGCCCGCTGCTCGGCCACCGTCGTCGCCCGGGACCGGGCCTCGGACTGCACCAGCAGCGCGAGCGGGATCAGGAAGGACAGCGCCACCATCGAGGTCACCGCCAGCGCGACCCCGGCCAGGGCCCGTCTCATCGCGGCGTCACCAGCTTGATGCCGACCCCGCGGACCGTGTGCAGATAGCGCGGCTGCGACGCCCGCTCGCCCAGCTTCCGGCGCAGCGCCGACAGATGGACGTCGACCGTCTGGTCCTCCACGTACGTCTGCTGCCACACGTCCGCGAGGATGCGGCTGCGCGGCACCACCCGGTCCGCGTGCTCGGCCAGATAGGCGAGCATGTCGAACTCCCGCCGCGTCAGCCGCAGTTCCATGCCGTCGTGGTACGCCACCCGGGCCGGGACGTCGATCAGCAGCCCGCCCACCCGGATCGATCCGGACGCGCCCGCCGGAGCCGCTGCCGGCCGCTGCGCCGGCGCCATCGCCGAGCGGCGCAGCACCGCGGCGAGGCGGGCCGCCAACTGGCCGCCGGAGAAAGGCTTGACGAGGTAGTCGTCGGCGCCCGCGTTCAGCAGCCGGATCACCTCGTCGTCATCGTCGCGCGCCGTCGCGACGAGCACCGGGACCCGCGAGATGCCGCGCAGCATCCGCAGCACGTCCACCCCGTCCAGGTCCGGCAGGCCGAGGTCGAGCACCACGGCGTCCGGGGGGCGCTGCGCCGCCTGGCGCAGCGCCTCGAAGCCGTGCGCCGAGCTGTGCACCGTGTGGCCGTGTGCGGTCAGCACCTCGACCAGCCTCGCGCGTATCGCGGGGTCGTCCTCGACCAGGAGTACGGATGCCATGTGGAGGGACAGTAGCCGGTCGGGAAAGATGGCGGGGTGCCCCGGTACCTGCGCTACGTCGTCATATGGCTGTCGTGCACCGCGGTCAGCGTGACGGCGGTCATGCTCACCGTGGGCTTCGTGGTGGGCTCGACACGCCCGACCCCGCCGGTCGCGCGGGACGTCCCGGAGAGCGCGCTCGCCGCGAGCAGCCCGTCCGCCGCGAAGCCCGGCCCCTCCCGCTCCGCCACGGCGTCCCCCGCCGCGAAGCGCACCCCGAGCCCCACCATGCGCCGGCCCACCCGGACCCCGGTCCGGCCGGCCACCACCGCGCCGCCCACCCCCACCGTCCGCCCGTCCGCCACGCCCGTCGACTGCGGCACCGGCGGCGCCGGAGTCCACACCCTGCAGTCCCAGGGCGGGCAGGCCTCCGTGCGCTTCGGCGAGAACGCCGTCTGCCTGGTCTCCGCCGTCCCCGCCAGCGGGTTCACCGTCTCCACCCGGCGCGACGGGGCGCAGCAGCTCACGGTCACCTTCTCCGGGGACCGGCACCGCTCCGAGATCGTCGCCACCACCACCCCGCAGAGCAAGGCGACCATCCGCGAGGTGTCCTGGTGACCGGGAGCCGACGGCGACCGGGATACTGGGCGCCATGCGTATCGACTTCGATCCCGACGCCATGGGCCGGACCCCGTTCTACAAGCTTCTGACCTCGGTGGTCGTCCCGCGCCCCATCGCCTGGGTCTCGACGCTCAGCGAGGCGGGGACGGCCAACCTCGCACCGCACTCCTTCTTCACCGTCGCGTGCGTCAGCCCGCCGATCGTGCAGTTCACCTCGGTGGGGCGGAAGGACTCGCTGCGCAACATCGAGGAGACCCGGCAGTTCGTGGTGAACCTCGCACCCGAGCACCTCTTCGAGCAGATCAACGCCACCGGCACCGACTTCCCGCGCGGCGTCAGCGAGTTCGACGCGGTCGGCATCGCACGCGAACCCAGCCACGCCGTGAAACCGCCCCGCGTGGCGGCCTCGCCGGTCGCCCTGGAGTGCGAACTGCACAGCACGGTCACCCTCGGCGACTCGACCGTGGTCTTCGGGCGCGTGGTCCACGCCGCCGTGTCCGAGGCCGCGATGGCCGAGGGCCACCCCGACGTGCGCAGGCTCCGCCCGCTGGCCCGCCTCGGCAAGGACGAGTGGGGCACGACCGGCGAGGTGCTGGAGATCTCCCGCATCCGCTACGCCGACTGGCCGGGCGTCACCCAGGGGTAAGGCGCGGCGCAGGCGCGCTCGGCGGGTGCGACGGTCAGATGTCGGTTCCGGCGGTGCCGGTGCCGGTGCCGGTGTGGGTGTTGGTGCCGGTGTTCGTGCCGGGCCCGGTGTTCGGCTGTCCCGCCGTCTCGCTCCCTTCGGTCGCAAAGCGGCCGGCTGCGGATGGGAGGGTGGGGGCCCGGGCCTCGTCGGCGGTGTGCGGGTGGGTACGTGGCGGGTGTTCAGGCTCCGGAGCGGGTGGCCTTTCCGGTGGCCCGGGTCTCGTTGCCGTCCGCGCGTAGAGATGGCCGCTTCCACGCCTACCGTTCGTGGGTGGCGCGCCCGCCGTGACCTGCGTCTGCGGGTGATTCCCCGGCAGGTGGCGCGTTCGGCGGGTGGCTTTCCGAGATCGGGCTCTGCTCCGCCGACATAGTCGGCGAAAGCGGGCCCGATCTTCCCTGGCTCAAAGATCGGGCTCTGTTCCGCCGAACATGTCGGCGAAAGCGAGCCCGATGTCCCGCCCACCCGTCGTCAGCACCCCGAATCAGCCGCAGTCGCCGGTTACGGCGGGCGCGCCCACCACCGGGAGTGGGCGTGGCAACCAGCCATCTCTACCCGCGGACGGCGACGAGACCGGCACCCCGCGAACAACCGGCCCCGCTCCGGAGCCTGAACCCCCGCCGTCCACCGACCCGCACACCGCCGACGAGGCATGGCCCCCACCCTCCCATCCGCAGCCCGCCGCTTTGCGACCGAAGGGAGCGAGACGGCGCGAGAGCCCAACCACCCACCCGCACCAGCACGCACCCACCGGCCCAAGGGCCTGTCCCCGGGGTCAGACGAGGCCCGCCCGGTACACCACCAGGGCGATCTGGACCCGGTTGTTCAGATCCAGCTTGGTGAGGATGTGGGACACGTGCGCCTTGACCGTGGGGACGCTCATGTAGAGCGCGGCCGAGATCTCGGCGTTGGTCTTGCCCTGCGCCACGGCGAGGGCCACCTCCCGTTCGCGCTCTCCCAGGAGCGCGACGAGCCGGGCCGCCTCGGACCGGTCGTCGTGCCGTGCGGGCGCGGTCTCGTTCCCGCCGCCGGTGACGGCGCTGATCAGTTGCTTGACGGCGGCCGGCGAGAGAACCGGTTCACCGGCGACCACATTCCGGATCGCGGCGATGATCTGGGCGGGTGGCGTGTGCTTGAGGACGTAGCCCGCCGCACCGGCTCGCAGCGCCTCCAGGACGTAGCCGTCGGTCGTGAACGTGGTCAGGATCAGCACCTCGGGCGGCCGGGGCAAGCGGCGGAGTTCGGCGGTCGCCGTCAGGCCGTCCGTCCGGGGCATCCGGATGTCCATGAGGACCAGGTCGGGATGGTGCTCGTCGACGAGCGGCAGCACCTCCGCCCCGTCAGCCGCCTCGGCGACCACCTCGATCTCCTCCGCGCCCGACAGCATCAGCCGCAGGCCGGAGCGCACCAGCGGGTCGTCGTCCACGATGAGGACGCGGGTCACCTGGTCCATGGCAGCCAGACCTCGAGGGAGAACTCGGTGGGGGTGAGGACGCGGCGCATGCTGCCGCCGCTGAGGGCCGCTCGTTCGTTCATCCCGATCAGCCCCTGACCCGCTCCCGCGGGCTGCGCACCGCGCTCCGGCCGCACCGGGTTGCGGGCGGTGATGGTCAGTCCCTCGTGGGCGCCGCCGGACAGCGACAGGCTCAGCGGGCCCTGCGGCGCGTGCTTGCGATGGTTGGTGAGGGCTTCCTGGAGAATCCGGTACGCGGCGCGGCTCGTGGTGGGGTCCATGGTGGTCAGGTCCTCGGTGTCCCGGTGCACCTCCACGGCGGCCCCGGCGGCGCGTGTCTCCTCGATCAGCCGGTCCATGTCGCCCAAGGCGGGTTGCGGGGGCTCGGCGTGCGGGCTGACGGTGGGGGCGCGCAGCACACGGAGCACGTCCTGCAGATCCTCCAGCGCCTGGCCGGCACTCTGCCGGATCACAGCGGCGGCCTCGGCCACTTGCGCCGGCGAGGCGGTGGGGTGGAATTCCAGTGCCCCGGCGTGCACGCTGAGCAGCGTCAGCCGGTGCGCCAGTACGTCGTGCATCTCCCGCGCGATCTCCTCCCGGGCGTGCTGCCGGGCCTGCTCCGCGCGCAGATCGGCCTCCTGTTCCGCCCGCGCCGCCCGCTCCCGCACACCCGAGACGTACAGACCCCAGCCGACCGCTCCCGCGACGACGGCGGCGGCGGACACGGCCGTGGCCACGGTGAGCGGTCCCTTGTACGGGGCCAGGGCGAGATACCCCGCGACGGGGAGCAGGGCCGCGCCGGTGACCCGGAGCGTGGTGCGCGTGGAGCGGGTGCCGGCCACGGTGAAGAGTGCCACCAGCAGCGGGACCACCACGGGCCAGACCACCGTCAGCGCCACGAGGACCAGCGCCAGCGCGACCGGCCACCGCCTGCGCCAGTAGAGGGCCACGCAGGCCAGCAGGGGAACCGCGCTCCCTCGGACCGGGAAGCCGGCGGGCAGCAGCCAGACGAGGTCGGCGCCGCTGGACACCTGCGGGTACACGGACACGCCGGACTGCCGGACCCGCATCACGAACACCGTCAACCCGGCCGCCGCGACGACCACGCCCGCGTCCACGAGCCGCGGCCGTTCGTGCAGGGCCCGTCTCACATCGATCACGCACGCAACCGTAAGCGGCGTTCCGGCGCGCATCAAAACATGCGGGGGATCCTTCGAAGACTCCTATACCAAAGTATCGGGAGGGGCCCGGCGGCATCGTTCTTCGGAACAGGAACCGCGCATACCCATGGCCGAATTCCGGCGGCCCCCGCGAGCCGTACCGGCAAAGTCGTGGATCTCGAGCGATTCCCCGGATGTATCGCCCGGACCGGAATTCCGGCGGCCCGGCGAGCCGTCGCCGGAATACCGCTCAGGTCACTCGCCGCGGCGCCGATCCCGGGTCGCGCGCGGGCGCAAACGCAAACGCGAACGCGAACGGAAGCAGAAGCGGAAACGGAAAAGGGACGGAAGGACGGGCCCGGGCACGCGGACGCCTATCCGCAGACACGGATCGCGTGCAGCATGAGCAGCGCGGCCGCCATGTTGGCGGCCGGTACCTCGCCCTGGGCGACCATGTCGGGCACGGCCTTCAGGGGGACCCACTCACGCCGGTCGGACTCGAAGTCGTCCTCGGGGCGACCGGTGTAGACCGCCTCCTCGGCCCAGTAGACGTGGTGGGTCGCGTCGGTCAGGCCGTTGGACGGCTCCAGCGTCAGCAGGTGCCGCAGGGGCCCGGGCCGCCAGCCGGTCTCCTCCAGCATCTCGCGGGCGGCGGCCGCCCGGATCGACTCCCCGTCCTCCACCACCCCGGCCGCCAGCTCCCAGCCCCAGCTGTCGGTGATGAACCGGTGCCGCCACAGCAGCAGCACCTCGTCGTCCGCGTTGACGGCGGTCGCCACGGCGACCGGGCGGAGCCGGATCACGTAGTGGTCGAGTCGGCGCCCGTCGGGCAGTTCCACGTCGGCGAGGTTCACCCGGAACCATCTGTTCTCGTACACCGTGTGCTCCCCGAGGTTCGTCCACTCCACGATGCCGCCGCCTCCCGCCGTGTCGGTGCCGGCTCCATCGCAGCACGGCGCGGGTCACAGCGGCACGCGCAGCGCGTCGTCCAGCAACTCGACGGCCCGTACGGACTCCGCGCCGTCACAGGCGGCCAGATGCCGGCGCACCTCCCGGAAACGGTCCCGCAGCCGGAGGGACTCCATCCCCCGTCCCTCTTCGACCATCGCCGCGGCCAGCGCCGCCGCCTCGTCCGCCCGGCCCCTGCGCAACTCCACATGGGCCAGCACTGCCAGCCGGTGCACCCGTCCGCGCGGATGCGCCGGGAGCGCGGCCGCCCGCGCGGCGTGCGCACGGGCCGGGCCGAGGGCGCCCAGGCCGAGGTGCGCCTCCGCCAACTGCACGTCCACCAGGCCCGGCTGCACGTAGCCGGTCTCCGCCGGCTCCTCCGCGGCGAGGATCCGGCTCTCCGCGGCCTCCGCCAGCCGGGCGCAGCGCGTCACGCCCGCCGGGTCGCCCAACCGCCCGTACGCCTTGGCCTGCATCGCGTAGAGGTCCGCGGCGAGGGCCGGCGTGATGGCCGGGCCCGCGCTGCGCAGGGCGGCCTCGGCGAAGGCGACGGCCTGGCGGAAGTCCCGCAGCCACAGCGACTGGTAGACCAGCATCCCCACGACGCAGGCCCCCAGGCGGCGGTCGCCCGAGGCCTTCGCCAGGCGCAGCGCCTGGTGGAAGTAGCGCTGCGCGAGTCCGTAGGCGTCGGCGTCGTAGGCGCAGATGCCCGCGATGCCGACCAGGCCCGCGACGGCGTGGTGCAACCGGCGCCCCACGGCGTCGCTGTACGCACCGCGCAGCATGGGGGCGGCCTCGGCGGTGAGGAAGCCGGTGATCCGCTCGCGCGTGGCCACGCCGCCCGCGCTGCGGTACAGCCCCTCGAAGTGCGAGCGCGCTGCGCGCAGCATCGCCACGTCCGCCATGCCGACGTGGTCCCGGCCGCCACGGGAGACATCCCGGTCCTCCGGCGGGTTCTCCCACTCCCACACCGGGATGACCGCCTCCGTGCCGGTGAGGGGTACGGCGTTGCGGACGGCCGGGCGGCGGCGCTCGTCGGACCGCCACAGCGCGGTGGCGGTGTCCACGAACGCGGGGAGCGGGGCCGTGGCGCGGCCGTGCGCGGCGCGGGGCGGCATCCCGATGTCGCCGAGGGCGAGGGGGCGGCGGACCTCGCGGCACAGCACCCGCCGGATCAGGTCGGGAACGTCGCCGCGGGGGCGCTGACCGCCGATCCAGCGGGTCACGGCGGTGCGGTCGTAACGCAGTGCCAGGCCGGACGCCCGGCCCGCCGCGTTCACGCGTGCCGCCAGGCCCGCGTGCGACAGCCCCGCTTCGGAGAGCAACGCGTCGAGCAGGATGTTCGGTTCGACCATGACCGCCCCCAATGTGGCCCGGTGCGGGCATGGTAGCGCCGGACCGTTCACACGGGGTGTGAAGCGCACGCCCAACGCCGAAGGCCGCACACGCTTCCCGGGCCCGGCGGGCAGGGGGTTGACTGGGCCTGCCGCGGGGCGGTCCGGCGGGACCCGAGACCGCCGTCCCGGCCGGCCGCCCGACCCGCCTTCCCCCCTCGATCCGGGCGCCCGACCGGGAGCCGCCCCGCGGTGCGGGGCCCGTGGCGGGACGGTGCCGACGGGCGGACGGGAACGTCCTGCGCGCTCACCCCGGCCGGCGAACACCACGTCCGGCAGGCGACCTCGCCGCCCGGAGTTCCGGGAACGGCCGTACCTCGTCCATCGCCCGCAGCAGTCGCCGCGCGGCTTCGGCCTCGTCCGGCCGGATCGACCCGGCGACGACTTCGACGACCGGCCGGCCCGCGTTCACCGCGGCCCGCGACGCGACCTCCCACAGGGGTTGCTGCCGGAAGGCGCCGTGCTCGGGGCGGCCTGCCGCCGCGGCCGAGGCGTGCCAGGTATCGGTCCGCAGGATCCTCTCCAGCAGTTCCAGCACCTCCGCCGTGCACGACTGGTGCGGGGCCGCGATCAGCTCCAGGAGGAACGGGACGGTAGGGGCCGTCGCCTCGCCGACGACGAACCCCAGGGCGCAGACGGCGTCGCCCAGCTCGTCGACGGCCGCGCGACCGGTGCCGGCGTCCCCGTACGCGATGCGGGAGAGCAACGGCGGGACGCTTCCGGCGGGAGCCCCCAGCGCGTCGCGCAGTGCGCCCCAGCGGATCCGGGAGACCCCGGTCAGCAGGCTTCCCACCGGCTGCCTCCCCTCCCGTACGCGTACCCGCTCGTGCCCCGGCCGGCCGGTGCCGCGTGCCGGAACCCCCGCGGGGTCACCGCTTGCGGCGGGTGCGGGCGGCGAGGACGACGGCGGCGAGGCCGGTGAGGGCGATGAAGCCCATCGCGATGAGGAAGACCGGGGAGGTGGGCGTCGCGGCGCGGCTGCCCGCGATGACGTACGCCGCCGTGTTCGGCACGCTGCCCAGCGCCGTGGCCAGCAGGAACGGCGCGAGACGCATCTGTGAGACCGCCGCGCTGTAGTTGGCCGCCGCGAACGGCACACCGGGGAAGAGCCGCATCGCCAGCATGGTGCGGAACCCGTGCTCGCTGAGCTGGCGGTCCGCCGCGAGCAGTACCCGGCCGCGCAGCAGTGGACGGAGCGCGTCCCGTCCGAGGAGGCGGCCCAGGACGAAGGCGAGGCCGGCGCCGAGGACCGTGCCGGCGAGGGCCGCGGGGAGCCCGGCCTGGGCCCCGAAGAGCGCTCCGGCGCCCACGTTGAGCAGGGGCCGCGGCACGAAGGCGAGGGCGCAGAGCCCGTAGCCCGCGGCGAAGAGCACCACGGCGGCCGCTCCCGTGAGTTGCGCGGGCCAGCCGTGCGCGAGCAGCCGCTGGGGGTCCCAGACCATCACCGAGGTCGCGGCCCCGGACAGCAGGGCGACCAGCAGCGCCAGCCGGGCCCACGACGCCAGGCGCGAGCGAGGGTGGGACAGGACCGTGACCTCGGACATCCCGCGAGCCTAGCCGAGGAGGGTGTCGCTCCGGTGCGGCCGCGTACCGTATGGCCATGGCCCCTCCCGCCCCGGTCGTGCCGGACAGTGCCCTCGCCGATCTCGTACTGCCGCGCCTGACCTCGGCGTACGGCGCCGCCGCGGACCCGGTGCGGGCCGCCTCGGCGGCGGCGTACATGCGGGGGGCGTTCCCGTTCCTCGGCATCGCGACGCCCGCCCGGCGTACCCTGTCCCGCGCCGTGCTGGCGGGCATCCCGCGCCCGGACGAGGCCGACTGCGCGGCCGTGGCGCTGCGCTGCTGGGCCCTGCCGGAACGCGAGTACCGCTACTTCGCCGTCGACTACCTGCGCCGTCATGTGGGCCGCTGCTCCTCGGACTTCCTCGGCACGGCCCGCCACCTGATCTCTGCGGACCCGTGGTGGGACACCGTCGACCTGCTCGCCGCCCATGTCGTCGGACGGCTCGTCGCCGCCGACCCCGCGCTGGTGGACACGATGGACGAGTGGATCACCGGCGAGGACCTCTGGCTCGCCCGCACCGCGCTGCTGCACCAGCTGACGTACAAGGCCGACACCGACGCCGGGCGGCTCTTCCGCTACTGCCTGCGGCAGGCGGAGCACCGGGACTTCTTCATCCGCAAGGCGATCGGCTGGGCGCTGCGCGAGTACGCCCGCACCGACCCGGCGGCCGTGCGGGCGTTCCTCGCCGAAGCCGGGGAACGGCTGTCGCCGCTCTCGGTACGAGAGGCGGCGAAGCACCTGTGAGCGGGACCGGCGACCGCGGCCGGGTACGCCGCAGCTACGACACCGTGGCCGGGGAGTACCGGGACCGCCTCTGGGGCGAACTCGAGCACAAGCCGCTGGACCGGGCCCTGCTGGCCGCCCTCGCGGAGCAGACGGCGGACGGCGCGCCCGTCGCGGACCTCGGCTGCGGCCCCGGCCACGTCACGGCGTGGCTGACCGGACGCGGGCTGCGGTCGGTCGGCGTGGACCTCTCGCCGGGGATGGTCGCGCTCGCGCGCCGCGCCTGCCCGGAGGCGGAGTTCCGCGAGGGCGACCTGCTGCGTCTGCCCGCGGCGGACGGGGAGTTCGGCGCGGCCGTCGCGCTGTACTCGGTGATCCATCTGCCGCCGGGCGAACTGCGTCCGGCCTTCGGCGAGATGCGACGCGTGCTGCGGCCCTCCGGCCGGCTCCTGGCGGCCTTCCACGTCGGGACGGAGACCAGGCGCCTGACGCAGTGGTGGGGGCACGAGGTCGACGTCGACTTCCATTTCCACGCCCCGGGAACGGTCGTGCGGGCGCTGGCCGGCGCCGGGTTCGAGGTGGAGGCGAGGCTGGAGCGCGCTCCCTACCCGCAGGAGGCGCAGACGCGGCGCTGCTACGTCCTCGCCCGCGCCGCCGGGGCATGACGCGCCCCGGAGTGCCCTCTCGCGCAGTGGCGCGTCGCGGGCGCCGTCGTCCGACAGGCACCCCCGGGCGTCCCTGATCACCCCCCCGGCCGTCGCCGCGGAGGGGGACGACGATCGTCCCGGGGGCCGCGGGATCGATGCGCGCCGCCTGTCGTCCTCCGGCGGCCCGTTGCCGGAGGGACGCCCAACGCGCCCTCGACCGGCACCACATGGGACGGGGTCGCCGCCGCGCCGCCGGACGGGTTCCGGATCCCCTCACCGCCCTTGTCGCGGTGCCGGCCGCCGGGCCGCGGGCCGGCAGGACGGGCTCGCCGCGAAAACCGCTGGACCGGCGGGCCCGGACTCACCGATCATCGACGACATGTTCCGGTACGCCTTCAGCGCAGATACGTCCGCAGTCGCGGACGCGCTGCAGGCTGCCCCGGCCCAGGCTTTCTCGGCCAACGCGTTCGGCGGCGCCCGAATCTGACCCTTCCCGGACAGTCCCGCGGACCCCGCAGGGGGAGGGTCGGCGCGGTCCAGGGGTCCCGTACGCATAGCGATGAATCGACTTACCGAGGAAGCACCATGCCCAAGCAGGCATACCAGCGCACCAAGCCGCATCTGAACATCGGGACGATGGGCCACGTCGACCACGGCAAGACCACGCTGACCGCCGCCATCACCAAGGTGCTCAGCGCCCGCGGCTCCGCCGCCTTCGTGCCGTTCGACCGGATCGACAAGGCCCCGGAGGAGGCCGCGCGGGGGATCACCATCACCATCGCGCACGTCGAGTACGAGACCGACACCCGGCACTACGCGCACGTCGACATGCCCGGTCACGCCGACTACGTGAAGAACATGATCACGGGCGCGGCCCAGCTCGACGGGGCGATCCTGGTCGTCTCCGCGCTCGACGGAGTGATGCCGCAGACCGCCGAGCACGTGCTGCTCGCCCGCCAGGTCGGCGTCGAGCACATCGTCGTGGCGCTCAACAAGGCCGACGCGGGCGACCCCGAGCTGACCGACCTGGTCGAGCTGGAGGTGCGCGAGCTGCTGTCCGCCCAGGGCTACCCGGGCGACACGCTGCCCGTCGTACGGGTGTCGGGCCTGCGGGCACTGGAGGGCGACCCGCGGTGGACGGCGGCGATCGAGGCGCTGCTCGACGCGGTCGACACCCATGTGCCGATGCCCCACCGCTACACCGACGCCCCCTTCCTGCTGCCGGTGGAGAACGTGCTGACCATCACCGGGCGCGGCACGGTCGTCACCGGCGCCGTGGAGCGGGGCACGATCCGGGTCGGCGACCGCGTCGAGGTGCTCGGCGCGGAGACGACGAGCGTGGTGACCGGCCTGGAGACCTTCGGCAAGCCGATGGACGAGGCACAGGCCGGCGACAACGTGGCGCTGCTGCTGCGCGGTGTGGCCCGCGACGTGGTCCGCAGGGGCCACGTGGTGGCCGCGCCGGGCAGCGTCACGCCGAGCCGCCGGTTCCGCGCGCGGGTCCACCTGCTGCCGGCCGCCGAGGGCGGGCGGCGCACCGGGATCGCCAGCGGCTACCGCCCGCAGTTCCACGTCCGTACCGCGGACGTCGTCGGCGGCGTGGACCTGGGCGAGACGGGCGCGGCCCTGCCGGGGGCGACCGTCGACATGACGGTCGAGCTGGGCAGGCCGGTGCCGCTGGAGCCCGGGCTCGGCTTCGCCATCCGCGAGGGCGGCCGCACCGTCGGCGCGGGCACCGTCACGGCGCTCGCCGAGTGAGGGAGGGGTCCGGGGGTTCCGCCCCCGGACCCCTCCGTGTGCTGGGACAATTGCCGCGTGGAGGACGACGAACGCATACCCGTGGCGCAGGACGTGGACTTCGGCGCGGCCCGGCTGATGCCGGACGTGGACCGGCCCGCGGGCTGGCTGCTCACGGTCGACGGGGCCCCGCAGTCGTATGTGGACCTCGACGATCCGACGTACCTGGAGTTCGAGTACGCGCGACGCCTGGCCTGCGTGCTGGACGCGGCCGCCCCCGAGGGCGAACCGCTGGACATCGTGCATCTGGGCGGCGGCGCGCTGACCCTGCCCCGCTACGCCGCCGCGACCCGGCCCGGGTCGCGGCAGCGGGTGGTGGAGGCCGACCGGGCGCTCGCGGCGCTGGTCGCCACCCGGCTCCCCCTGGGGCGCGCCGGGGACGGGGTGGCGGTCGCGACGGACGACGCCCGCGTCTGGCTCGAGGGCGCCCCGGACGCCTCGGCGGACGTCGTCGTGGCGGACGTCTTCGGCGGCTCGCGGGTGCCCGCGCACCTGACCTCGTACGAGTTCGTCACCGAGGCGGCCCGGGTGCTGCGCCCCGGCGGGCTGTACCTGGCGAACCTGGCCGACTCCGCTCCCTTCGACTTCCTGCGGCCGCAGATCGCGGGCCTGCGCGAGGTCTTCGGCGAGGTGTGCCTGATCGCCGAGCCGGGCGTGCTGCGGGGCCGCCGCTTCGGCAACACCGTGCTGGCCGCGAGCCGCGCCGAGTTGCCGGTGGACCGCATCGCGCGGCGCACCGCCGCGGACGCCTTCCCCGCCCGCGTGGTGGACGGCGACGCGCTGGAGGTGTTCGGGCGGGGGGCCCGGCCGGTCTACGACAAGGACGCGGTGCCCTCGCCGATCCCTCCCGACGGCTCCTTCGGCGTCGGCTGACCGCCTGTCGGCCGACCATCCGACGGCTGGCGACCCGACGGCTGACCGTCAGACGGTTGACCGCCGCGCGCGACGGTCCGCCCGGCCTCGGGGTCGTCCTGGCGCCGCAGCCGCCGCACCTCGGGCAGGGTGAGCACGGCTCCGGTGAGCAGCACCGTCAGGCCCGCGCAGCCCCACAGCGCCCCGTAGAGTCCGAAGGCGCCCGCGGCCGGGCCGGCCAGGGCCGTGCCGATCGGCATCATGGAGACCGAGCCGAACCAGTCGTAGGCCGCGACGCGGGAGAGCTTGTCCTCCGGGATCTCCTGGTGCAGCGCCATCATCCAGTTGACGCCGAACACCTCGATGGAGACGCCCGCGAGCAGCATCGCGCAGGCCAGCAACGGCACCGGGAGCGCGAGGGCCAGCGCGGCGGCGGGCAGCGAGAACGGGAAGACGCACAGCACACCGGCGAGCAGGATGCGGCGCGGCCGCCAGCGCAGCATCAGCAGCCCGCCCAGCAGATTCCCCACGCCGAACGCGGCGAGCGCCGCGCCCCACGGCCCGGCCCCGCCGAGGTTCTCCCGGGCGACGAGCGGGCCGTACACCGCCTCGGAGGCCGTGATCACGGCGTTGACCACGGAGAACTGCACGACGATGCCCCACAGCCAGCGTCGCGAGGCGAACTCCCGCCAGCCGTCGCGCAGATCGCGCAGCAGACCGCCGCCGTGCCGCCCGGCCGTGTCGCGCAGCGCCGCCGGGGACACCCGCAGCAGCGAGCGGAGCCCGGCCGCGACCGCGAAGCAGGCGGCGTCCAGCGCCAGCACCCAGCCCGGCCCCGCGAGGGCGACCAACGCACCGGCGAGCGCCGCACCGCCGACGTTCGCGCCGTTGACCCCGAGCCGGAACACCGCGAAGGCGCGCCCCGCGTGGGCGGAGTCGACGGTCGACAGCAGCATCCCCTCGTTGGCGGGGGCGAAGAAGGCCTGCCCGGTGCCGCCCAGCGCGGACAGCACCGCCATGTGCCAGATCTCGGCCCGGCCCGTCAGCACCAGTGCCGCGAACAGGCCCTGCGAGATGGCGTTGAGGCAGTTGGCCGCGACCATGACCCGGTGCCGCGGCAGCCGGTCCGCGACCGCGCCGCCGATGAGCAGGAAGACGACGAGGGGAACCGTCCGCGCGGCCGCGACCAGGCCGATGTCCGTACCGCTGCCACCGACGTGGAGCACCGCGAACGCCGATGCCACGACGGCGCCCGACGCGCCGAGCCCCGTCACGAAGGCGGAGGCGGCGAGCAGCCGGAAGTTGCGGCCTGCCCAGGGCGGGAAGCGCAGCCGGGGGGAAATGTCGCGGTTCACCCGGGGACTATCGTCGCTGGGCCGGTCTTTGGCAAACCGGTTTCCGGTCGACCGGCTCGACCGGGCTCGACCGTCCCGACAGGCCGCCTCAGCCGACGAGCCGGACGCTGTCGCGGATCTTGTCGACCGTCCTCGTGTCGGGCGCGCCCGCGTAACCGCGGTCCACGATCAGGAGCCAGGAGCGGACCTCCTTGCCCTTGTCGAGGAAGGTGAAGCTGTACGAGGTGCCGTCGGCGGCGCACTTGCCCTTCATGCCGGTCGCCCGCGTGGAGGCGGTCCAGCCGCTCACCCCCTGGGCGTTGGTGTACGCGCGGGGCGCGGTCTCGGTGAGCTTGGCGTCTCCGGCCTTGTTGTACTTGGCGTACGCCCAGTTGTAGGCATCGTTCGCCGCCGCGGTCTTGAGGCTCTTGGCGCCCTTGCCGCCCTTCACCCCCGCGAGGCCGCGTTCGTCGGTGCCGCACCACTTCTCGTCGAGGAGGGCCGCGCCGCCGGTGGCCACGCGGTTGCCGTCCCACTCGTAGCCGATGAGCAGGCCGGTCGGCTTCACCGTCCAGCCCTTGGGGACGTCGTAGGCGACGCCCATGTCACTGCGCACGACGGTCTGCCAGCCGGCCACGACGGGCTTGATGGTGTCCTCGCCCGGGTTGCCGCGGGCGTCGTCCGGGCCCGGGCCCGCCTCGCTCTCCGACACGGAGGGCGTGGGGGCGGGGGAGTCCGAGGCGGTCGCGGTGGCGAGCGGGGAGCCGCTCGCGGACGGTCCGGCCTGGGGCTGCTTCCCGTCGTCCCCGGTGAGCTTCACGGCGACGAGCACACCGGCGGCGATCACCGCGACGGCCGCCACGACCGAGACCGCGATCACCGCGCCCCGGCGTCCCCCGGGCGGGGTCGGCCCACCGTGCGGCGGCTGCGGACCCCACATCTGCGGGGGCTGCTGGTAGGCCGGGTGCTGGTGCGGCTGGTAAGGGGAGGGCGGCTGGTGCTGCCATGGAGGCTGGTTCTGTGGGGGCTGCTGCGGATGCTGCGGTCCCCCCGGCTGCTGCTGTCCTGGCCACATGGCTGGAAACACTAGGGGTTGAGCGCCCGCGGTGCCATGGAAGCGTTCATTACTTGCTGGTAACATCCGGCCATGTCCGAGAACCAGCCCCAGATAGGCGAGCTGATGGCGGCCACCGTGCCGATGGCCGCCACCCTCAGCATCGAGTTCCTGGAGACCACCGCGGAGCGCGCCGTGGTCCGCCTCCCCGACCAGCCCGCATATCACAACCACGTCGGCGGCCCCCACGCCGGCGCGATGTTCACCCTCGCCGAGACCGCGAGCGGTGCCATCGTCCTGGCCGCCTTCGCCGACCAGCTCTCCCGCGCCGTCCCGCTGGCCGTCCGGGCGGAGATCGGCTACAAGAAGCTCGCGATGGGCCCGGTCACCGCCACGGCCGAGCTCGGCCGTCCGGCCGCCGACGTGGTCGCCGAACTCGACAAGGGCGAGCGCCCCGAGTTCCCCGTCACCGTGGCGATCCGCCGCGAGGACGGCGCCGTCACGGGCGAGATGAACATCGTCTGGACCCTCCGCCCCAACTCCTGAGCGGCGCCGGGCAGTAGCTCCCCGGTGACCCGTCCGGGCCCGCGGGGCGGGCGGGGCCGTTCCCGTGCCGCCGCCAGCGCGCGCAACATCCTGGAGCCGTGGGAACCGGCCCCGTCCGGCGGGAAGCGGCCCCGGGCCCGGCGGAACCCACGGGACGCGGGGGAGGAGTTCGGACCCGCGCCGGTCGAATTCCCCGGGCGCGCGCACGATTCCGCGGACGTGACGCCGGTCGCCCCGTGCGCGCGCGGGGCACGACGTTGTCGCCGCCCGTGACCTCCGCCACGTGCCGGCCTCCCCTGCCCGGTGCCCGCCGCGGTGACCGGGCTCGAGCGGCACGGGGACGGGGCCGGGTCGGCTACGCTGCAACGACGTGCGCGCACCGGCGCGCCGACCGACATCCGACCGCCCTAGGGGGAGGAAGCGGCCTTGCACGTCCAGGAGTGGCTCGGCACGATCCCGCCGGTCAGCGTCTACCTGCTGGTGGGCCTCGTCATCGGCCTGGAGAGCCTGGGCATCCCGCTGCCGGGCGAGATCATCCTCGTCAGCTCGGCCCTGCTGGCCTCCCAGGGGCACGTCGACCCCTGGATCGTCGGTGTCTGCGCCTCCGCGGGCGCGATCATCGGCGACTCCATCGGCTACGCCATCGGCCGCCGCGGCGGCCGGCCGATGCTGGAGAGGCTCGGCCGGCGTTTCCCCAAGCACTTCTCGCCGGCGCACATCGCGACCGCCGAGGCGTCGTTCACACGCTGGGGCATGTGGGCGGTGTTCTTCGGGCGCTTCGTGGCGCTGCTGCGGATCTTCGCCGGCCCGCTGTCGGGCGTGCTGAAGATGCCGTACTGGAAGTTTCTCGTCGCCAACGTCCTCGGCGGCATCGTCTGGGCGGGCGGCACCACGGCCGTCATCTACTACGTCGGCATCGTCGCCGAGCCGTGGCTCAAGCGGTTCTCCTGGCTCGGTCTGGCGGCCGCCGTGCTGATCGGCCTCGGCTCGTTCCTCGTCGTACGCCGCCGGGCGAAGGCCGCCGCCGAGGCCCACGCGGCCGCGCCCGAGGCGGAGGCCGTGGCGGCGGCCGCGGACTGAAGCGAGGCGTCAGTCCCGCGCGAAGGCGGCCCGGTGGGCCTCCGCGAGCTGCACGTAGTGCTCGGCGTTGATCCGCACCATCTCCCGCTCCTCGGTGGTCAGCTCACGGCGCACCTTCGCCGGCACGCCCGCCACCAGTGAGCCCGGCGGCACCCGCATGCCCTGCGGGACGAGCGCGCCCGCCGCGATCAGCGAGCCGGTACCGATGTGCGCGCCGTTGAGGACCGTCGCGCCCATGCCGACCAGGACGTCGTCCTCGACGACGCACCCGTGCAGGACCGCGTTGTGCCCCACCGTCACGCCCGCGCCGATCACCGCCGGGAACCCGGGGTCGGCGTGCACCGTGGAGTTGTCCTGGATGTTGCTGCCCGCGCCCACGGCGATCGACTCGCAGTCGCCGCGCAGCACCGCGTGGTACCAGACGCTCGCGCCGGCGGCCAGCGTCACGTCGCCGAGGACCACCGAGGTCGGCGCGGCGAAGGCGGCGGGATCAAGGCGGGGCGTGCGCCCCGCGACGTCCGCGATCAAGGCTCTCTCCGTCATGGGGGCCACCGTAGTCCGGTGATTGCGCCGATCGCGGGGCGGGTAGCGCGTAGAGCGTGCTGAAGTTCTCCGATGACGTGATCATCGCGCTGGAAACGGGTGCCCCGATCGTCGCCCTCGAGTCGACGATCATCTCCCACGGCCTGCCGCGCCCCCGCAACCACGCGGTCGCGCTGGAACTCGAGGCCGCCGTGCGCGAGGCCGGCGCCGTTCCCGCGACGATCGCGGTGCTGGACGGGGTGCCCCGCATCGGGCTCGACGAGAAGGGCCTGGAGCGCATCGCCGACGACGAGGGGATGCGCAAGCTCGGCCACCGCGACCTCCCCGTCGCCGTCGCCACCGGCGCGAGCGGCGCCACCACCGTCTCCGCCACCGCCTACCTGGCCGCCCGCGCCGGGCTGCGGGTCTTCGCCACCGGCGGACTGGGCGGCGTCCACCGCGGCTGGACCGACGAGCAGGACGAGTCCGCCGACCTGCGGCTGCTCGCCGGGACCCGGATCACCGTCGTCTGCGCCGGGGTGAAGTCGATCCTCGACGTGCCCGCCACCCTGCAGCGCCTGGAGACCCTCGGGGTCACCGTCGTGGGCTACCGGACGGCGGAGTTCCCCGGCTTCTACCTCAGCCGCTCCGGGCAGCCCGTCGACTGGACGGTCACCACACCCGACGAGGCCGCGTGCGTCATGGCCGCCCAGGACGACCTCGAGGGCCCGCCCTCCGCGATGATCCTCGCCAACCCCGTGCCGGAGGACGAGCAACTGGACCCGGCCCTCCACGACCGCGTCCTCGCCGAGGCGCTCGCCGCCGCCGAACGCGAGGGCGTCACCGGGCAGGCCGTCACCCCGTTCCTGCTGGGGCACCTCGTCGACCGCACCGGCGGCGCCAGTCTGGAGGCCAACCTCGCCGCCGTGCGCGGCAATGTACGGCTCGCCGCGCGGGTCGCCGTCGCCTGGACCCGACGCGGCGCACATCACACCTGATCGTCCGGCCGCGCGCCCGCGCCCTCGGTACGGTGAGCGGGTGCCGAAAAACGAGAACCTGTTCTCCTCCGCGGCGGCCTGGCGCCGCCGCGCCGTCTCGCGTCTGGTGCACCGCGGCTGGCGATGGGTCCAGAACGCCGGCGCGGTGTCCGCCGACCGCCCCGGGCCGCTGCGCTTCGGCCGGATCGGCGCGGGAACCCGGCTGGCGTTCCCGCAGGGGACGATCTTCGGCGAGCGGTGGATCCACCTCGGCGAGTGCTGCATCATCGGCGAACAGGTCACCCTCACGGCCGGGATGATGCCCGGCCTCGACCTCGGCCCCGACCCCGTCGTCCGGCTCGGCAACGGCGTCGTGCTGGGCCGCGGCAGCCATGTCATCGCCTCACGGCCGGTCGTCTTCGGCGACGACGTCTACTGCGGCCCGTATGTGTACGTCACGAGCGACAACCACTCCTACGACGACCCGCACGAGCCCATCGGCCGCCAGTGGCCGCGCTCCGCGCCGGTCGAGATCGGGTCGGGGAGCTGGCTGGGCGCCGGCGCGGTGATCCTGCCGGGGGCGCGGATCGGGCGGAACGTGGTCGTCGCGGCGGGGGCGATCGTGCGGGGCGAGGTCCCCGACCACTCCGTGGTGGCGGGCGCCCCGGCCCGGGTCGTCCGGCGCTGGACGCCCGAGCGGGGGTGGGAGCCGCCGTTGCGGACACCGGCGCCGCGACCGGTTCCCGCGGGGGCGACGCATCAGCAACTGGCCGCGCTCGCGGGGTTGGAGCCGGGGCTTGTGGCGGGGCTGGAGGGGAAGTTGGGGGGCGAGGGGTGACGCTCCGCTGAGGTTTCGCGGGGGGTGCGGTTTGCTGGTGCCCGGTGTTCGTGTGCGGGTCGTTTGCGCCTGCGGCGGGCGGTTTCCCCGCCCTCCCGCCCGATTGCCCGGCGCGGTCAGGCACCGCGCCGCTGCGTGTGGGGTGGGCCGGGGTCGGG